>NZ_JPGM01000021.1:0-147774 GCF_000731655.1 Burkholderia sp. MSh2 | reverse complement strand
ACCGAACTATCGGTCGACGAGAGGCCGGTCGACAGGGAGCCGATCGAGCTGGTGGCCGACGACAGGCCGGTCGACGTCGAGGTCGACAGCGACGTGATGGAGCTGTTGGCCGACGACAAACCGGTCGAGGTCGACGTGGACAGCGAGGTGATCGAGCTGTTGGCCGACGACAAGCCCGTCGACGTGGAAGTCGACAGCGACGTGACCGAGCTGTCGGTCGACGAGAGGCCGGTCGACAGCGAGCCGATCGAGCTGGTAGCCGACGACAAGCCGGTCGAGGTCGACGTGGACAGCGAGGTGATCGAGCTGTTGGCCGACGACAGGCCGGTCGACGTGGAAGTCGACAGCGAGGTCACCGAGCTGTCGGTCGACGAGAGGCCGGTCGACAGCGAGCCGATCGAGCTGGTGGCCGACGACAGGCCGGTCGACGTCGAGGTCGACAGCGACGTGATGGAGCTGTTGGCCGACGACAGACCCGTCGAGGTTGACGTCGACAGCGACGTGACCGAACTGTCGGTCGAGCTCAGACCAGTCGACAACGACGAGATTGCGCTGTCGGACGACGACAGCGTCGTCGACAGCGAATCGACGGCCATATTGGTCGCGTAGAGTTGCGAGCCATTGATGGCATCCGTGCTGGTCGAGGTGACCTGACCGGCTGCAACGTTCGTGATCTGACGCTCCGAACCCGGGGCGCCGACGCTGACGACGCTGGTGGGCGCACCACCCGCGAACGTGTAGGTCGAACCGCCGATCGTGCCGGTCGGCGTGGGGTTGGGCGCTGCAGTGATCGAACCGCTGCCGAGTGCGACGTCGCTGGCGTTGTTGGCCTTCGCACCGCTGCCGAGCGCAACACCATCTGTCGCGGCGGCGCTCGCGGTATCGCCGAATGCCAGCGCGCCCGCCGCACCTGCCACCGACATGTTGCCAAGCGCCACCGATCCTTGCCCGATCGCGGTGTTGCTGTTACCGATCGCCACTGCGCCGTTGGCCGCGTTGGCCGGCGTGGCGGTTTGCGTGCCGTCGCTGTTCGCGATGTTGTTCGCGCCGCCCGTGAACGCACCGGTACCCGACGCATAGCTCGGATCGCCGATCGCCACCGCGCCGTTGCCGCTGGCGACGTTGCCGGAGCCGATCGACACGGCCGTGCCGCCCGTTGCCGATGCGTTCTGACCGATCGCGACCGCGCCTGCCGACTGCGCGTTCGAACCGTTGCCGACCGCGACGCTGCTGGCGCCCGCCGCGCTGGCGTTCACGCCGGCGGCGAGGGCGTTGATGCCCGTGGCGCCGTCGTTGTTGTAGTTCGCCTGCTGCGTGCCGCCGTCGTTGACGCTGTAGTAGTGCGTCTTCGCGGCGTTGATCGCGGTCGAGGTCGAGGTTGACAGCGATGTCACCGAGCTGTTCGTCGTGCTCAGGCCGGTGGACAGCGAGGTGATACCCGTCGAGGTCGAGGTGGACAGCGACAGGATCGAGCTGTTGGCCGACGAGAGGCCGGTCGAGGTCGACGTGGACAGCGAGGTGACGGAGCTGTTGGTCGACGAGAGGCCGGTGGACAGCGAGGTGATACCCGTCGAGGTCGAGGTGGACAGCGACGTGATCGAGCTGTTGGCCGACGAGAGGCCGGTCGAGGTCGAGGTCGACAGCGAGGTGACGGAGCTGTTGGTCGACGAAAGGCCGGTGGACAGCGAGGTGATACCCGTCGACGTGGAGGTCGACAGCGACGTGATCGAGCTATTCGCCGAGGACAGGCCGGTCGAGGTCGAGGTCGACAACGACGTGACGGAGCTGTTGGTCGATGAAAGGCCCGTGGACAGCGAGGTGATACCCGTCGAGGTCGAGGTGGACAGCGACGTGATCGAGCTATTCGCCGAGGACAGGCCGGTCGAGGTCGAGGTAGACAACGACGTGACGGAGCTGTTGGTCGACGAGAGGCCCGTGGACAGCGAGGTGATACCCGTCGAGGTCGAGGTCGACAGCGACGTGATCGAGCTGTTCGCCGAGGACAGGCCGGTCGAGGTCGAGGTGGACAGCGAGGTGACGGAGCTGTTGGTCGACGAGAGGCCGGTGGACAGCGAGGTGATACCCGTCGAGGTCGAGGTGGACAGCGACGTGATGGAGCTATTCGCCGACGAGAGGCCCGTCGAGGTCGACGTGGACAGCGAGGTGATCGAGCTGTTGGCCGACGAGAGGCCCGTCGAGGTCGACGTGGACAGCGACGTGATGGAGCTATTCGCCGACGAGAGGCCGGTCGAGGTCGAGGTCGACAGCGACGTGACGGAGCTGTTGGTCGACGAGAGGCCGGTGGACAGCGAGGTGATACCCGTCGAGGTCGAGGTCGACAGCGACGTGATGGAGCTATTCGCCGACGAGAGGCCCGTCGAGGTCGAGGTGGACAGCGACGTGATCGAGCTGTTGGCCGACGAGAGGCCGGTCGAGGTCGACGTGGACAGCGACGTGATGGAGCTATTCGCCGACGAGAGGCCCGTCGAGGTCGAGGTCGACAGCGAGGTGACGGAGCTGTTGGTCGACGAGAGGCCGGTCGACAGCGAGGTGATACCCGTCGAGGTCGAGGTGGACAGTGACGTGATCGAGCTGTTGGCCGACGACAGACCCGTCGACGTGGAGGTCGACAACGACGTGATCGAGCTGTTGGCCGACGACAGACCCGTCGATGTGGACGTGGACAGCGACGTGACGGAGCTGTTGGTCGACGAGAGGCCGGTCGACAGCGAGCCGATCGAGCTGGTGGCCGACGACAGGCCGGTCGACGTGGAGGTCGACAGCGAGGTGATCGAGCTGTTGGCCGACGAGAGGCCCGTCGACGTGGAGGTCGACAGCGACGAAATGGCGCTGGTCGCGGTACCGACCTGCTGGGCGACCGAATAGAGCTGGCTGCCGTTGATCGCGTCGGTACTCGTCGCGGTTACCTGGCCGGCGGCGACGTTGGTGATTTGTCGCTCGTTGTTGAGGCTGCCGACGCTGACGGTGCCGACCGGCGAGGTGCCGGCGAATCCGCCGAACGTCACGCCGCCGACGGTCGCGCTGCTCGTGGCGACAGCGGGGGCGGTCTGCGCGCCGGTGCCGAGCGCGACGGAATCGTTCGTGCTGGCGACGGCGCCGCTGCCGATGGCGACTGCGTCGGTGCCGGTCGCGGTGCTGTCTGCGCCGGTCGAGTTCGCGTGGAAGTACTTGATGCCCTGGCTGTTGATGTTGTTGATCGCCGAGCCGACGCTGGTGGCGGTCGACGTCGTGCCGTTCGCGTTGTAGGTCGTGTATGCCGGCGCGGAGACCGTGCCGGTCGTCGGGTTGTACGTCGAGCCGCCGCCGAGTGCCGCCGCCGTGCTGTTGCCGAGGTTGTCCGTCTTGACCGTGACCGTGCTCAGGCCGGTGGACAGCGAGCCGATCGAGCTGGTGGCCGACGACAGGCCGGTCGACGTCGAGGTCGACAGCGACAGGACGGAGCTGTTGGTCGAGCTCAGGCCGGTCGACAGGGAACCGATCGAGCTGGTGGCCGAGGACAGGCCGGTCGACGTGGAAGTCGACAGCGACGTGATCGAGCTGTTGGCCGACGACAGGCCCGTCGACGTGGAGGTCGACAGCGAGGTGACCGAGCTGTTGGTCGACGACAGGCCCGTCGACGTGGAGGTCGACAGCGATGTGACCGAGCTGTTGGTCGACGAGAGACCGGTTGACAGGGAACCGATCGAGCTGGTGGCCGAGGACAGGCCGGTCGAGGTCGAGGTCGACAGCGAGGTGACCGAGCTATTGGTCGACGAGAGGCCGGTCGAGGTGGAGGTCGACAGCGAGGTGATCGAGCTGTTGGCCGACGACAGGCCGGTCGAGGTGGAGGTCGACAGCGACGTGATCGAGCTGTTCGCCGACGAGAGGCCCGTCGAGGTCGAAGTCGACAGCGAGGTTACCGAGCTATTGGTCGACGAGAGGCCGGTCGACAGGGAACCGATCGAGCTGGTGGCTGAGGACAGGCCGGTCGACGTGGAGGTCGACAGTGACGTGATCGAGCTGTTAGCCGACGAGAGGCCCGTCGAGGTTGAGGTCGACAGCGAGGTGATCGAGCTGTTGGCCGACGACAGGCCGGTCGAGGTCGACGTGGACAGCGAGGTGATCGAGCTGTTGGCCGACGACAGGCCGGTCGAGGTCGACGTGGACAGCGACTTAATCGAGCTGTTGGCCGACGACAGGCCGGTCGAGGTCGAAGTCGACAGCGAGGTAACCGAGCTGTTGGTCGACGAGAGGCCGGTGGACAGCGAACCGATCGAGCTGGTAGCCGAGGACAGGCCAGTCGACGTGGAGGTCGACAGCGACGTGATGGAGCTGTTGGCCGACGACAAGCCGGTCGAGGTCGACGTGGACAGCGACGTGATGGAGCTGTTCGCCGAGGACAAGCCGGTCGAGGTCGAGGTCGACAGCGAGGTGATCGAGCTGGTAGCCGACGACAGGCCGGTCGACGTGGAAGTCGACAGCGACGTGACCGAGCTGTTGGTCGACGAGAGGCCGGTGGACAGCGAACCGATCGAGCTGGTAGCCGACGACAGGCCGGTCGACGTGGAAGTCGACAGCGACGAAACCGAGCTGTTGGTCGACGAGAGGCCGGTGGACAGCGAGCCGATCGAGCTGGTGGCTGACGACAGACCCGTCGACGTGGAGGTCGACAGCGACGAGATCGAGCTGGTGGCCGACGACAGGCCGGTCGATGCCGAAGTCGACAGGCTCGTGATGCTCGACGTCGTCGTGCTCGCGACCGAGTACAGCTGGCTGCCGTTGATTGCGTCGGTGCTGGACGACGTGACGAGGCCTGCCGCGACGTTCTGGATGCGGCGCTCGTTGCCGGCCTGCCCGACGCTGACGACACCGCCAGCCGCTCCGGAGCCTGCAAAGTTGCCGAACGTCTGACCGCCGATCGTGGCGCTGCTGACGGTGTTGGTGCCGCCTGTGGCTGTCGTCTGCGCGCTGGTCGTCACGGAATGGGCGCCGAGGGCTACCGAGTTCGCGACGTTTGCGGTCGAATTCGAACCGATCGCGGTCCCGAAGTTGGCCGATGCGACGGTTGCCGGACCGACGGCGACCGCGCCAGAGGTGCCGCTGGCCGTCGAGCCGTTGCCCAGTGCGAGTGCGTCGCTCCCGGTCGCCACCGCATTGGCGGCGAAGCTGCCGGAGTTGCCGAATGCGATCGCGCCCGTACCGGTTGCGGTCGCGGAATTGCCGATGGCCACCGAACCGTTGGTGCCGGAGGCGGAGGCAGAACTGCCGAGTGCCACGGATCCGTTGAGCGCCGTGGCGGTGTTGCCCAGCGCGACGGAGCCCGTGCCGCTCGCCGTGTTGCCGGCGCCGATCGCAACCGCGCCGTTACCGATTGCAGATTGGTTCATGCCGATCGCAACTGCGCCGCTGGTCGTCGTGCCGGCGTTCGCCGTCGTACCCGATGAGCCGATTGCGACGTTCTGGCCATTTGCGCCGGAAACGACGCCGTCGCCCTGCGCGATACCGTACGCGCTGTTCACCGTCGCCCCGCGGCCGATCGCGATGCCGGACGTCGCGGTGGCGGCGACCGACGACTGGCCGCCGATCGAGATCGAATCCTGTGCGGCGGCCTGCGCGCCCGCGGTGGCGTTGCTGCCGATCGCGGTCGAGCCGACGCCGGATGCTTGCGTCTGGACGCCGTTCACCGCGCTGGTGCTGCCCAGGGCGGTTGCATAGTTGGCGGAGGCCTTCGTGCCGCTGCCGATGGCGGTCGCGAAACTGCCGGTCGCCGACGTGCCCTGGCCGAATGCGGACGCCGCGGTGCCGGTGGCCGACGCACCGGTGCCGAATGCCGTCGAGTTCGACCCGCTGGCGACTGTGTTGGTCGTCGAGTTGGCGCCGATGGCGATCGCGCCGGCGGCCGAGGCGGTCGGGCTCTGGCCCGGAACGCTCAGCCCGCTGGAGCCGGCGCCGATGGCGATCGACGTTGCGTTGGTCGCGACCCCGCCGCCGGCGCTGTACTGCGCGTGCGCGACGTTGCCGACGCCCGCCCCCGCGACGAGGATGGCCGTTGCAACGGCCTTCACGACGGCCGACTTGTTCGGCTTGCCCCTAGCCGTATCGTGTTCCGATGCGGCGACCCAAGCGCCAAGGGCCTCGTTCCAGATCGAGCGGTATGTGCGATTCATGTCCTGCTACCTCCAAATATGCACGCCACACACCGGTCTCTTTCGTTAGAGGAATACGCCGTGCGCTCGCGTGAAATCTAAAAATCGATGGGCGGAGTTTATTGGAGGCTGTTTTTTTAGATTGATAAAAAGTGATAAATAGCGGGTTTTGAAAGTTAAAGAATGGTTAATGGTGAGTGTTTCGATGGCTCGATGTCGAATATATTTGAAAGGTGCAGGAATGTGTCATGTAGGATTCGTGAGTTTTGGGGTTCATTCCTTTTTGTTCAGAATAATCAATGAGTTACGTGCGTTTTGTGCGAAAGATTACATATCGGGCGGCACCATTCGTAATACAAATGAAATGGCAAACGTTTGCGCACCTGACCGTTCTTTCGGTGGTGTAATGTTTGTTGATGTTCCGGTAGATATTGCAATTGGATTTTTGTCTATTTGTTAATTCCAGATTGGTTTTTATTTTTAATTGGGTTTATCTGATTAATCGAAAATCAATCCGTTTTGAAACGCCGGACTTCAGACTGTGCTGATTTGCGCATCGTGTCGGCAAGCGTTGCCCGCACGGCGGGCGTTCCGGGCGGTTGGCGCGTCAAACTTGTAAAAAAGTGCTACGGAATGGCTGACCCGGCCGGCATCATTCCGCTTTCGAATTTTTGTTATTGACAATATCGATGACGTTGGTATTCGGGCGGGATTGGAACGTGTGCCGGGCCGGCCGGCGAGGGCCGCCCACGGCAGACGTGCGCCGTCGGTCGACAGGTTGTTAAAGACACCGGCCGGCGAGGGCCGCGATCCTGGGGAACGGGCGGATTCCGGGTGGCAATTTGCCCACGCGAGGCGGGCGCGCCAGCGTGCTGAATAAAACGGGGTCTGAGTAAATGCGTGCAGGGCGGGCCGATTCGGCGGCCGGACCGGGCGATCCGGGTTCCGCCGGTGTTTCTGCCGTCGACGGTCGTTGCCTGGCGGTCCGACCGGGCGGCCAGGCAACCGGGCGATCGTCCGGCGCGGCGGGCTACTTCTTCCCGATGAACCGCAGTGCGAACCGCGCCATGCGTGGCACGAACATCGGGCGCAGCAGGCGCCTGTCGTAGCCGGCCATCCGCCGGTCGTTCTCGGCGAGGCACAGTTCGATCAGCTCGCGCGGGTTCAGCGCTTCGCCGATGTCGCCGGTGTTCGTCGCGGGGAAATTCGCATCGCGCGCAACGCCGTCGGTGTCGATGCCGCGCGCGATGCCGATGCGGTCCCGGATCAGGTGCACCCAGACGGCCGCGACGCGCGCGAAGAACCAGGGCCGGCGCCACCACGGCAGATTGCGCCAGTGCCACGCATACCAGTTCACGAAGAACAGGATATGGCGGCCTTCTTCCTGGATCACGGGTTCGAAGGTCTCGACGAGTTCGGGCGGGAAGAAGCCGGAGCGCTGCGCGGAACGGAACAGGCCGAACGCGAAGAAGCTGTCGATGCACTCGCTGAACCCCGTGAGCATCCACGACCATTCGGGATCCTTGGGCGCCGGGTAATCCGGCTCGGGCGCGAGGCGGATACCGTAGGCTTCGACGAGTTTCGACAGCACGACCTTGTGGCGGGCTTCCTCGCCGCCGTCCATCTCGAGCGCGCGGCGGAGCAGCGGATCGCCGACCGTCGCGGCGAACGTGGCGACGCGGATCGACGCGCGCCCTTCGGTCTGCACCGCGATGTCCCAGATCGGCAGCGACGTGAGCCGCTTGAGCTCGCCGGGGTTGAGTGCAGGCCAGTCGATCACGGCCGGCTTGTACGGGTTGTGTGTGTCGAGCAGCATGCGACAGAACATTTGCTGGTGCGCATCGGAACCGATCTTGACCGGACCTTGCTTCTCGAAGGTCCAGTTGCGCATTGCGTGATCCGCGGCTGCATGCTCTTCCTGCAGCGTGTCAGTCATGGCCGTTGTTATGCGATTACGGGGCGAAAGATTCTTGCATACCTGCCGTAAACGCGTATTTTCGTGCGGCCGTGCGTACGCCTGCGTGCCGGGCGTCAGGCGTGCGTGTCGACCCAGAGGCGGCCCCAGCGGGACGCGTAGGCCAGCGCGTGCTCTTCCTCGAAGAAGAAGTCGATCGCGTCGAACGACACGGAGCGCGGCGACGGGCCGCTGCTCGCCTTTGCGATCGTCAGGTTGGCGGCGAACAGCCCGTTCGGCAACCGGGCGGCGGCGGGGGCGACTTCATAGCCCTTGTAGCGGATCGTTCGGTTCATGGTGTGCGCGGAGAGAGTTCGGACGTTCAGCGTACGAAAACCCGCCCGCCGCGTGAACCAATCTTTCGGCCAATGCAAATCATGCGGCGGGCCGTATCGTTATCGGGGCAGGGAGAGGGCGGGGTGCGGGGAGAGGGCAGCCGGGCCAGGCGCCGGCGCGCGGCTCGTCGCCGCGGGGCCGAATGGACGCCGCCCGCGCCGGCGAATCGGATCGGCCGGGCGCGGGCGGTGGAAGCGGGCGATTACTGGTTGGCGATCTTCAGCACGGGGGCGAGCGCGTCGACCGATGCCGCGTGCGACGCCGCGCGATGCGAGGCGAACGCGAGCGCGAACTCGGCCGCTTGCGTGCCGACCGTCTCGAGTTGCGCGACGACCTTCGGATCCGAGCAGCTGTCGGCGCTTTCGAAGCGCGTTTCGAGCGTGTTTACGGTCGCGCCGAACGGCGTCGGCCAGCCGCGCAGCGCGTGCACGATCGAACGCAGCGACGTCAGCACGGTGCCGGCCGCCTGCCAGCCGTACGCGGTGACGATCAGGCCGACCGCGCGCCCGTCGAGATACGGGCGATCGTCGGCGCGCAGTTCCTCGAGGGTATCGAGCGCGTTCTTCACGAGGCCGGAGACGCCGCCGTGATAGCCGGGCGTCGCGATGATGATCGCGTCGGCCTGGCGCACGGTGTCGATCAGCTCGCGCTGCGCGTCGGTCAGCGTCTTGTGTTCGGGCGCGTAGTGCGGGAGCGTATGCAGGAACGGCCCGTCGAACAGGCGCGTGCGCGCACCGGCAGCCTGCGCGCCGCGCAGCGCGAACGACAGCGCGCGCTCGGTCGACGATGCTGCCCGGGTGGTACCGCCAATGCCGACGACGAACGGGCGGCGGTGTTGATCGAATGCAGTCAAGGGGCGCTCCTTGGGGATGGCTTGCCCGGCTAAGCACAGGCTTAAAAACCAGATGGTAACGACCCCGTCGCCACTCTGAAAACGACTTTTCGTTCTATCGATATGCCGGAAGCCGGGGGCAATCGTGTGCGCGGCCGCCCAGATCGATAGCAGAAATGCTTGGTTGGGGCCACGCGCCGCGGTCGATAAGATGGGCCCGTCTCCTCCATGATGTCTCTACTGACATGGGTTGGCCCCGCCACGCGGATGCAGGCGGGGCTTTTTTTCGTCCCGGCCGCGACGAGGGCGCGAGGCGCCGCGCCGTCGCCCGTTACGCGAACACCGGCCGGAAGAAGCTGCGTTCGTAGCTGACGATGCAGCGCGTTTCCTCGGCGTAGCGGAACGCGGCCTGGCAGGCCGGATCGTCCTTCGAGCGTTCGCGGTAGCGTTCGTATTCCGCGAGGCTCGGGAACGAGAACATCGCGAGCGCGATGTTGCTCGCCCCTTCGGACGGCAGGAAGTAGCCGTGATGCGTGCCGCCGAACTGCTCCACGAGCGGAATCCACATCTTGCCGTAGGTTTCGAACTGGTCGAGCTTGTACGGATCGACGACGTAGCGAAGGAAGCAGGTAATCAAGGCGGCGCACCGTTCGGCAGTAGGGGAGCGCGTCAGTCTGGAGCCGCCGCCGCGGCCTGTCAACGCCGATCACGGCGCGCCCGCGCCGCGCCGTCACGCGGGCGGCGCACCGTACATCCGCCGCAGTGCGAGATTGGTCTGCAGCACGTTGACGACCGGCTCGCCCGCGAGGCCCGCCAGCGGCGCGTGCGCGTCGCGCCGAAGCAGCGCGGCGATTTCCGCGCGGATCGATCCCGCCGGCCGTTTCGTGTCGCCCGCCCACGCGCCGGCGACGCGATCGAGCTGGAACAGCGCGTTCGCGAGCGTGATGTCCGGGTCGAGCCCCGAGCCCGACGTCGTCACGAAATCGCCGGGCACGTCCTGCAGCGCGACGTCGGCGTGATCCTGCCGCCAGGTGTCGAAGAAGATCGTCCGGATGTCCGTGCCCGCGTCGACGGGTTCGATCGCCGTCGTCTTCGTGCCGTCGGCGGCGACGTGCGCGACGGGCGCCGGAAACCTGCCCGGATACGCCGCCGAAAACCACTCGAAGTACGGCACAGCGAGGTCGGGCGCCTTCGGCTGCGGGGTCGACGGGTTCGCCGCGATCCACTGCTTCACCAAGTCCGGATGCCGTTTCGCCCAGGCGTCGACGGCCGCGGCGTGGGTCGCGTCGGCGCCGACCCATGCCTGCGCGAGCGCGTTGTGCGCGTCGGCCCACTGCGCGACCACGTGCGGCTTGCCGCCGGCCCGGTCGGCCCGGAACCAGCGCTCCACGTCCGGCGCGACGAGCTGGCCGGCCCGGGGGCCGTCCGCATGGCGCGCGACCGGCGCGATCGTGCGCGCGACGCGGTCGCGCAGCGCGTAGTTCGACGCCGCCAGCGCGGACGAACCCGACGCCGAGCCGTCGTACGACACGGCCGACGGCCGGCTCTGGAAGTATTCGTCGCGCGTGAACGGCTGCGCGATCAGCAGCGAGCCGACCGGCTTGCCGTCCGGGCCCGCGACGAGGCTGCCGTTCGCCTGGAACGGGAAGGCGGTCTGTCCGATCGTCCAGAGGATCGCCGGATAGATGCCGCACACCAGCACGACGATGAAGCCGAGCAGCCAGAGACTTTTCGACAGGTGGCGCAACATGGCACTCTCCCTCGGTTTCGCCGGCACGTCGTTCACGACACGAGGCCGAGCGTCGTCATCACGACATCGATCAGCTTGATCCCCGCGAACGGCACGATCACGCCGCCGAGTCCCCAGATCAGCAGGTTCCGGCGCAGCAGCGCGTCGGCGCCGAGCGGACGGTAGCGCACGCCCTTCAGCGCGACGGGGATCAGGAGCGGGATGATCAGCGCGTTGAAGATCACCGCCGACAGGATCGCCGACGTCGGCGAATGCAGGTGCATCACGTCCATCGCGCCGAGCCACGGCAAGGTGCCGGCGAACAGCGCGGGCACGATCGCGAAGTACTTCGCGACGTCGTTCGCGATCGAGAACGTGGTCAGCGCGCCGCGCGTCATCAGCAACTGCTTGCCGATCTCGATCACCTCGATCAGCTTGGTCGGGTCGCTGTCGAGATCGACCATGTTGCCGGCTTCCTTTGCGGCCTGCGTGCCCGAGTTCATCGCGAGCCCGACGTCGGCCTGCGCGAGCGCGGGCGCGTCGTTGGTGCCGTCGCCCATCATCGCGACGAGCTTGCCCTCGGCCTGCTCGTCGCGCAGGTACCGGAGCTTGCGTTCGGGCGTCGCTTCGGCGATGAACGTGTCGACCCCCGCGAGCCGCGCGATGGTCGCCGCGGTCAGCGCGTTGTCGCCCGTCACCATCACCGTGCGCAGACCCATGCTGCGCAGGTGGCCGATCCGCTCGCGGATGCCGGGCTTCAGGATGTCCTCGAGCACGACGACGCCCGCGATGTCGTTGCCGTTCGCGACGACGAGCGGCGTCGCGCCCTGCCGGCCGGCCTGCTCGAGGATCGGCGCGAGACCGTACGGCACGTCGCCGCCGCGTTCGCGCACCCAGGCGATCACCGCATCGGGCGCGCCCTTGCGGATCGTGCGGCCGTCGGGCAGGTCGATGCCGCTCATGCGCGACTGTGCGCTGAACGGGATCACGATCGCGCCAGCGGGCGCCGGATGCCCGCCCACGTACGGCGCGAGCGGCGACGCGACGGCGACGATGCTCTTGCCCTCGGGCGTCCGGTCGCCGAACGACGCGAGCGACGCCAGCCGCTTCAGTTCGTTCTCGTCCGCGCTGCCGACCGGCATGAAGCCGGTGGCGCGGCGGTTGCCGATCGTGATCGTGCCGGTCTTGTCGAGCACGACGGTGTCGATGTCGCCGGCCACCTCGACCGCCTTGCCGCTTTTCGCGATGATGTTCGCGCGCAGCGCGCGGTCCATGCCCGCGATGCCGATCGCCGCGAGCAGCGCGCCGATCGTGGTCGGTATCAGGCAGACGAGCAGCGCGACCAGCGTGGGCACGTCGGTGCCGAGGCTGTGCAGCGGCTCCGACAGGCCGAGGTAGCTCGTCATGTAGCGCTCGGCGTTCAGCGCCATCGGCCACAGCGGCACGACGACGATCAGGAAGATCAGCGTGAACGCGGACAGCACCAGCGTCAGCGCGATCTCGTTCGGGGTGCGTTGCCGCACCGCGCCCTCGACGAGCGCGATCATGCGGTCGAGGAACGATTCGCCGGGGCCGGCCGAAATGCGCACCGTGATCTCGTCGGACAGCACCGTCGTGCCGCCCGTGACGCCGGAGCGGTCGCCGCCCGCGTCGCGGATCACCGGCGCGGATTCGCCGGTGATCGCCGATTCGTCGACCGACGCGGCGCCCTCGACGATCTCGCCGTCGCCCGGGATCACGTCGCCGGCGCGGACCCGCACGAGATCGCCGCGGCGCAGCGCGCTCGACGGCACCGTCTCGCACGAGCGGTCGTCGCGCAGCCGGCAGGCCTGCGTGTCGTGCCGCGCGCGGCGCAGCGAATCGGCCTGCGCCTTGCCGCGCTCCTCGGCGATCGCGGTGGCGAAGTTCGCGAACACGACGGTCAGCGCGAGCCAGCAGAACAGCGCGATGAAGTACGTGAGCGGCGCCTGGCCGTGCGCGGCGCCGAGCATCATCTGCACGATGAACACGAGCGTCAGCATCGCGCCGATCTCGACGACGAACATCACCGGGTTCTTCCACTGGATGTCGGGCCGCAGCGTGATCAGCGACTGCCTGAGCGCGAGGCGCACCAGCGCCGGCGCGAACAGCCGGTCGCGCGGCGTGCGCGGCGGCTTCGGCGCGGCCGGCGGGGCGTGCAGGGTATCGGGCGTCAGGGGCGTGGTTTTCATGATGGTTCCGTCCTGAGGGCAGGGGAGCGGCGCGCGGTGTGCGTCATCCGCCGAACGGCATCGGTCCCAGGTGCTCCGCGAGCGGGCCGAGCGTCGCGACCGGCAGGAACAGCAGCGCGCCGACGATCGCGATCGTGCCGAGCAGCAGGAAGCCGAACGTCGCGGTGTCGTCGCGCATCGTGCCGAGCGTCGCCGGCGCGGTCTTCTTGCGGCCGAGGAACGCGGCCATCGCGACCGGCGCGACGATCGGCAGGTAGCGCGAGAACAGCATCACGAGGCCGGTCGACAGATCCCACTGCACGGCGGTCGGCGCCGGGTTCGGGTTCGCGTTCAGCCCGTAGTTGGTGCCGAGGCCGTCGAAAGCGGAGCCGTTGTTCGCGGATGCCGACGCGAACTGGTACGTGATCTCGGTAAAGCCGTGCGCGCCGGGGTTCGCCTCGGCCCGGGTGCCCCAGTCGGTCGCGGAGAACACGCCGGTCGGCCCGAGGATCAGGATCGGGTGCACGAGCAGCGCGATCATCGCGAGCTTCATCTCGCGCGCGCCGACCTTGCGGCCGAGGTACTCGGGCGTGCGCCCGACCATCTGGCCGGCGAGAAACACGCCGACGATCAGGAACAGCAGCAGGTTGATCATCCCGACGCCCTTGCCGCCGAACACGCAGTTGAGCCACATGCCGACCAGCGGCGACAGGCCCGCGAGCGGGTTCAGGCTGTCGTGCTCGGCGTTCACCGCGCCGCACGTGACGTCGGTGGTGATCGCCGCGAAGGTCGCGCCGGCCGACGTGCCGAAACGCAGTTCCTTGCCTTCGAGGTTGCCGAGATGCGGGTCGACCGGCAGCGCCGCGACCGGCGGGATCGTCACCGAATGCGCGGTGCCCGCGAGCGGGTACGTGCGCGCGACCGGGTGCGCGGTGAATGCCGGGTTCGGCTGCAGCGTGTCGAAGTACACGGCCCACGCGATCAGGCCGATCATCATCGACAGCATCACGCCGTAGATCACGACGGCATGTCGCATGCGGCGGAGCATGCGGCCGTACATCAGCACGAGCGAGAACGGGAAGATCATCATCGCGAGCGTCGTGATGAAGTTCGACAGCGCGCTCGGGTTTTCGTACGGATGCGCGGCGTTCATGCCGTAGAAGCCGCCGCCGTTGGTGCCGAGCATCTTGATCGGAATCACCGCCGCGACCGGGCCCACGACGAGCGTCTGCTGCTTCGCCTGGCCGTTGTCGGCCGTGCCCATCGCGGCCGGCTCGAGCGTCGTCACCTGCACGGCGCTCTGCAATGTCATCGGCATGCCTTCGTGAATGAAGATCGCGCCGAGCACGAGCGCGATCGGCACGAACATGTAGACGACCACGCGCCACATGTCGACGAAGAAGTTGCCGATCTCCGTCTGGCCGCGGAACAGCCGGATGATCGCGGTCAGCGCGCACAGCCCGACCGCCGCCGACAGAAACATGTTGGGCAGGATGAAGAAGATCTGGCTGAAGTTCGAGAGGTGCTGGTCGCCCGAATAGTGCTGCAGGTTCGTGTTGGTCATGAACGAGATGACCGTGTTGAAGATCGTCGACGGCGCGAGCATGCCGCGGCCGAGCGGGTTCAGCGGCATCAGCGGCTGGAGCGACAGGACGACGAAGCCGAACACGAACAGCGCGGCGTTGAACACGAGCAGCGCGACGGTGTACTGCTTCCAGTCCTGCCGGCCGCTGTCGAGCTTCGCCTCGAACCAGCGCAGCACGCGCGGCGCGCGATAGCGGCCGTCCATGATCCACGCCATGTAGCGGCTGAGCGGAATCGACACGGCGATCGCCGCGACGACGATCAGTAGCGGTAGGGTCCACATGGGCCATTCCCCCTGCGTCGGTGAAGTACGACGCGCAAATCGGGCACGCCGGCGCACGCCGGCGCCGGGACGTCAGAACCATTCCGGCCGGATCATCGCGGCGAACAGGTACACGAAGGCGAACGCGGCAACGATCGCGGCAAGCCAGGCCATGAGCGTCTCCTCAGATGCGTTCGCACGCATCGACGAACAGCAGGCACAGCACGAGGCTGCCGAGGCCGAGCGCGAACAGGAACGGCATCCAGAATGCGAGGTTCATCGCGTTTCTCCCGATGAAAATCGACGATTGCGTTGCTTCGGCCATCCCGTCGGCACGCGACGCGAAGTACGCGGACGGCCTGATCACGGTATAGAGCGGCGCAAATAAAAATGTCGTAAATCCGGTGCGGCGACGGCGCGCGGCCCGAAAGTTTTACGAGATTTTTTCTTGCGACGGCCACCGGCGCGCTCATAGACTTCCGGCATCCCAACCACGGAGCAAGGCAATGTCGATACCCTGGAACGCGATCGCCGAACGTACACCCGCCGCGCCGCCTTCGGTGTGCGCCGATCGGGTCATCGTGCGGCGTTTCGATCCGGCCATCGACAGCTATGCTCAACTCACGCCGATGCTGCACCGGGCGTTCGCGCGGCTCGGCGCAATGGGGCTCAACTGCACGTGCGTCGACCAGGACGAGGCCGTGACGCGCCGCCGCGCGGAAGCGGGCGAGTGCTATGTCGCCGTGTGCGGCGGGCGCGTGATCGGCACGGCCACGCTGTACGCGACCGATCCGTCGTCGGCCTGCGCGCTGTACCGTCGCGAAGGCGTCGCGAGCGTGCGGCAGGTGGCGGTGGACCCCGAGTGCCAGAGCCGCGGGATCGGCGCGTTGCTGCTGTCGTTCGCCGAGCAGTGGGCCGCGTCGCGCGGCTATGCGCTGCTCGCGCTGGATACGCCGCATCCCGCTGCGCACCTGCTGGCGTTCTACGGCGCGCAAGGTTTCGATGTCGTCGACGTGATGCGCTTCGACGGCAAGCGCTACGACAGCGCGATCCTCTGCAAGCGACCCGTCGCGCGTTGCGTGCGCCGCATGGCGCCGGCGTCGCGGATCGCCGCGCGCGTGGCGGCCGTACGGCGTCTCGCGTATGCGTTGCCGTTGCCGTTGCCGCGCGTGACTGCCGCGGCCCGGCGCGTGCGCCGCGGCGCAGGCTGGGCCGCCCGGCGCGCGGCCGGCGCCGCGAGCTGCCGCTCGTCGCCGTGGCGGCCGCGCCAGCACGGGCGCTACACGTTCGGCTGAACGTCGCGCACCGGTTCGTTTTCCTGTTTTGCCGCGTAAACGTCATGTGAGCGGAGTGTGGCGCTCCCGCTCGTGTACGGCCCTTGAGACACCCCCGCCGCGCTGCGGCGAAACCGACGTTTACGCGCTTTTTATACTTTGACGCGCTCCTTTGCCGCGATCTTCACGTGAACCTTCATAAGATGGTTTCGTGGAATCGGATGCCGCCGCGCCCATGCGCCGGCACAAGGAGAACCGCCATGTCTCTCGCACCCGTGACGGGCCCGCGCTCCGCGCAGCCGGGCCATGCGCGCACGGCCGCGCGCTCGATGTTCGATCCGGCGCTCGTGCGCCCGGCGATCGCCGATTCGTTCAGGAAACTCACGCCGCGCACGCAGTTCCGCAACCCGGTGATGTTCTGCGTATACGTCGGCAGCATCCTGACGACGATCCTGTGGGTCGCGGCGCTGGCCGGCCAGGCCGAGGCGCCGTCGGGCTTCATCCTCGCGATCGCGCTGTGGCTGTGGTTCACGGTGCTGTTCGCGAACTTCGCCGAGGCGCTCGCGGAAGGGCGCTCGAAGGCGCAGGCCGCATCGCTGCGCAGTGCGAAGCACAACGTCGTCGCGAAAAAGCTCGCGGCCGCGCACGCGAAGGCCGCCGTCGAGGTGATGGCGTCGACCGACCTGCGCAAGGGCGACGTCGTGCTCGTCGAGGCCGGCGACACGATCCCGGCCGACGGCGACGTGATCGAAGGCGTCGCGTCGGTCGACGAATCGGCGATCACCGGCGAATCCGCACCCGTGATCCGCGAATCGGGCGGCGACTTCTCGTCGGTGACGGGTGGCACGCGCGTGCTGTCCGACTGGATCGTCGTGCGGGTCGCCGTCAATCCGGGCGAGGCGTTCCTCGACCGCATGATCGCGATGGTCGAGGGCGCGAAGCGCAAGAAGACGCCGAACGAGATCGCGCTGACGATCCTGCTGGTGGCGCTGACGATCGTGATGCTGCTCGCGACCGCGACGCTGCTGCCGTTCTCGACGTTCGCGGTCGACGCGATGAAGGCCGGCCACGTGGTGACGATCACCGCGCTGGTCGCGCTGCTCGTGTGCCTGATTCCGACGACGATCGGCGGCCTGCTGTCCGCGATCGGCGTGGCCGGCATGAGCCGGATGATGCAGGCGAACGTGATCGCGACGTCGGGGCGCGCGGTGGAAGCGGCCGGCGACGTCGACGTGCTGCTGCTCGACAAGACCGGCACGATCACGCTCGGCAACCGCCAGGCGTCGGCGTTCGTGCCGGCGCCGTTCGTGACCGAGGAAGCGCTGGCCGATGCCGCGCAGTTGTCGTCGCTCGCCGACGAAACGCCCGAAGGCCGCAGCATCGTGGTGCTCGCGAAGCAGCGTTTCAACCTGCGCGAGCGGGACATGCAGGCGCTGCATCCGGTGTTCCTGTCGTTCAGCGCGCAGACGCGCATGAGCGGCGTCGACCTGTTCCCCGCGGGGGCGTCGCCCGGCGCGCCCGGCCGCGAGATCCGCAAGGGCGCGGCCGATGCGATCGTCCGCTACGTCGAGGCGCACGGCGGTCGCGTCACGCGCGAGGTCGAGGCGGTCGTGACCGATATCGCCCGTCGCGGCAGCACGCCGCTCGCCGTGGCCGAGCGGTGCGAAGGCGTCGCGCGCGTGCTCGGCGTGATCGAGCTGAAGGACATCGTGAAGGGCGGCATCAAGGAGCGCTTCGCGGAACTGCGCAAGATGGGCATCAAGACCGTGATGGTGACGGGCGACAACCGGCTGACGGCCGCGGCGATCGCGGCGGAAGCGGGTGTCGACGACTTCCTCGCGGAAGCGACGCCGGAAACCAAGCTCGCGACGATCCGCGAGCATCAGGCGGCAGGCCGCCTCGTCGCGATGACGGGCGACGGTACGAACGACGCGCCGGCGCTCGCGCAGGCCGACGTGGCGGTGGCGATGAACACCGGCACGCAGGCGGCGAAGGAAGCGGGGAACATGGTCGACCTCGACTCGAACCCGACGAAGCTGATCGAGATCGTCGAGATCGGCAAGCAGATGCTGATGACGCGCGGCTCGCTGACGACCTTCTCGATCGCGAACGACGTCGCGAAGTACTTCGCGATCATCCCGGCCGCGTTCGCGACGACCTATCCGCAATTGCGCGTGTTCGACGTGATGCACCTCGCGTCGCCGGCGTCCGCGATCCTGTCGGCGGTGATCTTCAACGCGCTGATCATCGTCGCGCTGATTCCGCTGGCGCTGAAGGGCGTGCGCTATCGTCCGCTCGGCGCGGCGCCGCTGCTGCGCCGCAACCTGCTGATGTACGGCCTCGGCGGCGTGCTGCTGCCGTTCCCGTTCATCAAGCTGATCGACATGGTGCTGGTCGCATGCGGATGGGCGTGAAGATGAATGCACACGGTAACGCGCGCGTATGCGCGCGCGACGCGCGGGACGGAGGCGCCGCCGCATGAGCGAACCGACCGTCGTCATCGCGATCGTCGACGAAGACAGGTTCATCCGGCATTTCGTCCACGTCGCGCTGAGGGCCGTACACATGCACGTGTGCGAGGCCGCGACCGGCGCCGCCGGCGTGGCGCTGGTCGCCGCGCGCCGCCCCGACCTGATCGTCGCGGACACGAACCAGCCCGACCTCGGCGGCATCGATCTGATCCTCGCGCTGCGCGCGTGCTCGGCCGTGCCGCTGATCGTGCTGTCGGCGCTGAATGCGGAGAGCGACAAGGTGGCCGCGCTCGACGCGGGCGCGGACGACTACCTGACCAAGCCGTTCGGCGCGGCCGAGCTGATTGCCCGCATTCGTGCGCACCTGCGGCGGCAGGCCGGCGGCGGGCGCATCGACGCGGTGCGCGTGCGCTTCGGCGACGTGAGCGTCGATCTCGTCGAGCGCGAGGTGCTGCGCGGCGGGGCGCGCGTGCATCTGAGTCCGATCGAATTCCGGCTGCTGGCCGCGCTCGCGCATCACGCGGGACGGCTGCTCACGCACGACCGTCTGCTGAACGAGGTGTGGGGAGCGGCGCACGGCAAGAACGCGCACTACCTTCGCGTGTACGTCGGCCACCTGCGGCGCAAGCTCGAGTGCGATCCGCGGCGGCCCGCGTACATCCTCACGGAGACGGGCGTCGGCTACCGGCTCGCGGTGGCCGCATAGCGGGTCGCGCTTACGGGTTGGCGGCGGTCCGCAGCGCGTCGTTCGCCGCGTCGTTCGGGCGGCGCAACTGCGCGTCGAACTGCTGCACGCGCAGCGCGACGCGCTGCGCATAGCGCTTCGTGCCGCCGTTGTAGCGCACGAGCGCGGTTTCGACGTCGCCGTCCGCATCGTCGAGATAGCCGCGGAAGATGGCCGCGCCGATCCGCACGTTGGTGGCCGGGTCGGACAGGTCCTTCACATGCGCGACGAGGTCGCGATGGGCGGTCGGCAGCACTTGCATCAACCCGCGCGCGCCGGCGACACTGACCGCGCGGCGATCGAAACCGGACTCGACCGCGATGATCGCGAGCAGCAGCGCCGGCGCGAGACCGTAGCGATCCGATTCGGTCTGCACCGCGCGGGCGATCGCGCGTGCGTCCGCATACGCGACATGAAAGCGGTCGCGCAGCGTTGCGACGATCGCGTCGAGCGCCGGGGGAAGCGCGGCTTGCGGCGCGCTGGCGGCGGCGACGGGCGCCGCCGGCATGTCGTCGGCATGCGCGGGCAACGCGGCCGACAGCGACAGCGCGAGCGTGAGACACGGCAGAAGCCGTCGTGGCGGCAGGGCCGTGCGCTTGCGCGGCACCGGCCGGTCGTGCGATGAAGGGGTTGCCTGCATGTCGTCGCATCGTGGTTCCGATGCGACGACTGTACGCAGTTATGCGTTGCGACCGTCGAAAGAAACGGGCGCGCCCGATAAACGGCGCATAAAGACGGGCGGGGCCCGGCGGCGCGGCGTCACGCGTCGCGGCCGGGCGTGTCGTGCCCGCCCCTGGCCAGGCGCCATGCAATCGTGCCGAGCATGCCGACCGCGACGACCAGCGCGCCCCATAGCACGTAGCGGCGTGTCGCATCGGTTCCGGCGGCCGGCGCGGGCGCGACGGCCGATACCGGCAACGCCGCGCCCACGCGGGCGGGCCGCACTTCGGGCGCCATCCCGACCAGCAGCGCGTCGCGGCTCACGGCCGACGATGCGAGCGACGCGTCGCCGACCCCGAGCGTGAACGGCGGCGCGCCGCGCGCGACGAAGGTCAGCGCGGCCGGGTGCCAGCCAATCGCGACGGCGGGCTGCCCGCCGCCGAAGCCGCCGTTGCGCATGTCGACGACGATCCGCCACGCGCGATCCGTATCCGCCGCGAATTCGAGCGGCGGATTGCGTTGTTCGCCGGCCTTGCCCTGCAGCCGGAACAGCACCGCGCCCGCCACGTCGCGCCACGGCGACTGCGTGTCGGCGCGGCTCTGCAGCGTCGCGCGCGCGACGGTGTTCGGCTGCGGCAGGTCGATGCGCACGCGGTCGACCGGATACGCGCCGTCGGTGTCGAACAGATATTCGCCGGGCGCGCTGCCGGCCCGCACGCGCACGGCGTTGCGCCACAGGCGCGGCACGGACGCGGCGTCGGTCCCGCGTGCGTCGCGCGGGTGCGTTTCGACGTCGATCGACGCGATCGCGGGTGCGCCGTCGGGCCAGTCGAGCCGCAGGTAGCGCGGCGCCGCGCCGTCGAGCGCGATGCGCTCCTGCACCAGCATGTCGTCGCCGTGGCCGACCTTCAGCAACTCGGTGCCGCCGAGTGGCCGCCAGCTGCGCAGATCGTCGCTCGCCTCGACCGCGACGCGCCCCTGGTAGGTGTCGTCGCCCACGTGCACGAGCAGCGCGTCGAGGGTGCCGTCCGTATGCGACAGGTCGACGAGATCCGCGCCGTGCCGCGCGCGCGCCGGCGCGGCGACGGCCGCACGCAGCGCACCGTCCGGGCCGACCGTCACGCCGAGCGGCGCGGCGCCGTTGTCCGCCCGGGCGGGCGGCAGCGGGAACCAGTGCACCGGCGTGCGCACCGGCGGCACGGCGGGCGCGGCCGCGGCCGGCGCGTCGAGCGAATACGGCACGGGTTCGTCCGCGCCGTTGAAGATGCGCAGGTCGCCGAGATCGTCGCGCCGGCTTGCCGCATACACGGATTGCGGCACGGTGAGCTGGTAATACGCGGCGCTGCCGTCGAGGTCGAGCGCGAAGCGCTGCGCGACGCCTTCGGCGTGCGCGGGGACGAGGGCCGCCGCGAACGACGCGAGCAGGCACAGTCCGGGCAGGGCGGCGGGTGGTTTCATCGCGGGTCGTCCCGTTGCGCCGCGGCCTTCGGCGGCAGCGGCGAGAAATAGCCGATCAACAGCAGCAGCACGCCGATGCCGATGAACGATACGATGCGCTCGATGCCGGTCACGTGCGACAGGTCGAACAGGAACAGCTTGACGACCGTGAGCGCGAGCAGCGCGGCGCCGACGAGCCACAGCGGGCGCAGCCCGCGGCGCGTGGCCCAGATCGTGATCGCGAGCGCGCAGAGCGTCCAGTACACGGACACCGACGCCTGCACGAGCGTCGATTCCGCCAGCGCGTCGAGCCGGTACGGCACACCGGCCCAGTGATGCAGCGTGCGCAGCAGGATCGCGTTCAGCCACAGGAACGCGGTCACGCCGGCCGCGCTCAGCAGTTCGACGCGATAGCGGCCGAACGACCAGCCGAGCTTGCGGGTGCGCGCGAACCACGACGCGGTGAGCGCATAGACGACCGCGAGCACGAGATCGAGCGGGTTGAAGAGCGGCACGCGCGCCCAGCTTCCGCCGTCCTGCGTGACGTTCGCGTAAAAGGTCCACACCCACATCACGACGACGAGCGGCAGCGACGCGAGCGCGCACGTGCGGGCAATGCCGTCGCGGCGCGTCAGCCACATCCCGGCAAACGCGAACAGGCTCCAGCCGACCATGAACACCTGCTGGACGGCGAACGACGACAGCACGGTGTCGATGTCGTAGGCCTGGTTGAAGCCATGATGCAGCGTGCGCAGCATCAGCGCGTTGAACCACAGGAACACGGTCGCGATCGCCGCGTAATCGACGGCGCGCGGGTGCCACGCGACGCCGAGCGTCTTCAGGCGGCGCAGCCACGCAGCAACGGCGACGAACGCGAGGCCCTGCGCGACGTCGAGCGGGTTGAGCAGCGGCAGCCAGAACAGCGGCGACGCATCGCCGTCGCTGCTCGCGCTGGCGATGCTCCACAGCCACAGCAGCGCGGCGAGCGGCGCGGCGCCCCACACCTGGTACGCGCGTGGGAAGGCCGCGACGGGCCAGCGCAGGCGCGAGCCGGGGCCCGACACCAGCAGGAGCAGCGTGCCGAAGCCGTACGCCCACGCGCTCCAGCTCCAGGCGCCTTCGGGGACGAACGCGCGCAGGCGCCAGAAGCCTTCGAGCGACAGCAGCGCGCCCACCGTCCAGAACGTCAGCGTATGCAGCGGCGCGACGACGCCGGCGGCGACGCCCGGCACGAAGCCGGGCGCCGCGCGCTGCGCGGGATCGGCGCTTGCCGTGCCGCGCGACTGCCGCCACAGCAGCGCAAGCCCCGCGCCGGCGGCGACGGGCCACGCGAACGCGCCCATGCCCGACAGCGGCGCTTCGTGTACGTCGAACGCGCGCAGCGCGAGCAGCGCCAGCACCGGCGTCAGCGCGAGCGCGGGCCATTCGGCGAGCGGCCAGGCGAGCCGGCGGCGCGCGACGTGCGCGAGCCAGGCGGTGCCGGCCGCGAACAGCGCGGTCGTATCGACGACGAAGCGGTCGGCATGCAGGTCGACGTGACGGCTCGCGTACACGAGGATCTCGTGCAGCCCGCCGCTGACCCACCACAGCAGCCCCCACGCCGCGGCCGCGGCGCCGATTTCGGGCATCCACGCGTGCCACGCGCGCGCTTGCGGGCGCCCGTGCAGCCACCAGCCGGTGAACAGGCCGGCCAGCGCGATCAGCAGCATCGCGACGAACGGGCTGTTGAGCACCGGCAGCGCGGCGGCGTCGGCCTGCCCGAGCAGGCTCGTGAAGAACGCACCGGCCGCGGCGACCTGCATCAGCAGCCCGAAGCCGAACCGCAGCATGCGCTTCTCGCGCACGCCGAGCCACACGATGGCCGCGCCTTCGATCGCCCACGCCGCGCTGGTCGTCGGGCCCGAGAACGCGAGCGGCACGGCCAGCGTCGCGAAGATCACCGCGAGCGCGAGCATGGATTCGAACAGCAGCGCGAGACGGTCGCGGCGCCGCGCGAGCCAGGCGGCGACCGCGACGTAGAACGCCGACAGCGCGACCGCGCTCCACGCGAGCCCGAACGGCAGGTCCTTCACGAGCGAGGCCTGCAGCGCGGTCGCGACGATCGGCGTGCCGAACACGAGCGTGCCGTCCACGTAGTGCCGCAGCGCAAGCTCGCGCTTCACCGCATACAGCAGCGCGATGCTGACATACATCAGGAAGAACAGCACGAGGAACGGCTCGGTGCTCGCGAACAGCGCGGGGCGGTAGGCCGTCACGCCCCACGCCGTGCCGATCGTGAAGGTGAACACGAAGCCCAGCAGGTTCAGCGGACGCCAGGCCTTGAACCACGCGATCGCGAAGATCCCTGCGTTCAGCAGCGCGTAGTAGCTGAACAGCGCGACGTGGTTGCCCTGGCCGGTCGACAGCAGCACCGGCGCGAGAAAGCCGCCGCCGCTGCCCATGAACGCGAGCGGCAGCGCGTCCTGGCGCACCGCGAGGAACGCGCTCAGTGCGCAGACCGCGACCATCAGCGGGAACGCGGCGCCGATCGGCAGCAGCGCGTACAGCTTGGTCGCGGCGAAGATCGTCAGGTACAGGATGCCGACGCCGCCGCCCTGCAGCACGAGGCCGTACGCGGCGCGGCGCCCGCGCACGCGCCAGCCGAGCGCGAGCAGCGCGGCCGCGCCGAGCGCCGTGCCCGCGAGGCGGAATTCGATCGGCAGCATGTTGTTGTCGGCCGCGTACTTGAGCAGGAACGCGACGCCGAAGAACAGCACCACGATCCCGACGCGCACGACCGTGTTGCCGCCGAGCAGCCAGTCGCGCGCGGCGCGGAAGGCGCGCTCGGCGATGCCGGGTTCACGGGGCGCGGGCGGCGCGGGCGGACGCGGCGCGGCGTAAGCGGGCGCGTCGCTCGCCGGCGCGCGTGCGGCCGGCGCCGGCACGGTCGCGTGCACCGGCTCCGGCGCGGGGGCCGATGCGAATGCGGGCGAGGCCGCACGCGCCGCGGCGGATGGCGCGATCGGGCGCGGCGGCAGGGCGGCGGGCGGCGGGACAGCGGCGGGGACGGATGTGGTGCCGGCGGCGCCCGCGGGCGTGAACGCCGTGGCGCCGGTCGTTGCCGAACCGGCCTGCGTGCCGGCCAACTGGCCGCGCAGCGACGCGATCTCGCGCGTCAGCGTCTCGACGGTCGCTTCGAGGCGCGCGACGCGATCGGCGAGCGGGACGTTCGGGGCCGCGGGCGGTTGCTGCATCGCGTGCGGCGCGGATGCCGCGGCCTTGCGCTTGCGCTGTTGCCGCGTGTGATCGAGACAGAACCCGATCGCGGCGCCGAGCAGTGCGCCGTTGGCGGCGGAGAAATCCCCGATCAATGCGGCAATCCCGCCCACGATGAAGCCGATTGCGGTAAACGCCCAATTCATCTCGCCTTGCTCCCTCTCTCGTATCGTTATCGGCCGTCGGCCGGACGCCTGCCGATCGAGGCGGTGCCGGCAAGGCCGGCAGGCGAACCGGCAGGCGCGGCGAACAGCGGTGGCTGGCGCGGCGGCCTGCGCGCGCTCAGCCTGTTGGCGGGGAATGTATCACAGCGGCCTGAGCGGATTTTCCCGGTTGGCGCGGTATCGCGGGATGCGTCTTCCGGTGTCGTCAGGCGCCTTTCCGCACGGTCATGCTTTTCATCGGCGAATGCGGTCCGTGCTTTCGTCTGAACCGCCCGGCTTCGGATCGGACGTGAAATTGTCGCAAAACGACCTGCGCCGGATGCGCATGGGCGCAAGATTTGGCGCGATGCGCGGCCCGCTGCTGCGCACAAGTCCGGTGTGCGATGCCCGCCGTTGCTGGCCGTGCGCGTATTGCGCCGCCGCAATCGGGTGCCGCCGCGTGCCGCGCCCCACCGGGCGGGGCTGACGGCCGTGTCGCATTTGCGCAAGCGTTTGTCGTAATTCGTCGGCAGGTCGGGGTTTTTTCTGGCAACTATGTAGGCACGCTATGACACGCGTGAGTCCCCGCTACACGAGGAGAAGGTTTCGATGGATGCCCCCAAGGTCGTAGTCGAAGGTCTGTGCAAGGTGTTTGGAAGCAATCCGCAGCAGGCGCTCGACATGCTCGCCGCCGGCGCGACGAAGGACGAGGTGCTCAAGCGCACCGGTCAGGTCGTCGGCGTGCACAACGTGTCCTTCGATGTGCAGGAAGGCGAAATTTTCGTGCTGATGGGCCTGTCCGGCTCCGGCAAGTCCACGCTGATCCGCCTCGTGAACCGGCTGGTCGATCCGAGCGCCGGCAAGGTGACGATCGACGGGCTCGACGTCGCGTCGGCGCGTCGCTCGGCGCTGACCGCGCTGCGCCGCAAGGACATGAGCATGGTGTTCCAGTCGTTCGCGCTGATGCCGCATCGCACCGTGGTGTCGAACGCCGCATTCGGCCTCGAGGTCGCGGGCGTCGGCAAGAAGGAGCGCGAGCGCCGTGCGATGGACGTGCTCGAGCAGGTCGGCCTCGCGCCGTTTTCGCACAAGCTGCCGTCCGAGCTGTCGGGCGGCATGCAGCAGCGCGTCGGCCTCGCCCGCGCGCTGGCCGTGAACCCGTCGCTGATGATCATGGACGAGGCGTTCTCCGCGCTCGATCCGCTCAAGCGCCGCGAAATGCAGGACGTGCTGCTGCAACTGCAGAAGGAACAGCGCCGCACGATCATGTTCGTGTCGCACGATCTCGAGGAGGCGCTGCGCATCGGCAACCGCATCGCGATCATGGAGGGCGGCCGGCTCGTGCAGGTGGGCACGCCGCAGGACATCATCGCGAACCCGGCCGACGACTACGTGCGCGCGTTCTTCGACGGCATCGACACCAGCCGCTACCTCACGGCCGGCGACCTGATGCAGACGGGCGCCGTGCCGATCGTGTCGAAGTGCGATGCCGCGAACGTCGCGGCGACGCTGAACGGCAGCGCCGAATACGCGTTCGTGCTCGACGCCGAACGCAAGCTTCGCGGCTTCGTCACGCGCGACGCGATCGGCCAGGCCACGCCGTCGGTGCGGCCGATCGAAAGCATCCGGCTCGATGCGTCGCTGGAACATGTCGTCGCGCGCGTGGTCGCGAACCCGAATGCACTGCCCGTCGTCGACGACGAGGGCTGCTACTGCGGCTCGGTCGATCGTGCGCTCATCCTGAAGGCCATCACGCGTTCGCGAGGCTCCCATGTCTGAAATGATTCCGCTCGGCAGCTGGGTCGACCAGTCCGTTCACTACCTGCTCGACCACGATGCGAAGACGTTCGACACGATCGGCCAGGCGATCGAGGGTCTCGCGGCATTCGTCGAGCACAGCCTGCAGGCGATCCCGATGTGGCTGATGATGGCGATCTTCATCGGCGTCGGGCTGTGGCGGGTGGGCTGGCGCTTCGCGCTGTTCACCACCGCGTCGCTGCTGCTGATCTTCGCGACGGGCTTCTGGGACCAGACGGTCATCACGCTCGGCCTCACGCTGTCGTCGACGATCATCAGCCTCGTGCTCGGCATCCCGCTCGGCATCTGGGCCGCGAAGAGCAAGTGGGTCGCCGCGATCGTGCGTCCGATCCTCGACCTGATGCAGACGATGCCCGCGTTCGTCTACCTGATTCCGGCCGCGATGCTGTTCGGTCTCGGCCGCGTGCCGGGGATCCTGTCCACGGTGATCTTCGCGATGCCGCCGGCCGTGCGCCTGACGAGCCTCGGCATCCGCCACGTGAACCGCGAGATCGTCGAGGCCGGCCAGGCCTTCGGCTGCACGCCGTGGCAACTGCTGTACAAGGTGCAGTTCCCGAACGCGCTGCCGTCGATCATGCAGGGCGTGAACCAGACGATCATGATGGCGCTGTCGATGGTGATCATCGCGTCGATGGTCGGCGCGGGCGGTCTCGGCAACGACGTGCTGGCGAGCATCCAGCGCCTCGACATCGGGCTCGGGTTCGAGAGCGGCCTGTCGGTCGTGCTGCTCGCGATCATTCTCGACCGCATCACCGAAAGCTTCGGCCGTGCGCCGGGCACCGTGAAGGCGCCGCTGTTCTCGGGCCTCAAGCAGCTGTTCCGCGTGAAGGCCGCGCACGCATAACCGCGAGCGACCAGCGGCCGGATCGACCCGGCCGCTTCCCCCCGATTCGATGATGGCTTCCGCGGCACCGGCCGCGGGGCTGGCTCCCTGCAACCTCGCCGCCAGGAGACCGATGTGACGTCCGCCGTCGCTGTTGCGCCCGCCGCCTGCGTTTCACCGGTTTCGTCCCTCGCCCATTTCGGCTTCCTGACGCTGCCGAACTTCTCGATGATCGCGTTCTCGAGCGCCGTCGAGGTGCTTCGGATGGCGAACTACGTGGCGCGCGCCGACCACTACGCGTGGTCGATCTACTCGCTCGACGGCGCGCCGGCGCGCGCGAGCAACGGCATCGCGGTGCGGCCCACGCAGGCGCTCGACTACGCGAACCTGCCCGACGTGATGATCGTGTGCGGCGGCATCCGCATCCGCGACGTGGTCGACGAGCGCGCGCGCGAAACGCTCGCGGCGCTCGCGGAGCGCGGGCTGCCGCTCGGCGGCATCTGCACGGGCGCGTATGCGCTGATGTCGGGCGGGCTGCTCGACGGCTATCGCTGCACCGTGCACTGGGAGAATCTGTCCGCGCTGCACGCGGAGTTTCCGCAGGTCGGCTTCGCCGACGAGCTGTTCGTGGTCGATCGCGACCGGCTGACCTGCACCGGCGGCACCGCGCCGCTCGACCTGATGCTGAACCTCGTCGGCATGCGGTTCGGCCAGCAGCTTGCCGCGCAGGTGTCGGAGCAGTTCATCCTGGAGCGCATCCGCAGCTCGACCGATACGCAGCCGATCCCGGTCGATGCACGCGTCGGCTTCTCGCGCGCGGAGCTGATCGAGGTCGTGCGGCTGATGGAGGCGAACATCGAGGAGCCGCTGTCGCTCGAGGAGCTTGCGCGGCTCGTGCGGCTGTCGCAGCGGCACCTGCAGCGGATGTTCAAGGTGTACCTGAACGTGTCGCCGACCCACTATTACCTGACGCTGCGCCTGAAGCGCGCGCGCGACCTGCTGCGCACGACCGACGCGTCGATCGCGCGCGTGACGACGGTCTGCGGCTTTCATTCGCCGTGTCATTTCAGCAAGGCCTACCGCGCGCAGTTCGGCCATGCGCCGAGCTACGAGCGCCGGTTGCCGGGGCGCTGACCGGACCTACGTCCGCGACGCCGCCGGGATCGCGGCGCGCGGCTTCGATAAACGATCCCGCAATCAAGCAAGCAAACGACATCACTTTGAGGAGAAGCAGGATGAAGCGCCTATTGATCGCAGCGGTGTGCGGGGTCGGGATGACCGCACCGATGTCGGCCGTGTACGCGGCCGATCCCCCCGTATGCAAGAACGTGCGCTTCGCGGATGTCGGCTGGTCCGACATCGCGGCGACCACGGGCCTCGCGTCGACGATGCTGCAGGGGCTCGGCTACAGCCCGACGAAGACGATCGCATCGGTGCCGATCACGTTCGCGGGGATCAAGAGCAAGCAGATCGACGTGTTCCTCGGCTACTGGTCGCCGACGATGGACCCGATCATCCAGCCGTTCACGAAGGCCGGCACGATCAAGGTGCTCGCGACGCCGAACCTGACCGGCGCGAAATACACGCTCGCGGTGCCCGACTACGTGTACCAGGGCGGCCTGAAGTCGTTCGCGGACATCCAGAAGTTCGCGGACAAGCTCAACGGCAAGCTCTACGGGATCGAACCGGGCAACGACGGCAATGCGCTGATCAAGAAGATGATCGACGGCAACCAGTTCGGCCTCGGCAAGTTCAAGCTGGTCGAGTCGAGCGAGGCCGGGATGCTGGTCGAGGTGAATCGCGCGATCCGCGACAAGCAGTGGATCGTGTTCCTCGGCTGGGAGCCGCATCCGATGAACGTGCAGATGAAGATCGACTACCTGACCGGCGGCGACGACGTGTTCGGGCCGAACTACGGCGAAGCGAAGGTGCTGACGGCGACGCCGCCCGACTACTCGCAGCGCTGCCCGAACGTCGCGAAGTTCGTGTCGAACCTGCAGTTCACGACCGCGATCGAGAACCACGTGATGGTGCCGATCATGAACAAGGAAGACCCGAACAAGGCGGCCGCCGAATGGCTGAAGGCCAACCCGCAGGCGCTCGACAAGTGGCTCGCCGGCGTGACGACGCTCGACGGCAAGCCGGGGCTGCCGGCGGTGAAGGCCTATCTCGGCGTGCATTGAGCGACGGGCCCGGGCCTTCGCCGGCGCCGGCGGAGGCTCGATGGAACGGCGCTCCCGATCCGGGAAGCTTCCCGGCGCGGGGGCGCCGGCATGCGTCATGGCGGGAGGTTGGCGCGACCCGCCACCGTCTGCCTGCGGCAGGCGTTGCACCGCGCCACTGGCGCATCCGGAACCCAGCCTGGGTCACGACACCGGCGCGGGAACGTCGAGCATGAGCCACGCGTCGATGCCTTGCATCACGTCGCGCCAGTCGCCTTCGCGGGTCTGTCGCAACGCGGTCGCGTTTCCGATCCACGGGCTCGCGGCGCCCTCGACGCCCCAGCGCCAGTCGCCGGAGAGGTGGGTCGGTACGCATGTCGGCACGCCCATCATGGCGGCCAGGTTGGCTACCCCCGAATCGACGGCGATCACGGCGTCCAGTTGCGCGATGCATGCCGCCGTGTCGCCGAAATCCCGGATGCCGGGCAGGTAGCGGCTGACGTTGCCGGCCGGCGTGCCGGCCAACGCCTCGGCGGCGGGATGATGCAGGTTCACGAAATGCACGCGCTCCGCCGTGGCGGGGGGCCCGACGAGCGCGTCGATCGCGTCGAGCGGCAGGCTGCGGCGCGCGGCCCAGCACCGGATGGTGGCGCCCTGTTCGGGCCAGTGTCGTTGAACGCAATCCCAGAACAGCCCGATCAGCCGCTTCTCCGGATGCCGTTCGCGCAATCGCGCGGCCCATTCGGCGGCGATCCGCTGCTTGTCCGGCGGCACCTGGAGGTAGGGCTCGAACCATCGTTGCGGCGTGGATGACTGCCGCGCCTTCAGCATCGGCAAGTGCAGCAGCGTCGCATGCAGGTCCGGCGCGAACCGGTCCGCGCGCGCTTGCAGCCCGCCGGGCAACGGCGCGTGAAACCGCGTCGGGTTGGGCGCGCTGACCACCTCGCACTGCGGCAGCGACGCCTGCATGAGCGCGTGGCTCTGCGGATGGCAGGTGAGCATCACGTGCGCCCCCGCAGCCAGCCAGTCGGTCACGCAGGCGGCCAGCAGGAAGTTGTCTCCGAAACCGTGTTCATGCGTGACCAGCACGCGCTTGCCGCGCACATCCGCCTCGCCGTCCCATACGGGGATGCCGGCCGGTCGGTAGTTGCAGGACAGGCGGGGCACGTCGTCGCGCATGCGCCAATACGCGAAGCCGCGCGGATCGCCCGCCTTGAGCATCGCCTCTCCCATCGCGAATCCGATCGATGCGGCCATCCCGCCCTGACCGGACGCCGCCATCCGCCAGGCTTCGCCGAGCAACGCGATGGCCTGCGAGAGATCGCCGGCCATCATCAGGCTCATGCCCAGCCGCAAGCGGAAGAGTTCGGGGCGGCTGTGCCGCGACGGGTCGCGCCTCCACGTATCCGCCGCCTCGACATAGCGGCCCAGCAGATAGAGCGCGTCGGCGCGCCGGGTCAGGAAAGCGGTGTCGTGCGGATCGAGCGCCAGCGCGCGGTCGGCCCACGGGAGCATGGCTTCCTCGCGCCGCAGGGCGGTCAGCAGCTCGCAGATCCGGTGCAGAATCGCCGGATTGCGTGGATCGCCCGCGTATTGCGTCTGCGCGACGTGCAGCTGTTCTTCAAGGTCGACCATGACGATTGGCGATGAACGTGGGCGCGCACCGTACGATGCGGGCGTGACGCGGCCGGGCGCCGGCGGCCGGCCGGGAGTGGGCAGCGCACAGCCGGCGCCCGGCCGGCAGCGCGACGCCGGCGGTGTCGTCGAAGGCGCTACACACGGAATGCGCCGTCGAAGACGACGGTGTCGTCGAACCGTATCGTTCCGGACGAAAACACCAGGTCCAGATGATGGCTGCCGCGCTCGCCGCCACCGAGGCCCAGGTGCAACCCGGCATGGCGTTCCTCGAAACTGGCGTTTCGTCCGTGCAGCCGGACGTTCAGATTCGTGCCGATCCCGAACTCCTCGACGATCCGGTTTCCCGCGCATTTGTCGAGATACAGCCTGAAATCGTCTTCAAGCTGTCGATTGGCCGACGTCACGCTGACAACCTGGCCGCGCTCGATCCCGACGTTCAGGATCGGGTCGATGACGCCGTACTTGATCGCGAAGGGCACCGTGCTCAGGAAGGTGCCGCCGAACAGGACGTTGCCGGTCAGGTCCGGCACGCGGGTCGCCACTTCGCCGGGCATCAGGTCGTAGTGGTTGCGGCCGTCGAGGCTTTTCCAGGTCTGGTCCAGCGTTCCGTGCAGCGAGCCGCCGAAGCCGTCGCGGAACTGCACGCGCCGCGCCCGGGCCGCCGCGGCGATGATGCGCTGGTTGCGTGCGGCGATATCGTCGATGCTCTCGGAAAATGCCTCGTTGAAGTATTCGCCGTATTCCCGCAGCAATACCGATTTCTTCCAGTGCTCGGCCATTTTCGGCTTGAGGGGTGGAATGAACGACGGCCCGTGCGGATTGATGTCGGAACGCACCGAGGAGTCGTACATGAAAATAAACATGTCGCACCGGTCGATTTCATTTATGACGCGTTCGTGATTTTCCGTATCGAGTTCGATATAAGTAAATGCGTATTCAAGGTTCGCCGGACAATGCCGAATGATCGATTGCGCGGTGTTTCTCTGGCTTCGGTCCGAGCCGACCAGGATGCTGGCGCCGGGCCCGTGTTTCTCCATCATCGCCGGATGTCCGCGGACGCACGAAAAGAAATTCTCGACGCTTTTTTCCATGAATGCCTCCGCCGGTACCCGGGTTCAGGATCAAAAATGGCGGACCGTTGCGATCCGCCACCGTACGAGGCTGCCTGCTTACGCCCACAGGGCCGTTGCGAACGGAATGACCGCGCTGTCCTTCATCATCTCGACCCAGTCTTCGTGCTGCTCTTCCTGCATCCATTCGATCAGCGGAAGATCCTGCTTTTCCTGATTTTCGTTCATGATGATTTCCTTTTGGAGGAATTGAACTGCGAACATCGCAAATCGTCCTCTGGAATTCAAGGGCGGATTTAGCGATTGAGTGGGCGCAGGTGGTTGCGCTGATTATGTGGGGCAGGTGAGTCAGATTATTTTCCGTTAATCTTGAACCTACCTTAGCAGTTGGATTTGCGAAGTGGCAATGTAACGTAAACCCTATGCTGATTTTAACTTTTTTAATATTTGCTTTTGAAGTTGTTTGAATGTCGGGTAAATAAAATGGGGCTGGTTTTGAAAGGGAAATAACCGGGCGGATTGATGTCGTTCCTGAACGCCCGATCGTGCCGGCCGGTGCGCCCGGCTCACGGCCCTTTCGTTGCCGCCGGTACGTCGAATACCCGATCGAAGGCCCACTGGAACACGAACGCGTAGCAGAAGAAGAACGCGAACAGCCCGATGTCGACCACGAACGCGTCGAGCCACGAGATGTGGAGCCACCACGCCACGACGGGCACCAGGATGAAGATCAGCCCGCCTTCGAACCCGGTCGCGTGCAGCACCCGCCGCCCGAGCGTGCGCTCGGGTTGCCGGCGCGACGCTTCCCAGCGCTCGAACAGCGCGTTGAAGATCACGTTCCACAGCATCGCGATCGCCGACATCGTCGCCGACAGCGCGCCCGAATAGACGAGGTCCTGCCTGAAGATCGCCGCGAGCGCGGGCGAGATGCAGGCGATCGCGATCGCTTCGTAAAGCAGCGCCTGCGTGATCCTGCGCGTTAGGCCTTGCACGGGGTTCCTCCGGTTCGACACGATGCGCCGCGGCACCGCGCCGCGACGTTCCGCAAGGCTATCCGCGTTGCATGCCCGCTTCAATTCACCTAATCTCACCCCGATTGAATCGAATTCAACCCGGCCGCATCCGGCCCGCGAGGCTCCGTGTTCTCGAAAATTCCGTTGACCGCATTGCGCGTATTCGAGTCGTCGGCGCGGCTCGGCGCGTTCAGGGCCGCCGCGGACGAACTGTCCGTGACGCCGGCCGCCGTGTCGCACCAGATCAAGTCGCTCGAAAGCCGGCTCGGCGTGCTGCTGTTCGAGCGCGGCGCGGGCGGCGTGCGGCTCACGGAGGACGGCGAGCGCCTGTTTCGCGCGAGTCACGACGCGCTGCTGGCATTGAGCCGCGGGCTCGACGCGGTGCGGCCCGCAGCCGCCGGCGAGCGCACGCTCGTGCTCACCACCACGCCCGCATTCGCCGCGATGTGGCTGATTCCGCGCCTCGGCCGGTTTCGTCGCGTCGATCCGCAACTGCACATCAAGGTCGAGACCGGCAACGCGCTCGCCGACCTCGACCGCGACGCGCGGATCGATCTCGCGATCCGCGCGACGTCGCGCAGGTTTCCGGCGCTGCACGAGATTGCGCTGATCGACGAGTATTTCGGCGCCTATGCGGCCGCCGGCTTCGACGCGCATCGCACGGACGCGCCGCTCGACCTGATCGAGACCGTGTGGGATACGCCGTTGCCGGTGTCGGTCGACTGGGCGTCATGGTGCCGCGCGGCCGGTCGCGAAGCGTGGCTCGAGCGCGCGGTATTTCGCCATTACGACGACGAGCATTACGCGTTGCAGGCGGTGCTGCATGGGCAGGGCATCGCGCTGCTCAGCTCCGTGCTGGCAGCCGAGCACGTCGCACAGGGGGCACTCACGCCGATCGAGCCGTCGGTGCGGCTCGATGGCGCACGTTTCGTCGCGCTGTGCAGGCCGGGGCGGGAGCGCGAGCCGCAGGTCAGGTCGTTTCTCGACTGGATCGAAGCGGAGATTGCGCAGACGCGGGAGGCAGTGGCGGGGATCCCGGGCGACGGACACGCGTGAGAAGGTTCGCGCGGATGACGTGGCCGGTTCGGAACTTGTGGTGCAGGCCCCCCGGCCCCTCCACCTGCGTGTTGGCGGAGCACGGCGCGAACGTGCATACCGACGCGTTGAAGACGGGGTCGCCGTTGCCGAGCGGCTTGCCGTTGTTGCTCTGGTTGTTGACGGAGGCGATCGACCTGTCGATCAGGCCGTCCTGCGTGACGCTGCTTTGCGCTTGCACACCGTCTGCGGTCGCCATGCCGACGAGCATCGATGCGACGAGTGATCCTGTCCGGGTGAAACTTGGTTTCGTCGTGTCTGGTAGTCGAGAGTGCGGCATGGCGTGGCGAAGGTGTCGGCCGGTGCTGCGGATCCGGCCGACGACGATCGCCACGCGCGATGGCTTTCAGTAACGCGCATCCAGGGGCTTGCCGCCCTTCGGCCAGTCGTGGATCTTGTCCGGGAAGTCCGGGCGCGGCCGAGTCGTAAACCACGCCGCCACATCGACTGCATCCTGGTCACTCAATCCGCCTTGTCCAAGCGGGAACCGGTTGTGCGAACCGATCGCCATGTTTTGCTTCACGAACGCGGCGGCGGTGTAGAGGCGCGCCATGCCGGCCCCGATGTTGAACGACTGGTCGCCCCACAGCGGTGGATAGATCGCGGTACCGTCGGCGCGTTGCATCCCGGCACCGCCCGTGCCGTGACACGATGCGCACTGCGCGGCATACACGTCCTTGCCGTGCGCGAGATCGGGTTTCAGCGCGGTATCGATCTTGCCGACCCCGCGGCCCGGAATCCGGTCCTTCGGATGTGCGCCGTTTCGCATCCAGTCGAAGTACGCGACCATCGCTTTCATGTCGTCCGAGTCGACCGGGAGCGGCTTGCCGTTCATCGAGCGCCGGAAACACCCGTTGATGCGATCCGCCAGCGACAGCACCTTGCCGGATCGCGGCGCGTAGCTCGGGAACTGGGACGACAGGCCGGCATACGGCGACGCGAGTGCCACGGTGCCGCCGCTCAGATGGCAGCTTGCACAGTTGAGCGAATTGCCGACGTTGTGCGGCAGCAGCGCCTTCGTCTCGAGATTCAGCCGCATGCCGCGCACCAGTTGCGCCGCGTTCGGCTGGTCCAGCAGCGCGGAGAAGCGGGGCGTCCTGAACGCGGCCGTTTCGCCGCCGGCGGCCAGCGACCTGCGCATCTTGCGGACGTCCATCGCGAGTACGGGGTCGTTGCGGCCGCCCCATGACGCGCGGACGAAGGTCAGTATCTCGGCCAGTTCCCGATCGGACAGCTGGTTGAACGCCGGCATCGTGTAGATGCGCGGATGGGTACCGGTCTGCGGCGTTTGCCAGCCGGTCAGCGCAATATGGATCAGCGAGTCGGTTTGCTTCGACAGCACGGCGGGATTGCCGGACAACGGCGGAAAGACTGGCGAGAAGCCGCGGCCGTCGACCTGGTGGCATGAGCTGCAGAACTGCACGTAGCCGAGTCCGCCCTTCGACGTGTACAGCGCCTCGGGGATATCGCGCGCCGGCTGGCCACCGGAGGCGGGTGCTGCCGCGGCCGGCCCGTTCGCGGTAGCGGCCGCGTTCGCGTTCGGCAGCGAATTCAGGTACACGCCGATCGCGGCGAGATCCGCGTCGCTGAAGTACTGGGTACTGTGGTGAACTACGTCCGACATGCCGCCGGCCGCGGTCGTGTAGCGATTGCGGCCGGTCTTGAGCAACGTGACCAGATCGTCGACGGGCCAGAGTGCGCGCAGATTGACGGCCCGCCATGATTCGACCGTCGCGCCGGACAGATACAGCGGCCCGCTGCTGCCCGACTCCGACATGGCCTTTTCCTGGAAGAAGATCCCGCGTGGCGTATGGCAGGCGCCGCAATGTCCGGCGGCTTGCGTCAGGTACGCGCCGCGATTCCAGGTCGCATCCTTGTCAGGGTTGGGCACGTAACGGGTGTCGTCGAGGAACAGGGCGTTCCAGAATGCGAGGCCCCAGCGCATGTTGAACGGCCATTTGATGCCGAGCGGTTTGTTCTCCAGTTTCACCGGCGCGACGCCGTCCTTCAGATACGCGAAGAGGGCGCGCATGTCGTCTTCGTCGAGTTTGGCGAAGGACGGGTAAGGCATGGCCGGATACAGGTGATGCCCGTCCGCCGCGATGCCTTTGCGCATGGCCCGGTCGAACTGCTCGAACGTATAGCGGCCGATGCCGGTAGCCTCGTCGGGTGTGATGTTGGTCGAATAGACCGCACCGAACGGCGTGCTCAACGCGAGGCCACCCGCGAGAGGCGGGCCGTTCGCCGAGGTGTGGCACGCGACACAGTCGCCGGCGCGTGCGACGTAGGCCCCTTTCCTGACCAGCTCGGTTGCGTCGACTTGCACCGGGGACGTCGCCGCTGCCGCGACGACGGGCAGCAACGCGGCGATCGACAGTGCGGCTTTGAGGCAGAACTGCGACAGACTGCGGATCGATGATCTCATTGCGCGTGATGGTTATTCTGGGGAGAGATGAGTCATCGTCCCCTTATTGGCCGTCCCCCGGTCTGACGGGAATCAACCGGCCATCACTCGATCACATAATTCATTTCTACGGCAACGGAGATTTCCGGATGCAGTCCGCGTGGCGCCGTGGCTTCCGACGTCCGGTTGCTTCGGAAGCGGGGCCGGTGCGGCGGCTGCGCAGAGGCGGGCACTCGATTCGCGCGATGGGCGGATGTCGTGTCGCGGGTCATCCGCCGACCACCGTCACCCGAACCTGACGCAATAAACCGGCGGTAAATGCGCCGACACCAGCCGCCAGTTTTCCCCGCCGTCGTCGGACGTCCACAACCCGCCGGTCGTCGACGCCATCGCGAGACGCGTGCCCGAATCGTCCACCGCGAGCCCGTGCCGATACACGAGGTCGTACGCCGGCGCGGGCGGCAACCCGTTCGTGAATGGCTCGAAACTGCGCCCGCCGTCGCGGGTGCGCGTGACGACGAAGCGGCCGTCCACCGGAATTCGGCACGCGTCCTTCACGGCCGGCACGAACCACGCGGTGTCCGGCTCGCGCGGATGCACGGCCACCGCGAAACCGAAGCTCGACGGCTGCGCCTCGATGCGCCGCCAGTGTTCGGCGCCGTCGGTCGAGCGGAAGATCGCGCAGTGATGTTGGGTCCACAGCACGTCCGGATTGGCCGCGCACTGCACGACGCGGTGCGGGTCCTGCGCGTTGGGTTCACCGCGCCGCTCGGGCGGCATGTAGTCGGCTTCCATGCCGTCGGCCGTCACGCGCCACGTCGCGCCGCCGTCGGCGGTCTGCCAGACGCCGCCGCACGAGATGCCGATCGTCACGTGCCGGCTGTCGCGCGGATCGACCATCACCGAATGGATGCCCGGCGCATCGTATCCTCCGCCGCCCCATTCGGCGCGTTCGGGGCGATCCCACAATGGCCGGTTGAGCACCCACGAACTGCCGGCGTCGCCGGAGCGGAACAGCCCGCCGGGAATCGTGCCGGCCCACAGCACGCCCGGCTCGTCGGCGCCGCCGGCTTCGAGCGACCAGATCTGCTGGAGCGTCCACGGTGGCGTCGGCGGGCCGGGCGGCGCGTCGCCCGTGTCGCCTGCGGCGCCCGCGCCCGCAGGCGCGCCGGCGGGCGGGACGTCGGCAGGCTGCGGCGGATACACGGGCACCGCGCATTCTTCCCAATCGGTGGCACCGGCGCGCCTGCGGTGCAGCTTGACGCCGAAATGACCGAGGTTCAGCGCGGCATACAGCGTGCCGTCGCGCGGGTCGGCGAGCGCCATGCTGACCGGCTCCCCGGCGAACTGCGGCTCACCGAGCGCCCAGCCGCCGTCGTGGTTGGGCTGCAGCACGAACAGGCCCTTGCGGGTGGCGACGAGCAGTCGATCGTTCATGTGCGATGTCTCCTGATGGCCCGGCCTGGCGTTCCGGTACGTGGCCTGCGCCGATGCATACGTCCCCTTATCCGCCCGTCAGCGCCTGGACGACATACACCCGGCTGGTGTCGCCGAGCCCGTCGGACAGGCGCTGACGGTCGCGTATCGGCTGGCCGTCGATGAATACCGACAGGTGTTTGCGCAGCGCACCCTGGTCGTCGAGGATGTAGCCGCGCAGTCGCGGCTGCTCGCTGAAAACGGTGTCGAATGCTTCGCCGAGCGTGTGGGCGTCGATTTCGCGCTCGGGCGTATCGACATGTCGCTGGATCGATGCGGCGAAGAAGAGGTGCGCCATGGCGGTGGCTGGCAGGAGCCGCGCGGAGGGGACGGTCTGTAGTTTAGGCGATCCGTCGCGGGCGCAAAGGTGGCGTCTCGTAGTCGCGGTGCGACGGCGAGCCCGATCCGTCCCGGTCGACACGGTCAGGCGAATCGGCAACAATCCTGCCCGTACCGTCATCGCGTGCCGGATTCGGTTGCCATGCCGATCGACGGTCGCGCGCGCTCCACTTGCCGATGAAGGAAAACCTTGCCATGCCGCGCTCCGCGTTATCGATCGTCAAGCCCGCCGTCGACGATATCGTCGCGGGCCGCAAGCGCGTGGAAATCCGCTCATGGGCGCCGCCGGCCATACCGTTGCGTGACCTCGTGCTGGTGCAGAACACGATCTTCCTGCGACAGGACGGGCAGGAGGATCCCGACGGGATCGCGCTCGCGTTGGTCGATGTCGTGGGCGTGCACGACTGGACACATGACGAAGCCCGCTGGCAAGGCAAGCAATGGTGTGCCGGATACGTGTGCTGGGAACTGACGAACGTGCGGGCGATCGATCCGCCTTTTCCATGTGTCGCGAGGCGCGGCATCTATGCGTTGGCGGATGATTTCGCGAAGGTATCCTGACGATTTTGCATGCATCCGGGGCAGGCAGAACTCGCTTTCGACACGCGAGAGGCTGGTCGAAACGATCGACCTCCCGGCATGCGCCGGCCGCCTGCGCTAAACCGGAATCGATCGCCCGCGAATCCTGATTCCAAGCCGTACCACGCCGATCACCGCATTCGACAGCCACGTGAGCAAGCGCGGCATCCCGCGCCGGCGGATATCGAGCAGCAGCACGATCCGCACGGCATCGCTGTCGTTCCACACCTCGTGCATGAACGTGTCGTCCCACAGCAGGAAACGGCCTTCCTCGAGCCGGTATTCGTGGCCGTCCACTTTCAGCACGGCGGCTGGCGTGCCGTCGGCGCGCTTCGGCATCGACAGCACGAGATAGCCGCGCAGGATGCCGCGGAACGGCCCGCGATGCGGTGGAATGTGCTTGCCGGGAGCGAGGAACGACAGCGAGGCGGACAGCACGTCCGGCGACGCCGCGACGATCGACGCGATCGTCGGGCAGCGCGACAGGTTGCGCGGAAACGGCTGGCCGTAGGCCTGCATGATGAACATGCGCCAGTCGCGGGCGTCGTTGGCCGAGATGTCGTACTGCTCGCGCATGATTTCGTGGAAGCGCGGAATGCGCGGCATGTCGCGCGCGACGTCGAATGCCTCTGCCTGGATGTCGGGCCACGCGCGGACGAAGCGCTCGGCGTCGGGAAACGCGGCCGTGTCGAGCACGGCGCCGCCGTCGATGTGGCGGTCGTACAGCGTGCGCAGCAGGCCGGCTGCATAGTCGTAAGCGACGGACATGGTCGATCGAAAGGCGATCCGTAAAGGGTGACATCAGTCTGCCCGAACCGCGGCGGGTGCTGCGTTACGTCAGGTTACGCCGACTGACGAAAGAATGACAGTTCAATGAACGCCCTGCCGTGCGGGAATAAACGCACACGCTCCGTCGTCATACGGGTGTAGCAAGTCGTTTCGTTGACTGATCGAGGAGTGGAACATGAACACGTACAGGCTGATGGCCGCCGCCGTGGCGGCGATTTCTCTCGCAGGTGTCGCGACGCAAGCGTCGGCGCAGGCGCTCACGCGCGCCCAGGTCACGCAGCAACTGATCGACGCCGAAAACCAGGGGCTGCGCTTCGTGACCGATACGTCGTATCCGGACGTGAGCCCGCTGTTCCGGCGGCAGGTCGAACAGATGCCGCAGCGTCAGGCCGGCACGGCGGTCGGCCGCGATCCGGCCGCGTCGTCCGAAGCGGGCAAGCCGGCGGCGATGGCGACGCACCCGCGCGCCGGCGCATGCGTCGGCCCGGCCAGCTTCTGCGCGATCTACTTCGGAAGCTGACGCAGCGGCCTGCGTTCGCCGGTCGGGCATTCACCACGGTCGGTCGATACGGAACATGGATGGGGTTCATCATGAAGATATATATCGCAGTCCTGATAATGATCGGAGCGATTGCCGGTCAACCGGCGTTCGCGCAATCGGACGCGCCGCTGACGCGTGCGCAGGTTCGCGACGAACTGATGCGCATGGAAGCGGCCGGGTACGACCCGGCGAAGGGGGACGACGCCGTGTATCCGGCGGACATCCAGGCGGCGCAAGCGCGGCTCGCCATGCAGGAGCGGGCGCGGATGGCGGCGTCCGACGCGCATGCGCCGATGCCCGGTACGTCGGCGCAGACCCGATGCCAGGTGTCGCCATGGTCGTGTGCGCCCTGACGCGGCCGTGTTCGCGGCCGGGCCGCGCGCGGGGCCTTCGCGCGGTGCGGCCCGGCGCGAGTGCGCCGGCCGCGCTGCCCGTCGTCGCGCGCCGCTTCGCGCGGCGGCGCGATCGTCTTGCCGGCCGGTCGCGGACAGCCGGCAGATCGATCGCACGATGATCCGGATATGGACGGCGATGGCGCGCAACGGCGCAATCCGGTTCGCGGAGGGATCGTCGCGCGGGCCGGCATCGTCATCGGGCGTTTCGCGCCGGTTTCGTTGTTTGCGCGGCGCTTACCCGACACATTTTTCACGACGATGACGTTTCGCATTCCGCTCGTCGTCGCGGTTGCCGCCGCGATCCTGTCGGTCCGCAAGCTTGCCGGTCCGGCATGCCGCGCCGCGCGGGCCAGCGGGAGGCGATGCACGTGCGACCCGAATCGATCGCGGCACGATAGTAGTGTCATCTGACTGGCGTACCGTCCGTGAGTCGTCCTTCATGTCCGGCTCAACGGGAATCGCTTCCGCTGCGCGCACGGGTGAGCCCGCCTTCGCGCGTGGCAGCCCCGGCGCTGCCGCGGCCCGACCGGGCCACCACCGGGGAGTTGCATGGTCTTGCTGCATCTGCTGCACGCGCTGGCCGGCGCGCTGTCGATCGTCTGCACGCTGGGCGTGTTGCTGGGCATCGCATACACGGTCGCGGCCAGCGTGCTGGTCGGCCGGTTCTTCTCCCGTCCGGCGGCGCGGCCGCGCGACTATCCGGGCGTCACCGTCGCGAAGCCGCTGCACGGCGACGAGTGGCAGCTCGTACAGCATCTCGAAAGCTTCTTCGTGCAGAATTATCCGGGGCCGGTCCAGCACCTGTTCGGCGTGCACGACGCGGACGACGCGGCGCTCGCCGCCGTCGAGACGCTGCGCGCGCGCTACCCCGACGCGAACATCAAGGTCGTCGCCGACGCGCGGCTGTACGGGCCGAACCGCAAGATCGGCAATCTCGTGAACATGCTCGAACACGCGGAGTACTCGGTGCTGTGTTTCGCCGACAGCGACGTGCTGGTCGGGCGCGAGTATCTGCGCGCCGTCGTCGGCGCGCTGCAGCAGCCGGATGTCGGCATCGTGACGAGCGTGTATCGCGGCGTCGCGGCGCCCGGTTTCTGGCCCGGCGTCGCCGTCGCGATGACGAACTACCATTTCCTGCCGGGCGTGATCACCGGGCTGTTCATCGGGCGCGCGCGGCCGTGCTTCGGCCAGACGATCGCGATCACGCGCGCGACGCTGGAGCGCATCGGCGGGCTCACACGCTTCGCGCATCACCTCGCCGAGGATCACGCGCTCGGCGAAGCGGTGCGGCAGGCGGGCGCGCAGGTCGTCATTCCGCCGTTCGTGGTCGGGCACGCATCCGTCGAGAAGACGTTCGCGCAGCTTTACGCACACGAATTGCGCTGGAGCCGCACGATCCGCGCGGCGGACCGGCTCGGTCACGCCGGCTCGGTGCTGATGCACCCGCTGCCGCTCGCGCTGCTGGCGCTGCTGTTCTCCGGCGGCACGGCCGTCGCGTGCGGGCTGGTGGTCGCGGCGCTCGGCGCGCGGGCGCTGCTGATGCTGAAGACGAGCCGGGCGACGGGCGCCGGCCTGCGCGGCGCGCTCTGGCTGCCGTTCGTCGATCTCCTGCAGTTCCTCGTCTTCGTGTCGAGCTTCTTCTCGTCGCATGTCGTGTGGCGCGGCACGCGTTTTCGCGTCGACCGGGAAGGGCTGCTGTCGCCCGCGAACGAAGCATGACGAAGGAGACGACTCCGGCCGACGACGCGGCGCGCAACGCCGCGAGAGGCGAGGCGCGGCTACGGCATGCGGGGCAGGCGGCCGCGCTGGGCGGGCTGGCGCTCGCCGTATGGCTGATCTGGCGCGAGCATCCGCTCGACATCCTGCACCGCCTGCAGATCGCCGGCGCCGGGTTGCTGGTCGCCGCGCTGGCGCACCTCCTGCCGATGCTCGCGAATGCGTGGGACTGGCGGATGCTGATCCGCGGCCCGCGCCGGCCGTCGTTCGCGACGATGCTCAAGCTCGTCTGGATTCGCGAATCGATCAACGGGTTGTTGCCGGTCGCGCGGATCGGCGGCGAGATCGTGTCGTTCGGTTTGTTGCGGCAGGCGGGCGTGCGGCCGGCGACCGCCGTGGCGAGCCTCGTCGCCGATACGCAACTGACGCTGATCAGCCAGTTGGTATTCGCACTGGTCGCGATCGGCTACGTGCTCGAACACGCGTCGTCCGATGCGGCACGGGTGGCCGGGAACCTCGCGATCGGCATGGCCGCGCTGGTGCCGGTGCTGCTGCTGTTCGCGCTGGTGCAGCATGCGCGGCCGTTCGAACGCGCGATGCGCGTGCTCAACCGCGTCACGAGCGGCAAGGTGGTGGCGCTCGTCGGCGAATCGGCGCGCACCGACCAGTCGATCCGGATGATCTGGAGACGGACCGGCGTCGTCGTGCGCTATCTCGCGATCTGGCAGACGTTGCAGTTCCTGGGCTACTCGCTGGAAATCTGGCTCGCGCTGCATTTCCTCGGCGCCGCGCCGACCTTCGCGCAGGCGCTGGCGATCGAGGCGCTGATCCAGCTCGTGAGCAGCATCGCGTTCCTGATGCCGGGCGGCCTCGGGGTGCAGGAGGGCGGGTTCGTGCTGATCGGCGGGCTGCTCGGGTTCGACCCGCCGACCTGTCTCGCGCTGGCCGGCGCGCGCCGCGTGCGCGACCTGCTGTTCTATCTGCCGGGCCTGCTGGCCTGGCAATGGGCGGCCGGCTCGGCGAACCGGCCGGGCGGCCCGACGCGCGCGTCGTTGCGCATCGGGGAATCCGCCGGGCCGCGTTGACGCGACCGGGCGGGCCGCTCGCGCCTCAGCGCCGTCCGTCGGCGAGATGGCTGCGGATCACGTCCGCGAACGACGTGTCGCCCTTCAGCCCGAGCGCCTCCGCGCGCGACGTGTCCCAGCGGCCCGGCCAGCTGCCGACGATCTGCTCGACGCGTGCGTCGGGCACATGGCGGATCCGCTTCACGGCCTCGTCGCCCGCGACCTCGCGCAGCGCCTCGATCATTTCGTCGACCGACACCGACAGGCCGGGCAGGTTGATCACGCGCCGGTTGCCGAGCTTCGCGCCGTCGAGTTCGCATCCGGCGACGAGCGCCTCGATCGCGCCGCGCGGCGACAGCAGCCACAGCCGCGTCGAACCGGGCACCGGGCACACGCTTTCCTCGCCGTTCAGCGGCTCGCGGATGATGCCGCTGGCGAACGACGATGCGGCCGCGTTCGGGCGGCCCGGCCGCACGCTGATCGTCGGCAGCCGCAGCACGCGGCCGTCGACGAAGCCGCGTCGCGCGTAGTCGCACAGCAGCAGCTCGGCGATCGCCTTCTCCGCGCCGTACGACGATTGCGGGTTCAGCGCGGTGTCGTCCTGCACGACGTCGGGCAGCGCGCCGCCATAGACCGCGACGGAGCTGGTGAACACGACGCGCGGCCGATGGCCGCGTGCGCGGCATACTTCGAGCAGCGTGCGCGACGCATCGAGGTTGATCCGCATGCCGAGATCGAAATCGGCTTCGGCCTGCCCGCTGACGATTGCCGCAAGGTGGAAGATCGCGTCCGTCCGCGTGTCGATCGCGCGTTCGAGTACCGCGCGATCGGCGATGTCGCCGACGATCGACGTCACGCGCGCATCGCCGAAATCGCCGCCCTCGACGACGTCGAGCAGCACCAGTTCGTCGATCTTGCCGGTCCGGCCGTCGGGGCCGGCCAGTTCGCCGCGCTCGAGCAGCTTGCGTGCAAGGCGCTGGCCGAGAAAGCCGGCGCCGCCGGTGATCAGTACTTTCATGTGGGTTCTCTCCAGGGAATGCCGGGATTACAGATACGGTTTGAGCCAGCCGAGCCCTTCCGACGTGCCGGCCTTCGGGCGGTACTCGCAGCCGATCCAGCCGTCGTAGCCGAGCGCGTCGATCAGCTCGAACAGGTACGGGTAGTTGAGTTCGCCGAGATCCGGCTCGTGGCGCTCGGGCACGCCCGCGATCTGGATATGGCCGATGCCCGCGAAATCGCGCCTGAGCTTCATCGCGAGATCGCCTTCGACGATCTGGCAGTGGTAGCAGTCGAACTGCACCTTCAGGTTCGGCGCGCCGACGTCCGCGCAGATCGCGTGCGCGTCGTCCTGACGGTTGAGGAAATAGCCGGGCATGTCGCGCGGGTTGATCGGCTCGATCAGGATCGTGACGCCGTGCGCGGCGGCGGCCTGCGCGGCATGGCGCAGGTTCGCGACGTAGGTGTCGCGATGGCGCGCGCGGTCCGCGCCCGGCGCGACCATGCCGGCCATCACGTGCAGCTTCCGGTTGCCGATCACGCGCGCGTAATCGAGCGCCTGGTCGATACCGCGCCGGAACTCGTCCTCGCGTCCGGGCAGCGACGCGATCCCGCGCTCGCCCGCGGCCCAGTCGCCGGGCGGCGCGTTGAACAGCGCCTGTTCGAGGCCGTGCGCATCGAGGCGCGCCCGGATGTCCCCGGCGGCGAAGTCGTACGGGAACAGATACTCGACAGCCTTGAAGCCGTCGTAGGCGGCAGCGGCGAAGCGTTCGAGGAACGCGTGCTCGGTGTACATCATCGAGAGGTTGGCGGCGAAGCGTGGCATGGCAGCGGGTCCTGTGAATGAATGGGCGGGGCAGGCGGCTGCCCCGCATCGAACGAGGGGAACCGGCTCAGCGGTTCACGAGTTTCGCGGGCGTGAGCCAGACGGCGATCGCGCCGATCACGAGCATCGCCGCCAGCACGTACATGCCGGAGGCCGTGCTGTGCGTGACGTCCTTCAGGTAGCCGATCACGTACGGGCTCGCGAAGCCGGCGAGGTTGCCGACCGAGTTGATGATCGCGATCCCGGCCGCCGCCGCGGAGCCCGCGAGGAACGCGGTCGGCAGCGACCAGAACAGCGGGGCGCAGGTCAGCACGCCGCCTGCCGCGAGCGACAGGAACACGATCGACACCGCCGTATTGTGCGAGTACGACGCGGCGACCGCAAACCCGACCGCGCCCATCAGCGCCGGCACGATCAGGTGCCAGCGGCGTTCGCGGCGCTTGTCGGCGCTGTGGCCGAACAGGTTCATCACGACGATCGCGACGAGGAACGGGATCGCCGACAGCAGGCCGATCTGCAGCGTATCGGTGATGCCGGTCGATTTCACGAGCGTCGGCATCCAGAACGTGAGGCCGTACTGGCCGGTGACGAACGCGAAGTAGATCAGCGACATCCACCACATGCGCGGGTCCGCGAACACGGCCTTCAGCGAATGGCCGTGCTGCTGCTGTTCCTGCGGCTGCGCGGCGATCTCGTCCTCCAGCAACTGCTTCTCGCGTTCGTCGAGCCACTTCGCGCCGCGGATGCTGTTGTCGAGATACAGGATCGTCGCGATGCCGACCAGCACGGCCGGCACGGCCTCGATCATGAACATCCATTGCCAGCCGTGGAAACCCGAGCCGCCGTGGAAGCGCTCCATGATCCAGCCCGACAGCGGGTTGCCGAAGATGCCCGACACGGGAATCGCGGACATGAACACCGCGATGATCTTCGCGCGGCGATGCGACGGGAACCAGTAGGTGAGGTACAGGATCACGCCGGGATAGAAGCCGGCTTCCGCGAGGCCGAGCAGGAAGCGCAGCACGTAGAACTGTGTCGGCGTCTTCACGAACGCGAACAGCGCCGACAGGAGGCCCCACGTGATCATGATCCGTGCGATCCAGATGCGCGCGCCGATGCGGTGCATCAGCAGGTTGCTTGGCAGTTCGAAAAGAAAGTAGCCAAGAAAGAAGATGCCGGCGCCGAGACCGAACACCGTTTCGCTGAACGCGAGATCCTGCGACATCTGCAGCTTCGCGAAGCCGACGTTCACGCGGTCGAGATACGCGACCACGTAGCAGAGCATCAGGAACGGCACGATGCGCCAGAACACTTTCTTGTAGGTGCGGTCGAGTTCCGCGGCATGGGCGGGCGCGGCGGGCGAGCGGCCAGCGGCCGCGTCGAGAGCAGTCATCGTCGTCTCCAGGATGTTGTTAGCCGGCGGCGCGCAGGCCGCCGGTTCGTGTGTGTGCTGACGGAAGGGCCCGCGCACACGGCGGGCATGGGAATCGTTGCGTGGTGCGCCGCTACCAGCGCGCGCCGAAGGCCTGGCGCAATTCGTCGAGCGCCGCGGCGGAAAGCGGTTCGGGCTTCGGGTGCGTCATCAGCCACAGCCGCGCGGTTTCCTCGAGTTCCTCGAGCGCGTACGACGCGTGCGACACCGACGGCCCCCACATCACGGGGCCGAGGCGCTCGAGCAGCACGCCGCGCACCTCGCAGGCGAGCGCCGCGACTTCGGCGGCGACGTCCGGATCGCCGGGGCGGCGGTAACGGATCAGCGGAATGTGGCCGACCTTCATCACGTAGTACGGCGTGATCGGCGGCAGCACGTCGCTGTCGCGCCACACGCCCGCGAGCGTCAGCGCGACGAGATGCGTCGAATGCGTGTGGACGACGCCGTTCGCGTCGGGATTGCGCGCGTATATGCCGCGATGCAGCGCCAGCGTCTTCGACGGCTTGCCGCCGGATACCGGCTGGCCGTCCGCACCGACCTTCGCGAGATCGTTCGGATCGAGCCGGCCGAGGCACGCGTCGGTCGGCGTGATCAGCCAGCCGTCGGGCAGCCGCGCGCTGATGTTTCCGGCGCTGCCGACCGCGTGGCCGCGCGCATGCAGGCTCGCGCCGACCACGCAGATTTCCTCGCGCAGTTTCGCTTCGTGGCTCATCGTGCAGCTCCGTCCAGCGCGCGCAGCGCCTTGTCGAAAAAGTCCGTCGTGCCGAAGTTGCCGGATTTCAGCGCGAGGCCGAGCGGCTGCGCGCCGGGCGTGGCCGTGGCCGGCACGCCCGGATCGATCTGCGCGCCGATCTGCAGCGACGCCACGTCGAGCGCCTGCACGACCGCGCCGGACGTTTCGCCGCCGGCGACGACGAACTTGCGCACGCCGAGTTCGCGCAGGCCGCGCGCGATCGCCGCGAGCGTGCTTTCGACGAGATGGCCGGCCGCGTCGATGCCGAGCGCCTGTTGCACGGCCTTCACTTCATCAGGCGTTGCCGTCGCATGGATCAGCACGGGCTGCGGCAGGTTCGCGCGCGCGAACGCGAGCGCCTCGTCGACCACGGGCTCGCCGCGCGCCGCCGCGAGCGGATCGATGCGGAAGCTCGGCCGCGTCGCGCGCCACGCGGCGACCTGGGCCTGGGTGGCCTTCGACGCGCTGCCGGCGAGCACCGCCGACAATCCGTCGATGCGCGGCAGCGCCGCCGCGTTGTCGCGCTCGGGCAGTTGTTCCGCGCGGCGGAAATTCGCGGGCAGGCCGAGCGCGATGCCCGAGCCGCCGGTGATGAGCGGCAGGCCCGCGCACGCTTCGCCGAGCACGTAGAGGTCGCGGTCCGACAGCGCGTCCGCGATGGCGAAGCGCACGCCTTCCGCGCGCAGCTGCTCGATCCGCGTGCGCACGGCAGCCGCGCCCAGCGCGATCGTGTCGTAGCGGATCAGGCCGACCGGCGACTTCGTCTGCCGCTGCAGCACGCGCACGAGGTTCGCGTCGTGCATCGGCGTGAGCGGATGGTTTTCCATCCCGGACTGGTTCAGCAGCACGTCGCCGACGAACAGGTGGCCGCGATAGATCGTGCGGCCGTTCTCGGGAAACGCCGGGCACGCGATCGTGAAGCCGCCGCCGGCCGCGTCGAGCAGCGCGTCGGCCACCGGCCCGATGTTGCCGGCGTCGGTCGAGTCGAAGGTCGAGCAGTACTTGAAGAAGAACTGGCGGCAGCCTTGCGCGCGCAGCCATTCGTACGCGGCGAGCGACTGCGCGACGGCGTCGGGCGCGGGAATCGTGCGCGACTTCAGCGCGACGACGATCGCGTCGGCCTCGGGCGACGCGCCGTCGGCGGGCACGCCGATCGTCTGCACGGTGCGCATGCCGTTCTTGACGAGCATGTTCGCGAGATCGGTCGCGCCGGTGAAATCGTCGGCGATGCAGCCGAGCAGGGGACGGGAAGCGGAAGCGGTCATGGCAGGTGCGTCGTTCGACTCAGCGGGCGGGCGGCAGCGTGATGCCGGGGAAAGTCTTGATCACGGCGGAATCGTCCTCGCCGCCGTGGCCGGCGCTCGACGCGCTCATGAACATCTGGTGCGCGGTGGCCGACAGCGGCAGCGGGAACTTGCTGCGGCGCGCGGTATCGAGCACGAGGCCGAGGTCCTTCACGAAGATGTCGACGGCCGACAGCGGCGTGTAGTCGCCGTTCAGGATGTGCGGCACGCGGTTCTCGAACATCCACGAGTTGCCGGCGCTGTGCGTGATCACGTCGTACAGCGCGTCGGCGTCGACGCCTTCGCGCAGGCCCAGCGCCATCGCCTCGGCCGCCGCTGCGATGTGCACGCCGGCCAGCAGCTGGTTGATGATCTTCACTTTCGAGCCGACGCCGTGCGCGTCGCCGAGGCGATAGACCTTGCCGGCGATCGCGGCGAGCACGTCCTCGCATGCGGCGTACGCGGCGGCGGGGCCGGACGTCATCATCGTCATCTCGCCGGAGGCCGCGCGCGCGGCGCCGCCCGACACGGGCGCATCGAGCATCTGCAGGCCGGCCGCCTCGATGCGCGCGCCGAGTGCGACCGCGAATTCGGGCGCGACGGTCGCGCTGGCGATCACGACGCCGCCCGGCTGCATCGCCGCGACCGCGCCGTGCTCGCCGAACAGCACGGTCTCGGTTTGCGCCGCATTGACGACGAGCGTGACGACGACGTCGCACTGCGCGCCGAGTTCGGCCGGCGTCGCGCACGCGATGCCGCCTTCGGCGGCGAACGCCTGCAGCACGGTGTCGCGCACGTCGCATGCGTGCACGCGCAGGCCGGCGCGCAGCAGCGAGCGCGCGACGCCGAGGCCCATCGCGCCGAGGCCGATGACTCCAACATTTCTTGACATGGTCTACCTTGATCGATTCGGGGGCAGGGCGTGACGGACGTGGCCGCCGGGTTCAGCAGATGCCGGCTTCCGCGAGACGGCGGGCGGCGTTGTACATGTGCGTGCGCGCCGCGTTGCGCGCGGCCATCGGGTCGCGTGCACGGATCGCGTCGGCGATCGCCGCGTGTTCCTCGCGCACCTGGCGCGAGAAGTCCTCGCGCGTCGCTTCGTTGCGCCGCGTGACCTTCACGCCGGCTTCGAGGTACTGGTTCAGGAACTGCAGCGTCTTGAGGAAATACGGGTTGCCGGTGACGGCCGCGATCGTGCGGTGGAACGCGACGTCTTCCGCGACGCCGTCGCGCCCTTCCGCCACGGCGTCGTCGATCCTGCGCAGCGCTTCGTCGATGTCGGCCATGTCGTCGTCGGTGTGACGCAGCGCCGCTTCGGCCGCGACCTCGGCCTCGATCGCGCGGCGCACCGCGAGCAGGTGCGGCAGCGAGGTGGCCTCGACCGCTTCCGCGTAGTCGATCCGCAGCGGCCGGATCGCGCCGTGCTGGTTCACGTACACGCCGCTGCCCTGGCGCGGCTCGACCACGCCCTCGTTCTTCAGCCGCGAGATCGCCTCGCGGATCACGGTGCGGCTCACGCCGAATTCCTGCGCGAGCACGGCTTCCGTCGGCAGCTTGCCGGTGGCCGAGAAACTGCCGACTTCAATCTGCTTGAGCAGTTGCTGCGCGACGTGGTCGCTCATCGCGCGGGCGGGAATCTTCTCGAACATGGCGGTCTGGTTTGTAAGGTGATGTGGTCATCATACAAATTTGACGGTGATGAAGCATCCGGGATAACCCTCGGTTAACGCGAGGCAACGTCGGTCAAGTTGATTGGAACCGGTTTCACTTGACGTGAAACCGGTGCGACCGCGTGTCGGCTTTGCGTTCGATCGGGCGGGCGGCCGGCCGATGCCGGTCGCGGTCAGTCGGCGGTGTCTTCGACCGGATCGGTCGCCGCCGCGGCATCGACTTCCGCCGCTTCCCCCCCGCGCTCCCGATACGCGGCAGGCGGCACGCCGAACTGCTTGCGGAACTCGCGCCCGAGGTGCGACGCATCGGCGAACCCGCAGCTCGACGCGATGTCGGCCACCGTGCGGTCCGAACTCGTCAGCAGCCACGCGGCCGTGCGCAGCCGCACCTGCTTCGCGAACGCCTGCGGGCTCTTGCCGGTCTCGGCCTTGAACAGCCGTTCGAGCTGCCGCGTCGACAAGTCGAGCTTGCTCGCGAGCTCGTCGAGCGACAGCGCGCGCCCGACATGCTGTTCCATCAGGAGAATCGCGCGCTTGACCTTCGGGTGCGTCGCCGGTTCGAGGCCCGGCGGATGCGGCTGCGGCGCATTGCCCTTCTGCATCTCGCCGACCAGCAAAATGCGCAGCGCCTTCTGTACGGTGGCGTGATCGAAATGGCGCAGCAGGATCGCGGCGGCGACGTCGATCGACGCGCGGCCGCCCGAGCAGGTGATGCGGCGCCGGTCGATCACGAACAGCCGGTCGGCGATCAGCAGGTCGGGGTCCGCGGCCGGAAAGCGCTCGATGAAATCCCAGTAGTGGAACCAGCTCACGCAGGTGCGGTGCCCGTCGAGCACGCCCGCGCGCATCAGCGTGAACACGCCGGTGCAGATGCCGACGATCGTCGCGCCGTCGGCCGCCGCGCCGCGAATGAAGTCGAGCGTCTCGGGGCCCGCCTGCGGCCCGGAATGCAGCAACCCGCCGACCACCACCACGTAGTCGAACGGCTCGGCCGCATCGAACGTTTCCCACGGCGTGATCTGGATCCCGCAACTCGCGCGCACCGGCGCGAGGGTCTCGCCGATCACGCTCCACGAACAGCGCACCGGCTTGCTGTAGTCGCCGTCGTCGGCCGACAGCCGCAGCATGTCGACGAAGCCCGAGAAAGCCGTCAGCGTGAAGTTCGGCAGCAGCACGATGCCGAAGCGGATGCGCCGCGGCGCGGGTTCGGCGAGGGGGGAAGCGGGTACGTCGGGTGTCATCGCGGCAAATCTCGTCACGCCGGGCGGGCGGTCTCACTCAGTCGACTCGGTTGATACGGGGACGGCAGCCGGGGGCGGCCGGGCGGCGCCGATGCAGCCAGCGTCGCCGATCGGCTCCGGCCCGACTTGTGGTTTTCCGTCGCGAACCATCGCCAAAACGCACTTCCGGCCGCGCCGGGCCCGGGTTTGGCGGCGGTATCCCACGCCGATGCCGTTTTTGTTCTATCGGCCGATTTTACGCTTTGGTGTACTGGCGTCCAACGTCACCACGCGCGCTTGCACGCAGAGGCATCCAGATGAACGTCAGTGTCTTCGACCTGTTCAAGATCGGCATCGGCCCGTCCAGTTCGCATACGGTCGGCCCGATGATCGCGGCGTACCGTTTCGCGTCGCACGTCGAGGACGCGAACCTGCTCGGCTTCGTGCGCCGCGTGCGGGTCGAGCTGTACGGCTCGCTCGGCGCGACCGGCAAGGGCCACGGCACCGACAAGGCCGTGCTGCTCGGCCTCGAGGGCCATCTGCCCGACACGATCGATCCCGACCTGATCGAGCCGCGGCTCGCCGCGATCCGCGCGGAGAAGTCGCTGACGCTGCTCGGCACGCAGGCGATCCGCTTCGACGAGAAGGAGCACATCGGCTTCTATCGCAAGCTGATGAGCGGCACGACCATCGTGCACCCGAACGGAATGCGGTTCCAGGCGTTCGACGAGCACGGCCAGCTGCTGGTGGAGAAGGAGTATTACTCGATCGGCGGCGGCTTCGTCGTGAACCGCGACGGCGATCGCGTCAACGGCGTGCGCGCGGCGGTCGAGGTGCCGTACCCGTTCCGCACCGGCGACGACCTGATGCGCCAGTGCCGCGAGCACGGGCTGTCGATCGCCGGGCTGATGATGCGCAACGAATGCGCGCTGCGCTCCGCCGACGAGGTGCGCGCCGGGCTGCTCGCGATCTGGCGCACGATGGCCGCGTGCGTCGAGCGCGGCTGCAAGGTCGAGGGCGACCTGCCGGGCCCGATGCGCGTGAAGCGCCGCGCGGCCGAGCTGTACAGCCGCCTGCGCGCGCGTTCGGAGGAATCGCTGCGCGACCCGCTGTCGATGCTCGACTGGGTCAACCTGTATGCGATGGCCGTCAACGAGGAGAACGCGGCGGGCGGCCGGGTCGTGACCGCGCCGACCAACGGCGCGGCCGGCGTGATCCCCGCGGTGCTGCACTACTACGTGAAGTTCGTGCCGGGCTCGAACGAGGCGGGCATCGTCGAATTCCTGCTGACGGCCGCCGCGATCGGGATCATCTACAAGGAAACCGCGTCGATTTCCGGTGCCGAAGTCGGCTGCCAGGGCGAGGTGGGCGTCGCGTGCTCGATGGCCGCGGCCGCGCTCGCCGCCGTGATGGGCGGCACGCCCGACCAGGTCGAGAACGCGGCCGAGATCGGCATGGAGCACAACCTCGGGATGACCTGCGACCCGGTCGGCGGGCTCGTGCAGATCCCGTGCATCGAGCGCAACGCGATGGGCGCGATCAAGGCGCTGAACGCGTCGCGCATGGCGCTCAAGGGCAACGGCCAGCACTACGTGTCGCTCGATTCCGTGATCAAGACGATGCGCGAGACCGGCGCCGACATGAAGACGAAATACAAGGAAACGTCGCGCGGCGGCCTCGCCGTGAACGTCATCGAATGCTAACGAAGGACCACAACATGAGCCGCTACTCGATATTCAGCCTGTTCCGCAACGGCCTTTCGTACCACGAGAACTGGGAAAAGCAGTGGAAGAGCCCGGAGCCGAAGAAGGAATACGACGTCGTGATCGTCGGCGGCGGCGGCCACGGCCTCGCGACGGCGTACTACCTCGCGAAGGAGCACGGGATCACGAACGTCGCGATCCTCGAGAAGGGCTGGATCGGCGGCGGCAACACCGCGCGCAACACGACGATCGTGCGCTCGAACTATCTGTGGGACGAATCGGCCGCGCTGTACGAGAAGGCGATGAAGCTGTGGGAAGGGCTGTCGCAGGACCTGAACTACAACGTGATGTTCAGCCAGCGCGGCGTGATGAACCTCGCGCACACGCTGCAGGACGTGCGCGACACCGAGCGCCGCGTGAATGCGAACCGGCTGAACGGCGTCGACGCCGAATTCCTCACGCCCGCGCAGATCAAGGAAATCGAACCGACCATCAACCTGAACAGCCGCTACCCGGTGCTCGGCGCATCGATCCAGCGCCGTGCGGGCGTCGCGCGCCACGACGCGGTGGCCTGGGGCTTCGCGCGCGGCGCGGATCGCGCGGGCGTCGACATCATCCAGAACTGCCAGGTCACGGGCATTCGCCGCGAGGGCGGCGCGGTGGTCGGCGTCGATACGGTGAAGGGCTTCATCAAGGCGAAGAAGGTCGCGGTGGTCGCGGCCGGCAACACGACGACGCTCGCCGACATGGCCGGCGTGCGGCTGCCGATCGAGAGCCACCCGCTGCAGGCGCTGGTGTCCGAGCCGATCAAGCCGGTCGTCAACTCGGTGATCATGTCGAACGCGGTGCACGCGTACATCAGCCAGTCCGACAAGGGCGACCTCGTGATCGGCGCGGGCATCGACCAGTACACGGGCTTCGGCCAGCGCGGCAGCTTCCACATCATCGAAAGCACGCTGCAGGCGATCGTCGAGATGTTCCCGGTGTTCTCGCGCGTGCGGATGAACCGCCAGTGGGGCGGCATCGTCGACGTGTCGCCGGACGCGTGCCCGATCATCACCAAGACCGACGTGAAGGGCCTCTATTTCAACTGCGGCTGGGGCACCGGCGGCTTCAAGGCGACGCCCGGCTCGGGCTGGGTGTTCGCGCACACGATCGCCCGCGACGAACCGCATCCGCTGAACGCGCCGTTCGCGCTCGACCGCTTCTACACGGGCCACCTGATCGACGAGCACGGCGCCGCCGCCGTCGCGCACTGAACCGACCATTGGAGAAAGAAACATGTTGCTGATCGAATGTCCGTGGTGCGGGCCGCGCGCCGAATCCGAATTCTCGTGCGGCGGCGAAGCCGACATCGTGCGCCCGGTCAATAACGAGAACATGACCGACCGCGAATGGGGCGAATACGTGTTCATGCGCGAGAACAAGCGCGGGCTGCACAAGGAGCAATGGCTGCACGCGCAGGGCTGCCGCCGCTGGTTCAAGGCCACGCGCGACACGGTGACCTACGATATCAAGGGCTACGAAACGTTCGACGGGGCTGCCATCGGCGGCGCGGCCGCCGGCAACGCACACGAAGAGGGCACGAGCAAATGAGCCAGAAAGACCGTCTTGGCACCGGTGGCCGCATCAATCGTGCGATTCCGCTGACGTTCACGTTCAACGGCCGCACGTATCAGGGCTTCCAGGGCGACACGCTCGCGTCCGCGCTGCTCGCGAACGGCGTGCACTTCGTCGCGCGCAGCTTCAAGTACCACCGCCCGCGCGGGATCGTGACGGCGGACGTCGCGGAACCGAACGCCGTCGTGCAGCTCGAATCGGGCCCGTACACGGTGCCGAACGCGCGCGCGACCGAAATCGAGCTGTACCAGGGGCTCGTCGCGACGAGCGTGAACGCGGAGCCGACGCTCGAGAACGACAAGTACGCGATCAACCAGAAGCTGTCGCGCTTCCTGCCGGCCGGCTTCTACTACAAGACCTTCATGTGGCCGCGCAACATGTGGCCGAAGTACGAGGAGAAGATCCGCGAGGCGGCCGGCCTCGGCAAGGCGCCCGAGGCGCTCGACGCCGATCGCTACGACAAGTGCTACGCGCACTGCGACGTGCTCGTCGTCGGCGGCGGCCCGTCGGGGCTTGCCGCCGCGCATGCGGCGGCCGTGGCCGGCGCGCGCGTGATCCTCGTCGACGACCAGCGCGAGCTCGGCGGCAGCCTGCTGTCGTGCCGCGCCGAGATCGACGCGAAGCCCGCGCTGCAGTGGGTCGAGAAGGTCGAGGCCGAGCTGCGCAAGCTGCCCGACGTGACGATCCTGTCGCGCAGCACCGCGTTCGGCTACCAGGATCACAACCTCGTGACCGTCACGCAGCGCCTGACCGACCACCTGCCGGTGTCGATGCGCAAGGGTACGCGCGAACTGCTGTGGAAGGTCCGCGCGAAGCGCGTGATCCTCGCGACCGGCGCGCACGAGCGGCCGATCGTGTTCGGCAACAACGACCTGCCGGGCGTGATGCTGGCGTCGGCCGTGTCCACGTACGTGCATCGCTTCGGCGTGCTGCCGGGCCGCAACGCGGTGGTGTTCACGAACAACGACCACGCGTACCAGACCGCGCTCGACCTGAAGGCGTGCGGCGCGAAGGTGACGGTCGTCGATGCGCGCCCGTCGTCGAACGGCGCGCTGCCGGCCGCCGCCAAGCGGCAGGGCGTGACAGTGATGAGCGGCGCGGTCGTGACGGCCGCGGCGGGCAAGTGGCGCGTATCGTCGGTCGACGTCGCGTCCAGTACGAACGGCCAGGTCGGCGGCAAGCTGCAGACGCTGCCGTGCGATCTCGTCGCGATGTCGGGAGGCTTCAGCCCGGTGCTGCACCTGTTCGCGCAGTCGGGCGGCAAGGCGTGCTGGAGCGACGAGAAGGCGTGCTTCCTGCCGGGCAAGCCCGTGCAGGCGGAGGCGAGCATCGGCGCGGCGGCCGGCGAATTCGGGCTGGCGCGCGCGCTGCGTCTCGCGGTCGACGCCGGGGTGGAGGCGGCGAAGGCGGCGGGCTTCACGGCCGGGCAGCGTCCCGTCGCGCCGCAGGTCGCGGAAGCCGTCGAGGGCCCGTTGCAGCCGCTGTGGCTCGTCGGCAGCCGCGAAGCCGCGGCGCGCGGGCCGAAGCAGTTCGTCGATTTCCAGAACGACGTGTCGGCCGCCGACATCCTGCTCGCCGCGCGCGAAGGTTTCGAGTCGGTCGAGCACGTGAAGCGCTATACGGCGATGGGCTTCGGCACCGACCAGGGCAAGCTCGGCAACATCAACGGGATGGCGATTCTCGCGGGGGCGCTCGGCAAGACGATTCCGGAAACGGGCACGACGACGTTCCGCCCGAACTACACGCCCGTGTCGTTCGGCACGTTCGCGGGCCGCGAGCTGGGCGATTTCCTCGATCCGATCCGCAAGACCTGCGTGCACGAGTGGCACGTCGAGCACGGCGCGCTGTTCGAGGACGTCGGCAACTGGAAGCGGCCGTGGTACTTCCCGAAGAACGGCGAAGACCTGCACGCGGCCGTGAAGCGCGAGTGCCTCGCGGTGCGCAACAGCGTCGGCATCCTCGACGCGTCGACGCTCGGCAAGATCGACATCCAGGGCCCGGATGCCGTGAAGCTGCTGAACTGGATGTACACGAACCCGTGGAACAAGCTCGAGGTGGGCAAGTGCCGCTACGGGCTGATGCTCGACGAGAACGGGATGGTGTTCGACGACGGCGTGACGGTGCGCCTCGCCGACCAGCATTTCATGATGACGACCACGACCGGCGGCGCGGCGCGCGTGCTCACGTGGCTCGAACGCTGGCTGCAGACCGAATGGCCCGACATGAAGGTGCGGCTGTCGTCGGTCACCGATCACTGGGCGACGTTCGCGGTGGTCGGCCCGAAGAGCCGCAAGGTCGTGCAGAAGGTGTGCCAGGACATCGACTTCGGCAACGAGGCGTTCCCGTTCATGAGCTACCGGAACGGCACCGTCGCGGGCGCGAAGGCGCGCGTGATGCGGATCAGCTTCTCGGGCGAGCTGGCCTATGAAGTGAACGTGCCGGCGAACGCGGGCCGCGCGGTGTGGGAAGCGCTGATGGCGGCCGGCGCCGAGTTCGACATCACGCCGTACGGCACCGAGACGATGCACGTGCTGCGCGCGGAGAAGGGCTACATCATCGTCGGCCAGGACACCGACGGCTCGGTCACGCCGTACGACCTCGGGATGGGCGGGCTGGTCGCGAAGTCGAAGGATTGTCTCGGCAAGCGTTCGCTCGCGCGCTCCGACACCGCGAAGGAAGGCCGCAAGCAGTTCGTCGGCCTGCTGACCGAGGACGCGCAGTTCGTGCTGCCGGAAGGTGCGCAGATCGTCGCGAAGGACACGCAGGTGTCGGCGGTCGATCCGACGCCGATGATCGGCCATGTGACGTCGAGCTACTACAGCCCGATCCTGAAGCGCTCGATCGCGCTCGCGGTGGTGAAGGGCGGCCTGAACAAGATGGGCGAGAGCGTCGTGATTCCGCTGGCCAACGGCAAGCGCATCGCCGCGACGATCTCGAGCCCGGTTTTCTACGATACCGAAGGGGTGCGCCAGCATGTGGAATGAAACGAGAAACCAGACGCAGGTGGCGGGCGCGGGCGGCGTGACGCTCGAATCGCCGTTCGTCGGCGCGGCCGACGTGCTGAAGCCGCACCAGGCGCGCGCATCGAAGAAGTTCACGCTGCGCGAGCGGCCGTTCCTCGACCTCGTCAACGTGCGCGGCGAGCTGGGCGATCCGGCGTTCGTGAGCGCGTTCGAGCGCGTGGTGGGCTGCCGCCCGCCCGCGGCGCCGAACACGGTCGCGCGCGGCGCCGAATACGACGTGCTGTGGCTCGGCCCCGACGAGTGGCTCGTGCGCTCGAACGGCCCCGTGCAGGCCGGCGCGCTGGAGGCGCAGCTTGCGCAGGCCGTGCAGGGTTCGTATGCGGCGGCCGTCGACGTCGGCAGCGGCTATACCGTCGTCGAGATCGGCGGCGAACGCGTGCGCGACGTGCTCGCGCGCGGCTGCCCGCTCGATCTTCATCCGCGCGCGTTCAAGCCCGGCCAGTGCGCGCAGTCGCACTACTTCAAGGCGTCGATCGTGCTGATCCCGACCGGTGACGACGTGTTCGAGATCGTCGTGCGGCGCAGCTTCGCCGACTACTTCGTGCGCATCATGCTCGACGCGGCCGCGCCGCTCGCATCATGAAGCCGTTCGACGACCCGTTCGTGGCGATCGACGCGCCGCGCCTGGGCGGGCGCGGCTGGAGCGTGTTCGTCGAAGAACTGAAGGTGCCCGCGCGGATCGGCATTCATGCGCACGAGCATGAAGCGCCGCAGCCGATCGTGATCGATGCGCGGCTCGGGTATCGCTGCGAGCCGAGCGAGCAGAACGCGTGGATCGATTACGACGGCTATTGCACGCGCGTGGCCGCGTTCCTGTCGCACAAGCCGCATACGCGGCTGCTGGAAACGCTCGTCGCCGATATCGCGGTGCTGTCGTTTCGCGAATGGCCTGCGCTGGAGTCGCTGACGCTGTCGGCGTACAAGCCGAAGATCCGGCCGGGCACGAAGCGCGTCGGCGTGTCGCTCGACTGGACCCGCGGGGATTATGCGCGGTGGACGGGAGAGACGGAGCGGGGGTGATGGCGGCCGCGGTGCCGCCGTAGCGGTTTGTCGCGGTCGGCGCGTGTGGGCCTGCGGAAAGGATCTCGCACGACACAGGCAATCGGCCCGAAAAGAGGCCACGTCTCGCGCCCGTGATTTCGAGGGCCGACACCGGCCTTCCATGATGCGCGGCGGCACGCGAACCGGCGCCGCGACACGCGTGTTCCGCGCGTCGCGGCGTCGCGCCGTGCGGATGCGTTACGCCGCGGCCGTACCGTCCAGCGCCGGATAATCCACATACCCGCGCGCATCGCCGCCGAAGAACGTGTCGCGCTGCGCGTCGTTCATCGGCGCGCCCGTCTTCAGCCGCGTGACGAAATCCGGATTCGCGAGCACCATCTGCCCGTACGCTTCGAGATCGGCGAGGCCCGTCGCGACATCCGAGCCGATCGCGTCGCGCGCGCGGCCCGGGCGGTTCACGATCAGCGTGCCGTTCCAGCGCGCGCGCAGGTCCGCGAGCAGCGGCTCGTCGCCCTGGTGCATCACGTGCAGGTACGCGAGGCCGAGCCGGTCGAGCTGCGTCGTCAGGTAGCGATACAGGTCCGGCCCTTGCGCGCCTTCGTCGATGCCCCACAGCGTGGTGCCGGGCGACAGGCGGATCGCGGTGCGGTCCGCGCCGATCTCGGCGGCGATCGCCTCGGCCACCTCGATCGCGAAGCGTGCGCGATGTTCGATCGGGCCGCCGTACGCGTCGCCGCGCGTATTCGCGTTCGGTGCGAAGAACTGCTGGACCAGGTACCCGTTCGCGCCGTGGATCTCGACGCCGTCGGCGCCGGCCTCGATCGCGCGACGCGCGGCGAGGCGGAAGTCGTTCACGGTGTCGCGCACTTCGTCCGTCGTCAGCGCGCGCGGCGCGGGAATCGGCTGCATCCCCTTCGACGTGAACATCGGCACGCCCGGCGCGATCGCCGACGGCGCGACGCCCTGCCGGTGATGCGGCGTATTGTCGGGATGCGACATGCGCCCGACGTGCATCAGCTGGATGAACAGCCGGCCGCCGCGCGCGTGCACCGCGTTGCCGACGGCCTGCCAGCCGGCAACGTGCGCGTCGGTGTAGATGCCGGGCGTGGTCAGGTAGCCTTGCCCGTCGTCCGACGGCTGCGTGCCTTCGCTGACGATCAGGCCGAGATCCGCGCGCTGCGCATAGTACTCGGCCGCCAGTGCGCCGGGCGTGCCGTCGAACGCGGCGCGGCTGCGCGTCATCGGCGCCATGACCAGGCGGTTCTGCAGCGTGTAGCGGCCGACACGGGCCGGGGTGAACAGTGCGTCCATGATGCGTGCTCCTCGAGGGTCGGGTAACGGCGCCGGGGTGGCGCCGTATCGGGCGCCGGCCGCGCACCGTTGCGCCGGCCTCGCCGCCATGGACACATCATCCATTGCTTCTTTTTCGAGATAAATGGGGTATTCTGGATCGCATTGATCCATTGATGGAGCGGTCGGCGTGGAATTGCTGAACGACATGGCGCTGTTCGTGGAGGTCGTGAAGGCGAAGGGCTTTCGCAGCGCGGCCGACGCGCTGGGGATGCCGAATTCGACGCTGTCGCGGCGCATCGGTGCGCTGGAAAAGGCGATCGGGTTGCGGCTGCTGCATCGCACGACGCGCCGCATCGAGCTGACCGAGGCCGGGCAGCTGTATTTCGAGCGCTGCAAGCGCATCGTCGACGAGGCGCGGCTCGCGCACGAACAGCTCGGCGAACTGCTGGCCGAACCGTCGGGCGTGCTGCGCGCGTCGTTTCCGGTCGATTTCGCGGTGATCTACCTGACGCCGCTGATCGCTGAATTCGCGAACCGCTACCCGAAGCTGACGTTCGATTTCGAACTGACGTCGCGGCGCGTCGATCTGGTGAGCGAACCGTTCGACGTCGCGATCCGCATGGGCGAATCGGCGGATTCCCAGCTCGTCGCGCGGCGGCTCGCGACGTTCCGCAATCACCTGTATGCGTCGCCGCGCTATCTCGAGCGCGCGGGCGAGCCGCGCGAGCCGGGCGACCTGACGCGGCATCAATGCCTGAGCGTGCAGCGTGTGGGCAAGTGGACGCTGCACGACGCTGCGCGGGAGGTCGAGGTGCCGGTGGGCGGGCGCTTCGTCGTGAACAGCGTCGGCATGATCCGGCAACTGGCCGTGAACGATGCGGGCGTCATCCAGATGCCGGAGGAAGTGGTGGCCGACGACGTGGCCGCGGGCCGGTTGCGGCGCGTGTTGCCCGCATGGGAGGGCGCGCCCGTTCCGATCTACGCGATGACGGAGACGCGCCTGCTGCCGGCGAAGACGCAGGTCTTCATCGAATATCTGCGCGCGCATTTCGCGCGGCGGTGACGGGCGGCGTGCCGGAGTGCGCCGTGCGTGCGCGGCAGGACGGGGCTCGCGCACGGATGTGCGCGGCTGCGCTTACTGCGTGTCGCGCGCCGAGGACGTGTCGCTGACCGGCATCATGCGGCCCTTCGCGTCGTTCGCGGGTTTCACGGCTTTCGCGTCGTCGTCCGGTTCGAGCACGAACCGGAACGAATCGACCCGCTGCATCACCTTCGCCGCATACGCGTTCGACCCGCCGTAGCTCTTCAGCCCGGCCTGCACGTTGCCGCCGGCCGCCCTCACGTAGCCCGACAGGATCGCGGAGCCGGCGTCGACGTTCGCGTTCGGCTCGGTCAGGTCCTTCACGTTGCGCAGCAGGCCGCGATGCGCGGCCGGCACGACCTGCATCAGCCCGGTCGCGCCGTGCTGGCCGCGCGCCTTTTCCTGAAAGCGCGATTCGATCGAGATGATGGCGTAAACGAGTGCGGGCGGCAGCGAATATTTCGTCGCAGTAACGCTCACGATATCGGCCAGCTTCGCGGCGCGTTCCTTCGCGACACCGAATTTCCGCGTCAGGTAGGACGTGATGCGGCGGTTTGCTTCGTTCGGCTGATTGTTGGCATCGGCGAGCGGCGCGGAGGCGACGAGCGGCGCCGACGCGGCCGTTTCGGGCGCGGACGCAGACAGTGCGGGCGCCTGCTGCGCCGACGCCTGTTGTGCGATGCCGAGCGATACCACGATCAGCCAGAGAAACCGTCGCATGGTGGAAGGTGGGGAACTGGGAGGGGCATAGTATATCGGCCAATCGCCGCCGATGGTCGAACGCCGGTTTGAATGAAAGCGACGTGTAGGCTTGTATCGATTCGCGGGCCGATCGTTGCACGGATACGCATCGGAGTCCGGATGAATGTCGCCTGGCACGGCGCCTGTTGGTTGCGACAGGCGCGAGATCGGATGCGGCCCGCGCGCGTTATGCGCGCCGCGCGGTCGCGATCCGGGCAAGCGCGCCGATCGCATCGCTGACGAGCACCGCGAGCAGCCCGACGATCAGGCCGCCCTGCAGCACGAACGCGGTGTTCGACGTCTGCAGGCCCGCGATGATCACGTCGCCGAGCCCGCGCGCGGCGACCGTCGAGCCGATCGTCGCGGTGCCGAGATTGATCACGACGGCGAGCCGGATGCCGTTGACGATCACCGGAAACGCGAGCGGCAGCTCGACCGATACCAGTTGCTGCCAGCCGCTCATCCCCATGCCGCGCGCGGCGTCGACGACGTCGCGCGGCACGTCCTCGAGCCCGGCGATCGTGCTTTCGAACACGGGCAGGAGGCCATACAGCACCAGCGCGATCAGCACGGGCTTCAATCCGAAGCCGACGGCCGGCACCGCGAGCGCGAGCACCGCGACGGGCGGGAAGGTCTGGCCGATGTCGACGACGCTGCGTGCGACCGGCAGGAAATCCGCACCCCACGGCCGCGTGACCGCGATCCCGGCCGCGACGGCGACGAGCGTGCCGAGCGTGCTCGACAGCGCGACGGTGCCGAGATGCGCGAGCGTGAGATCGAGCAGGCTCGCACGATCGTAGATGACCGGCGCGCCGTTGTCCGCGAACGGCGCGAACAGCCCCTGCAGCCACGCGGGGCGCAGCAGCAGCACGAGCAGCAGCGCGAGTGCGGCCGCGCGTGCCGCATGGGCCGGGAATGCGGAGCGCGCGGGCCGCGCGCGGTGCGCCGTCATGCGGGCTGGCGCGCGTGCGCGCGGATCGCGTCGAGCGTGATGCGGCGCGCGTGGTTGCCGTTGCCGTCGTCGACCGGCAGCGCATCGACGCCGCGCCACAGCAGTTCGGACACCGCATCGCGCAGCGTGCGCGTCGCGGCGATCGGGGCGCCGTCGGCATGACCGGGTTCGGCCACCGTGTCGATCGGCGTCAGGGCGAGCAGGCGCAGCGGCCGGTCGACGCCCGCGACGAGCTGCTCGACGACGCCCGCTGCCGGCTTGCCGAGAATCTCGGCCGGCGGCGCGACCTGCAGCAGGCGCCCGCCGTCCATCACCGCGATCGTGTCGCCGAGCTTCAGCGCTTCCTCGATATCGTGCGTGACGATCACGACCGTGATGCCAAGGCGGCGCTGCAACGCGAGCAGGTCGTCCTGCGCCTTGCCGCGAATGATCGGGTCGAGCGCGCCGAAGGGCTCGTCCATCAGCAAGATCGCGGGCTCGGCCGCGAGCGCGCGCGCGACGCCGACGCGCTGCTGCTGTCCGCCCGACAGTTCGTGCGGCAGCTTGCCGGCGAACTCGGCCGGTGCGAGATGGAACAGGTCGAGCAGCGCGTTCACGCGCGCGTCGATGCGATCGGCCGGCCAGCCGAGCAGGCGCGGCACGGTCGCGATGTTGCGCGCGACGCTCCAGTGCGGAAACAGCCCGTGCCCCTGGATCGCATAGCCGATGCCGCGCCGCAACTGCTCGGGCGCGACGGTGGCCGTATCGACGCCGTCGATGCGGATCGTGCCGCTGGTGGGCGCGATCAGCCGGTTGATCATGCGCAGCAGCGTCGACTTGCCGCTGCCCGATGCGCCGACGAGCGCGGTGATCGTGCCGCGCTGCATCGTCAGCGACACGTCGTCGACGGCGAGGGTTGCGCCGAAGCGCTTGCCGGCGCGTTCGATCTCGATCATGCGGTACGTCCCTTCGCGAGCGAGGTCGCGGCTTCGAACACGATAGCGGCCGCCAGTGCGAGCGCGATCGTCGGGATCGCGCCAAGCAACACGAGATCGGCGGCCGACTGCCCGATGCCCTGGAAGATGAAGGTGCCGAACCCGCCGCCGCCGATCAGCGCGGCGACCGCGGTCAGGCCGATGTTCTGCACGAGCACGATGCGCACGCCGCTCAGGATCACCGGCAACGCCAGCACGAGGTCGACGCGCAGCAGCCGCTGCATGCGCGTCATGCCCATCGCGCGTGCGGCTTCGGTCACGTGCGGCGGCACTTGCCCGAGCCCGACCACGACGCTCGACACGATCGGCAGCAGCGAATACAGGAACAGCGCGAGCGCGGCCGGCGCGACGCCGATTCCGCGGATGCCGAGCGCGGCCGCGAGCGGCACGCGTGCGGCAAGCGCGCCGAGCGGCGCCATCATCAGCCCGTACATCGCGATGCTGGGGATCGTCTGCACGATATTGAGCACCGGCATCGAGACGGTCCGCGCCGCCGCGATGCGCGCGCATGCGATGCCGAGCGGCACGCCCGCGATCAGCGCGGCGGCCACCGAGCCGCCCGCGAGCGCCACGTGCCGGATCGCCTCGCGCCAGAAGTCGTCGCTGCGCACCGCGTATTCGCGCATCACGGAGAGCCCGTCCCACCAGCCGCTCGCGAGCGGCACCGCGATCGCGGCCACCGCGACGGCGAGCGCGGCGAGGCGCCGCCACGGGCCGAACGCGAGCCGCGCGAGCGCGTCGGCGACGAGCACCGCCCATGCGAACAGCAGCAGCCAGACGCCTGAGGAGGGCGACACGCGGGCGAGCACGTCGTCGGGTGCGACGACGTGCGTCGCGGCCGCGCCGACCGCGTACGCCAGCGTCGCGAGCCATGCGCAGCCGGCCGCGAGCCGCCACGCGGGGCGGCTCGCCGTCATCGCCCACAGCGCGCCGACGATCCACAGCGCGGCGAGCGCGGCGCCCTGCCGGGCCGGCAGCGCGGCGAACACGGACAGATCCGTGCCGGCCGCGATGCGATTCGGGCGCAGCACCGCGAACGGCAGGCCGAGCACGGCGGCGATCGTCAGGACGCCGATCAGAATGCCGACCTTGTCGGCCGTCATGCGCCGCGCGGACGTCGCCGCGCGTTCCGTCATTTGACGAAGCCCTTCGACTTCAGATAGCGCTGCGCGACGCCGGCTGCCGGCTCGCCGTTGATCTGGATGCGTGCGTTCAGCGTCTGCAGCGTTTTCAGGTCGAGGCTCGCGAACACCGGCTTCAGGTAGTCGGCGATCTGCGGATGCGCCTTCAGCACGGCCTCGCGGATCACCGGCGCGGGGGCGTAGACGGGCTGCACGTGCTTGTCGTCGTCGAGCACCGCGAGGCCGCTCGACGAGATTCCGCCGTCGGTGCCGTAGACCATCGCGGCGTTCACGCCGTCGGTCTGGTTCGCGGCGGCCTTGATCGTCGCGGACGTGTCGCCGCCCGACAGCACGACGAGCTGCTCGGGCTTCAGCTTGAAGCCGTATGCCTTCTCGAACGACGGCAGCGCGGACGCGCTGTTCACGAACTCGGCCGATGCCGCGAGCTTCACCTTGCCGCCGCCCGCAACCCACTTGCCGAAATCGGAGAAGGATTTCAGGTGCTGCGATTGCGCGACGGGCGCGAGCACCGCGACGCCCCACGTGTTGTTCGCGGGCGCCGGTGTGAGCCACACGAGATGGTTGGCCGCGTAGTCGAGCTGCTTCGCGGTGTCGTAGCCTTTCGCGGCATCCTTCCAGACCGGGTCGTCGGCCTTGTTGAAGAAGAACGCGGCGTTACCGGTGTATTCCGGGTAGATGTCGATCTCGCCGCTCGTCAGCGCCTTGCGCACGATCGGCGTCGCGCCGAGCGCGATTCTTTCGGTGACCGGAATGCCGTGGGCCTTCAGCACCTGCGCGATGAGGTTGCCGAGCAGGTTGCCTTCGGTGTCGATCTTCGACGACACGACGACGGGCGTGTCGGCATGCGCGCCGGGTGCGGCAAGGGCGGCGGCGATTGCGAGGCCCAGGATCCGGGCGGGTAGGGCGAGCTTCATACGGGCCATTCTCCAGGACGGGGGCGTACGCCGAAACTTACTTGACTGGGCCCGCTTTGGCAAACCGCTTGCTGCGGCGCGTCCACAGCCCGCGTGGGGATAACCCGCGTCCGTCGTGCAGGCTTGCTACACTGGAATCCGTTTCTGCCTTGCCGACGAGAGTGCCTCACATGAAGCCCGAGCTGCTTGTCCTCATCGCGTTGCGCGGCGATGCGCAACGCGAGATCGCCGCGTCGTTCGACGTGCACCACGCCCCGACTCCCGAAGAGCGCGAACGCGCGATCGCCGCCCGCGGCGGCACGATACGCGCGGTACTGACCAACGGCAGCACGGGGCTCACCGCCGCCGAAATCGATCGTCTTCCGCAACTCACGTTCGTCAGCGCGCTCGGCGCCGGCTACGAGCACATCGACGTCGCGCATGCGAAGGCGCGCGGGATCGCCGTCGTCACGGGCGCCGGCACCAACGACGATTGCGTGGCCGATCACGCGTTCGCGCTGCTGCTCGCGGCGGTGCGCCACGTCGTGCCGCTCGATGCGAAAACCCGCGCGGGCGTCTGGCGCGACGGCCTGGCGATGCCGCCGAACGTGTCGGGCAAGAAGCTCGGCATCGTCGGCCTCGGCAAGATCGGCGAGAAGTGCGCGCGCCGCGCGGCGGGCTTCGACATCGAGATCGGTTATCACAACCGCTCGGAAAAGAACGTTCCTTACCGCTATTTCGACCGCGTCGACGCGCTCGCGCAGTGGGCCGATTTCCTGATCGTCGCGACGCCGGGCGGCGCGGGCACGCGGCACCTGATCGACCGCGCGGCGCTCGATGCGCTCGGGCCGGGCGGCTTTCTCGTCAACGTGTCGCGCGGCAGCGTTGTCGATACCGCTGCTTTGGCGGAGGCGTTGCGCGAAGGGCGCATCGCCGGCGCGGGGCTCGACGTCTACGAAAGCGAGCCGGAGCCGCCGCGCGCGCTGACGGATCTCGACAGCGTCGTGCTGACGCCGCACATGGGCGGCTGGTCGCCCGAGGCGCTGGATCGCTCGGTCCGGCAGTTTCTCGACAACGCGGCGCGGCATTTCGCGGGGCAGCCGGTGCTGACGCCGCTCTGAGCCGCATCCGAAGCGCCGCTTGCGGCGACCGGAAAGCATCGAGGGCGGCCGGCGTCGGGAAGACGCCGGCCGCCCTCGGCCCTGTGCGGGGCGCGCCCGCTTACGACGCCACCAGCGGCACCGTCACCGACGTGCCGGCCGGATCGAGCGTCAGGCCCGTGCCCGGCGTCGGCCGCAGTGTCGCCTCGTTGTCGCTGGACAGCACGACGAGCCCGAGCCGGTGGCCGGCTTCCAGCCGGTAGTCGCGCGGCATGAACGTCAGCTTCAGGTCGTACGGCATCCCCGGCAGCACGGGTTCCGAGCGCCACTCGGACAAGCGGTTGCGCGGGTCGGTCCACGCCCGCGTGACGATCGTGGCCGTGCCGTCCGGTGCGCGATCGACCAGCAGGGCCGTCACGTTGGCCACCGCCGTGAAGGTCAGCCTGACGCGCGCGGTCGCGGCGCCGGACAGGCGCGTGGTCGCCGTCAGCGGCGCGGTCTCGAAGCGGCTGCGGTTTTCTCCCGTCGACGCGTTCGCCAGCGTGAGCGCGGGAATGCGCGCATCGTCGGCGAAGCGCGCGAGCGGGCCGCCGGTCGGCAGCCGCAGCAGCGTGCCGGTGCCTGCGCCGTCGCCGCCCGCGAAATACGTGACCGGCGTAGCGCGGCGCGCGGCCCAGTCCGCTTCCTTCAGCAGCGTGCCGTCCGCCTGCTCGATCACCGCGCGCGGATCGCGCTCGACGCCGTTGTCAACGCCGATCAGGTAGCGCGTAAACCACCGGTTCACCTCCGCGGTCCACGCATCGGCCATCGCCGGCACGCGGGTCGGGTCGGTGTGCTTCAGGCGATGCAGCCACAGCTGCGTCGGCACGCCCTGGCGCCGCATCGCCAGATGCCACGACGTCGACTGGTCGACGCGCACGTTGTCGTCGGTCAGCCCCTGCGCGACGAGCGCCGGCGCGACCGCGAGCGCGGTCGGGATGTCGCGCGCGGCCCAGAACCGCGAATAGTCGCCGGTCTTGCGGTCTTCCTGCTGCAGCGCCTCGTCGATCAGGTGTGTGCAGCGCTCCGGGTGCGCGTTCGTCAGCAGCGCCTTGATGTACACGTCGACGTCCTCGCCCTGGTAGCCTTCCGGCGCGCGCACGAGCCCGCCCGAGCGGTAGTAGCCGTACATGTTCGACAGTCCGGCGACCGGCACGATCGCGTCCAGCCCGCGCGTGCGCAGGCTCGCGACCATCTTCGGCAGCGTGCCGTCGTACGACACGCCGTACATGCCGACGTGGCCCGTCGACCAGCTCGCGACGACCGCCTTGCCGTTCGCGTCCTTCGCGGTCGCGTCGCGGCCGAGCCAGCGGATCACCGACGCCATCGCGACCGATTCGTCGCGCGTCAGGATCGTCGGGCAGCCGTCGGAGCCGGCGGTGCCGAGCGAATCCGCATAGACGATCGTGAAGCCGCGCGGGATGAAGTAGCTCTCGATCCACGAGCGCCCGGCGGCGGCTGCTTCGACCTGCTGCAGGATCCGCACCTGCGGCGCGGCGGCCATGATGCGTGCGGACACCGAGGCGGCGGCCGCCGGGGCAGGGGCGGCAGGATGCGGCGTGCCGTCGAGTTCGACGTCGACATCGTGGTCGGGGCTGTCGGCGAGCCCGGCGTAGTACGGGCTCGCGAGCACGATGACGGGCGTGCGGGCGCCGTTCGCGGTTTCGGCCGGGCGCACGACGCGCACGTGGATGCGGTCGCGCGTGCCGTCGCCGTCGGAATCGACCGGCGTATCGACCCACGCGTTCTCCTCGATCGTGCCGCCCGACAGCGACGGCTGGACCTGGCCGTTCGCGATCACGGGCCGGTAGCGCCCGCTGCCGGCCGGGTTCGCGTACGGGACGCCGGACGGCGAGATGCGCGACGCGAGCGATTGCGTGTCGGCCGCGGCGGCGGCCCCCTCCTGCGGGCTCTGGGCAAGCGCCGATACGCCCGCCACGCTGCCGCCGTCGTCGCCGCCGCATGCGGCGAGCGTCACGGCCGCGGCAAGCGCGGGAAGCCACGCGCGCCGCATTCCGGTTCGATGAATGTTCATTGTCGACCTCGTTCTTGTTCGTGATTGTCCGGAACCGGCCGGCCCGCGGTATGTCCCCCCCGAGGCCCGGCCGGGTGCTGCATCGGATGAAGCGGAACTGCACCTTCGAACGCACCGGGCGCGATGCCCGGATGTGGCGGCCGGCGTCGATGCCGGCCGCGCGGCGCGCACCCCGGCGGTTGCCGGGGCGGCGACGTCGCGCCGACCGTGGAGCGTCGGCGCGGCGGCCGATACGGATCGCCCGGCCGAAGCACGGCGGGCGGCCCGAAAAGAGCAGAGGAGTACGAATCGAGCGCGGCAGTGCCCGATCTTCCTTCAGGTTTCGGATGAAACGGAACGGCGCAATGCGATGAGGCGGGGATGTTGCGAACGGCGGTGCTGCAACGGCGGGAAAGCGCGACGCGAGTCGCGCGCGGCTGGCCGGATTGCTTTCCGGAAGCTTGCGCAAAACTTATCCCAGTGAAATCTTCATGTCAAACTTTTTTAGTTTGTGTCAAACAAAGTTTTGAAGAGATCGACGGGCGCTTCGAAACGGGGGACGGCCCGCCGCTGACGTCAGGGTGGTCAGCCGGCCGCGCGCGGCCCCCGGATTGCCGGATACCGGCCGCCGGCGGTCGTCGGGCGCGGCGACCGTCGTCTACGACCGGCGGGCAGGATGTGCGGCGCGGCGCGCGAATCCGCGCGGCGTCTGCCCGCGGTTCGCGTTCGAAGGCATCCTGAACGGCCGCGACAGCGTCGGTTTCCGCGAGATCGCGTGAGGCCGCGCCGGACGCCGCGCCTACTCGTCGCGCAACGCCTCGGCCGGCCGCACCCGCGCGGCGCGCCAGCTCGGGTACAGCGTCGCGACGCACGACATCAGGAACGCGGCCGCGGCGATCCCGATCACGTCGGGCGCCGCGAGCTTCGACGGCAGCGAGCTGAGGAAGTACACCGACGGCGTCAGGAAGCGGATGCCGAGCACCTGCTCGATCGCCGGCAGCACCCACGGGATGCTCACCGCGATCGCGCAGCCGAGCGCGACGCCCGCCAGCGTGCCGGCGAGGCCGATCGTCATTCCCTGGATCGCGAAGATCTTCGTGATCGAGCCGGGCGGCGCGCCGAGCGTGCGCAGGATCGCGATGTCGCCCTGCTTCTGCGTGACGGTCATCACGAGCGACGACACGAGATTGAAAGCGGCGACCGCGACGATCAGCATCAGGATCAGCGACAGCATGCGCTTCTGCAGCCGCTCGGCTTCGAACCAGGTCCGGTTCTGCCGCGTCCAGTCGCGGATATAGAGATCGCCCGACAGCGAGCGCGACAGTTCCAGCGCGACTTCCGGCGCGCGCTGCAGATCGTCGAGGCGCAAGCGGATGCCGGTCGGCGCGGGCACGTTGAACAGCGTCTGCGCATCGCGGATATGGATGTAGGCCAGCGCGCTGTCGTACTGGTAGTGGCCGGATTCGAACGTGCCGACCACGTTGAACTGCCGGAACCGCGGCAGCGCGTCGCCGATGCGCGCGGCGTTGCCGGGCGCGAAGAACGTGAGGCGGTCGCCGATCTTCACGTGCAGCGCGTCGGCCAGCGCCGAGCCGAGCACGATGCCCATCTCGCCCGGCGCGAGCGCGTCGAGGCGGCCGGTCTTCAGCTTGCGGGCGATCGCCGACACGCGCGGCTCGAGCACGGGATCGATGCCGCGCAGCGCGACGCCCGTCACGTTGCCCGCGTTCGTCAGCAGCGCCTGCGCGTCGACATAGGGCGCGACGGCGCGCACCGCCGGATTCCGCAGCGATTCGTGCGCGGTGAGCCGCCAGTCGGGCATCGCGCCGGCCGGCGAAAAGATCTCCACGTGCGCGAGCACCGACAGCATCCGGTCGCGCACTTCGGTGCGAAAGCCGTTCATCACCGACAGCACGACGATCAGCGCGGCGACGCCGAGTGCGATGCCGGCCATCGCGGCGCCGGCGATGAACGACACGAAGCCGTCGCCGGCCGAGCGCCGGCCGCCGCGCGCATAGCGCAGCCCGATCTGCCATTCGAACGGGAGTTTCAAGCGGATTCCTTTCATTTCGATTCGCATCATGCCTGGCCGCGCATTCTAGCGAACGGCGCGCAACCTTGTGCAGCGGTCGCGCGCGGGCCGAAACCCGCCCGGCCGGCGTTGCGCGCCGGCACACCGATATTTCCATCGTTTCGGGTCTGATCGATAATGGCGCCCAGCATCCGGTCGAACATACCCGGTATCTACGGCGCAACCGGGCCGCGCCGTCACAGACCCATAACAATTCGGGGAAGGTTGCCGCTGCGGGCAGCATGTCCTTGACAAGGAAACAACCCATGGATTTGCTGCGCTTCCTGCTGCTCCTGCCGATTCGCGTGGCGGGCTTCGTCTGGTGGCTGCTCGGCTGCGCGCTGCGGCCGTTGGTCGGCGACGTGACGTGGACGGCGCCCGCGTGGATGGGCGTCACCGCCGCGGCCGTGCGCCGCCGCCCGTGGCATGCCGGCGGCCTCGTGCTGCTCGCCGCCGCGCTCGGCTACGGCGGGTACTGGCTCAAGCATCGCCCGAGGCCGCCCGAGCCCGCGACGGTCGGTTTCACCGTGAAGGCGCCGGCGATCACGTCCTACGAGGTGGACGATACCGACAAGCCGAAGATCACCGTGCATCCGCTCGAAGTCGTGTTCGCGCAATCGGCCGCGCCGATCGAGCGGGTCGGCAAGCCGGCCGGCGACGGCATCGAGATGACGCCCGCGCTCAAGGGGGCGTGGGAGTGGGCCGACGACAAGACGCTGCGCTTCACGCCGGCGGCGGACTGGCCGGTCGGCGCGCACGTCGAGGTGCGTTTCGCGGTGCACCGGGTGTTCGCGCCGCAGGTGACGATGCGCGACGACCGCTTCGCGTTCGACCTGCCGGCGTTCGCCGCGACGTCGGGCGACAACGAGTTCTACCAGAACCCCGACAATCCGGCGGAAAAGCAGGCGCTGCTGCAGTTGCGCTTCAACTACCCGGTCGATCCGGCCGAGTTCGAGAAGCGCATCGGCCTGGTGCTGGTCGGCCGCGACGGCAAGACCGTGTCGCCGCTGCGCTACACGGTGAACTACGACAAGACGAAGACGAGCGCGTGGGTCCATTCGCAGCCGCTCGACATTCCGCGCGATCCGCTGTCGGTGCGGCTCGACGTCGACAAGGGCGTGAAGAGTGCGCGCGGCGGCAACGGCACGCCGGACGTGCTGCACGCGTCGGTCGCCGTGCCGGGGCTCTACAGCCTGTCGATCGCCAATATCGCGCCGACCCTCGTCGACAACGAGCGCTACGAGCCCGAGCAGGTGCTCGTCGCGGAAGCGTCCGACGGCGTGCGCAGCGCCGATCTCGCCGCGCGCGCGAAGGCATGGGTGCTGCCGAAGCGCAAGCCGGGCGTCGATCAGCAGGACGACGATCCGCCGTACGAATGGAACGTGGCCGACATCAGCGACGCGGTGCTGAAGCAGTCGAAGCCGCTGCCGCTCGAAGCGGTGCCGACCGAGGACGATTACGCGACGCTGCAGAGCTTCAAGTATCACGCGACGCCGGGCGACCGCATCGTCGTGCGCTTCGAAGGCGACCTGAAATCGGCGGGCGGCTACCTGCTCGGCCAGCCGGTGACGACCGCGTTCACGGTGCCCGACTATCCGAAGCTGCTGCGCTTCATGGCCGACGGCTCGCTGCTGTCGATGAGCGGCAGCAAGCGCCTGTCGGTCGTATCGCGCAACCTGCCGGGGATGAAGGTCGAGATCGGTCGCGTGATGCCCGACCAGCTCCAGCATCTGGTGAGCTTCAACAACGGCAGCTACGCGCGGCCCGAGCTGTCGTACTCGTTCAGCGAGGATCACATCGTCGAGCGCTTCGTGCAGACGCGCGCGTTCCCGGCCGGCGACCCCGGCAAGGCGCATTACGAAGGCATCGATCTCGGCCAGTACCTGAAGGGCGGCAAGCGCGGCGTGTTCCTGCTGCACCTGACGAAGTACGACCCGGCCGCCGAGAAGAAGAAGGCCGACGATGCGAAGGACAGCGACGCATCGTCCGGCGACGGCAGCCAGGACCCGTCCGACAATGCCGATTCGGGCGACGGCAACGGTAACGGCGACGACAGCGACAACGCGCTCGGCGACACGCGCCTGATCGTCGTGACCGATCTCGGGATGCTGGTCAAGCGTGCGCTGGACGGCAGCCAGGACGTGTTCATCCAGTCGATCCGCACGGGCCGGCCGGTTGCGGGCGCCACCGTGTCGGTGCTCGCGGTGAACGGCCAGGCGTTGTTCACCCAGATGACCGGCGCCGAAGGCGTCGTGCATTTCCCCGCGTTCAAGGGGCTCGACCGCGAGAAGCGGCCGCAGCTGTACATCGTGAAGAAGGACACCGACCTGTCGTTCCTGCCGGTGGCCGGCCGTGACCGCCAGCTCGACTTCTCGCGCTTCGACGTCGACGGCGAACGCAACGCGACGGGCCAGGGGCAGCTGTCCGCCTACCTGTTCTCGGATCGCGGCCTGTACCGGCCGGGCGATCCGTTCCACATCGGCCTGATCGTGCGCGCGGCGAGCTGGGCGCGCAGCCCGGCCGGCGTGCCGCTGCAGGCGGAGATCGTCGACCCGCGCGGGATCACCGTCGAGCGCAGGCCGGTGAGCGTCGACGCGACGGGCTTCACCGAGCTCGGCTATACGACGGCCGAGACGGCGCCGACCGGCACGTGGACGGTCAACCTGTACATCATGAAGAACGGCGAGCCCGGCGACGAGCCGATCGGCAGCACGACGGTGCAGGTGAAGGAGTTCCTGCCCGACCGGATGAAGGTCGACGCCCGGCTGTCGCAGCAGGTCGTCGAAGGGTGGGTGAAGCCGAAGGGGCTGAAGGGGGTCGTCGATGCGCAGAACCTGTTCGGCACGCCGGCCGAGAAGCGCCGCGTCGCGGCGACGCTGACGCTGCGCCCCGTGTGGCCTTCGTTCCGCAGCTGGCAGGGCTATCACTTCTTCGACGCGCGCCGCGCGAAGGAGGGCTATACGACCGCGCTGCAGGACGGCACGACCGACGACAAGGGCCATGCGGAGTTCGACCTCGAGCTCGACAAGTACGCGGACGCGACCTACCAGCTCTACTTCCAGGCGAAGGCCTATGAGGCGGAGGGCGGGCGCAGCGTCGCCGCGAACGCGCAGGCGCTCGTGTCGAACAACGACTGGCTCGTCGGCTACAAGTCGGTCGACGATCTCGGCTACGTGAAGCGCGGCAGCCCGCGCACGGTGCGGCTCGTCGCGATCGATCCGAACGCGAAGGCGATCGACGTGAAGGACCTGCGCGCGCAGCTCGTCGAGGAACGCTACGTGTCGGTGCTGACCAAGCAGGATTCCGGCGCGTACAAATACGATTCGCGGCTGAAGGAGGTGCCGGTCGACGAGCAGCCGCTGTCGATCCCGGCGGCCGGGCTCGGCTACGCGCTGCGCACCGACAAGCCGGGCAGCTATGCGCTCGTGATCCGCCGCGCGGACGGCGCGGCGGTGAACCGGATCGAATACACGGTCACGGGCGACGCGAACGTCACGCGTTCGCTCGACCGCAACGCCGAGCTGCAGGTGAGCCTCGCGAAGCACGACTTCAAGCCGGGCGAGCAGGTCGAGATCGCGATCCGCGCGCCTTACGCGGGCAGCGGCCTGATCACGATCGAGCGCGACAAGGTGTATGCGCACGCGTGGTTCCATGCGGACACCACGAGCTCGATCCAGCACATCACGGTGCCGGCCGGCTTCGAGGGCAACGGCTACATCAACGTTCAGTACATCCGCGATCCGTCGTCGGACGAGATCTTCATGAGCCCGCTGAGCTACGGCGTCGTGCCGTTCTCGGTGAACCTCGACGCGCGCCGCAACGCGCTGTCGGTCGATGCGCCGGCGCTCGTGAAGCCGGGCGACACGGTCAACTTCACCGTGCACTCGGCGAAGCCCGCGAAGGTCGTCGTGTTCGCGGTCGACGAAGGCATCCTGCAGGTCGCGCGCTACAAGCTCGGCGATCCGCTGAAGTTCTTCTTCCGCAAGCGGATGCTCGAAGTCGGCACGTCGCAGATCCTCGACCTGATCCTGCCGGACTTCGAGAAGCTGATGGCGATGGCCGCGCCCGGCGGCGACGCCGACGACGCGATCGGCCGTCAGCTGAACCCGTTCAAGCGCAAGCGCGACAAGCCGGTCGTGTACTGGTCGGGGATCGTCGACGTGAACGGCGACACGCGCCTGAGCTACACGGTGCCCGACTACTTCAACGGCAAGCTGCGCGTGATGGCCGTGTCGGTGTCGCCCGACCTGGTCGGGACGTTCGAGGGCGCGACGACCGTGCGCGGCGATTTCGTGCTGTCGCCGAACGTGCCGACGACGCTTGCGCCCGGCGACGAGGCCGACGTCAGCGTCGGCGTCGCGAACAACCTGACAGGCGCCGGCAACCAGCCGGTGCCGGTCGCGGTCACGCTGAAGACGGGCCCGCAGCTGCAGGTGATCGGGCCGGCCACGCAGAACGTCGCGCTCGCGCCGCAGCACGAGGGCGTCGCGCTGTTCCGCGTGAAGGCGACCGACACGCTCGGCTCCGGTGCGCTGTCGTTCGGCGCGCGCTACGGCGCGAAGGGCGCGCAGCAGCGCGTCGACGTGTCGGTGCGGCCGGCCGCCGCGTTCCGCACGCAGCTCGACATCGCGCGGCTCGATCCGGGCAAGAAGGCGAGCGTGCCGAACCTGCGGCCGATGTATGACGCCTATGCGTCGCGCGACGCGAGCATCTCGACCGCGCCGCTCGTGCTGTCCGAAGGGCTGTCGTCGTATCTCGTCAACTTCGAGCACTACTGCAGCGAGCAGCTGGTGAGCGCGGCCGTGCCGCGCGTGTTCGCGGCGAAGTGGCTGTCGGTGCGCGCGCTGACGAGCGCGATGCATGCGACCGACGCGGGCGCCGACGCCGACGCGACCGGCGCGGCGGCGATCGCGCAGTTCCTCGACGTGCTGCGCGGCCGGCAGAACGCGCAGGGCGGGTTCGGCCTGTGGAGCGCGACGCCGGACGCCGATCCGTTCGTGTCCGCGTACGCGATGCACGTGCTGCTCGACGCGCGCGAGCGCGGCGTCGCGGTGCCGAAGGACATGTTCGACGCGGGCAACCAGTATCTGCAGAAGCTCGCGGCGAACGATTTGCTCGGCTCGCTCGACCTGCTGCGGCAGCGCGCGTACGCGGTGTACCTGCTGACGCGCCAGGGCAACGTGACGACCAACAGCCTCGCGGCCGTGCAGAAGCGGCTGCAGGATGCGTATCCGAACGACTGGAAGAACGATCTCGCGGCCGCGTGGCTCGCCGCGTCGTATCAACTGCTGAAGCAGGACAAGGAGGCCGCCGCGCTGATCGCCGGGCCGCAGGCGCTGCTCGAGCGCAAGCGCGCGTCCGACGGCGGCTACGCGACGGGCTACTACCTCGATCCGCTGACGCGCGACGCGAGCGTGCTGTACCTGATCGCGAAGCACTTCCCGGAGCGCGTGCGCAAGCTGTCGCCGCGCGCGATGGACAACCTCGCCGCGCCGCTCGTCGACAACCGCTACAACACGCTGTCGTCGGCGATGACGATCCTCGCGCTCGACGCGTACGCGGCGTCGAGCGCCGGCCAGCTCGACCAGCTCGCGATCGACGAGGTGCGCCCGGGCGCCGCGCCGAAGGACGTCTCGTCGATCCAGGCGAACCTCATGCGCTCGGGCACGTGGGCCGCCGGCGCGTCGCGCGTCGACTTCGTGAACGGCGGCACGCTGCCCGCGTGGTGGGTCGCGAGCCAGTCGGGCTACGACCGCGGCACGTCGACGAAGGCGATCAGGAACGGGCTCGAGATCGTGCGCGACTACACCGACACGAACGGCCGGCCGCTCGACAGGATCACGCTCGGCCAGGAGATCGACGTGCACCTGAAGATCCGCGCGACGGGCTCGGCGAGCGTCGGCAACATCGCGATCGTCGATCTGCTGCCGGGCGGCTTCGACCCGGTGATCGCGCCGCCGCCCGTGACCGACGCGCAGGATGGCGACGGCAACGCGGACGCCGGCGCGTCCGCGCCGGTGGCCGATGCGCCGTGGCGCTCGCCGATCGGCGTGGCGGGTTCGACGTGGCAGCCGCAGTTCGCGGACGTGCGCGAGGATCGCGTGGTGATCTACGGCACCGCGACGACCGAGGTGCGCGAGTTCGTGTACCGGATCAAGGCGAGCAACGCGGGCCGCTTCGTCGCGCCGCCCGCCTACGGCGAGTCGATGTACGACCGCCGCATACAGGCGCAGGCGCCCGGCGGCAAGACGCTGACGGTGGAGCGCGTGCGATGACGCGGCGGCTGCGGCGGCCCGGCCGGCGGGGCCGGGCGCGGGGAGCCGCCGGGCATGGCTGACGCATCCGCAATCCGGCGCGCGCTGCACGGCGCCGGCCGCTGGCTGCGGCGCTGGCAGAACTGGCTGGCCGGCGCGCTGCTCGTGTTCGGCGCGCTCGCCGCGTGCCGGCTGTGGCCGCATCCGCCGTTGCGCGACTGGAAGCCGTCGTCGGTCGCGGTGGTCGACGCGCAGGGCCGGCTGCTGCGGCTCACGCTCGCGCGGGACGACCGCTACCGGCTGTGGGTGCCGCTCGACCGGATGTCGCCGCAACTCGTCGAAGCGGTGATGCTGCACGAGGACCGCTGGTTCCGCTGGCATCCCGGCTTCAACCCTTACGGCCTCGTGCGCGGCGCGTGGATCACGTACGTGCGCGGCGGCAATCCGCAGGGCGGCTCGACGCTGACGATGCAGCTCGCGCGCTCGCTGTGGCGGCTGAACACGCGCACGCCGGCCGGCAAGCTCGAACAGATCGGGCGCGCGCTGCAGCTCGAACTGTTCTACTCGAAGCGGCAGATCCTCGAAGCCTATCTGAACGACGCGCCGTACGGCCGCAACGTCGAAGGCGCGGGCACCGCGAGCGTGGTCTATTTCGACCGGATGCCCGATGCGCTGACGCTGCCCGAGGCGCTCGCGCTCGCGGTGATTCCGCAGGACCCGGCGCGGCGCGTGCGCGGCGGGCAGGACGAGATCAACCGTGCGCTGGCCGCGTCGCGCAACCGGCTGTATGCGCGCTGGCTGACGCGGCACCCGGGCGACGCGTCGCTCAGGCCGTTGTTCGCCTTGCCGCTCGCGATGCGGCCGCTGTCCGCCTTGCCGTTCGACGCGCCGCACGCGGTCGGCCAGGCGCTCGCCGCGCGCGACGCGTGGCGCGCCCCGCCGGGCCGCGCGATGGACGGCGGCGACGACGACGGCGGCGCGCGACTCGTGACGACGCTCGATCTCGATCTGCAGCGCACGCTCGAACGGCAGATCGCGCGCTATGTCGCGCGCAACGACACGCGCGGCGTGCGCAACGCGGCCGCGATCCTCGTCGATACGCGCGACATGGGCGTGAAGGCGCTGGTCGGCTCCGCGAACTTCTTCGACCGCTCGATCGACGGGCAGGTGAACGGCACGCTCGCGCGGCGCTCGCCGGGCTCGACGCTCAAGCCGTTCATCTACGCGCTCGGCTTCGACCAGGGCGTGCTGCATCCGCAGACCGTGCTGCGCGACGTGCCGACCGCATTCGGCCCGTATGCGCCGGAGAATTTCGACGGGCACTTCCTCGGGCCGATCACGGCGACCGACGCGCTGAACCGCAGCCGCAACGTGCCGGCCGTGTGGGTCGCGTCGCAGCTCAAGTCGCCCGATCTGTACGGGTTCCTGCAGGCGGCCGGCGTGCGGCGGCTCGCGAGCGCGCAGCACTACGGGCTCGCGCTCGTGCTCGGCGGCGGCGAGGTGACGATGCAGGACCTCGCCGCGCTCTACGCGATGCTCGCGAATCGCGGCGAGTTCCGGCCGCTGCGGCTGCGCGCCGATGCGCCGGTGGCGCCCGGGCGGCGCCTGCTGAGCGCCGAGGCGAGCTACATGACGATGGACATGCTGCGCCAGCACCTGCGCCCCGACGAGACGAGCGGCGCGCAGCCGTCGAGCGTGCCGGTGTACTGGAAGACCGGCACGTCATGGTCGTTCCGCGATGCGTGGACGGCCGGCGTGTTCGGCCCGTACGTGCTGGTCGTGTGGGTCGGCAACTTCGACAACTCGACGAATACGGCGTTCGTCGGCGTCGACGCGGCCGCGCCGCTGTTCTTCCAGGTCGTCGATGCGCTGAACGCCGAGCGCACGCTCGTCGAGCCGCCGCGCCCGGTGCCGCCGCACGTGAAGCGCGTGCGGATCTGCCTCGCGAGCGGCGATCTGCCGAACCAGTGGTGTCCGCAGCAGGGCTGGACGTGGTTCATTCCGGGCACGTCGCCGATCCGCGTGAGCACCGTGCATCGGCCGGTCGTGATCGACGACGCGACGGGGAAGGCGGCGTGCCCGCCGTACGACGGCAAGCGCACGCATACGGAGATCTTCGAGTTCTGGCCGTCGGATCTGCAGCAGGTGTTCGCGCAGGCCGGCATTCCGCGCCGGCGGCCGCCGCAGAACGCCGACTGCCGCGACGCGGGGCAGGTCGAGGGCGATTCGCCGCGCATCACGTCGCCGCTGCGCGGGAGTACCTATGCGATGCGGGTGAAGAGCACGGAGGAGACGCGCATCGCGTTCAACGCGACGGCCGATGCGAGCGCGCGTGTGCTTTACTGGTTCGTCGACGATGCGTTCGTCGGGCGCAGCGCGCCGGGGGAGGCGCTGTTCTGGCAGCCGGGGACGGCCGGCAGCCATACGGTTCGCGTGGTGGACGATCACGGGCGCGGCGACCAGCGGCCGCTGGCGGTGGGGCTGGAGCAATAGCGCGCCGCGGCTCGTTCGGCGGCTGGCCCGGCCGCGCGTATGCGCGCCGGGCGGCGCGCGCATTCAGTGCAGGGAAGGCGGTAGCGCACGCCCATGCGCGCGCGTCGGTGTGCGTCCCGGCGGTACGGCGCGCGGCCGCCGGTCGCCCGGTCAGGGCTTGGGTACGCGGATCCGGCTGATCATCAGCGAGCCCGACAGCGCGAAAAGCAGCGTCAGCGGGTGCAGCGTGGCGCCCCAGATCTGGATCTGGCCGAGCCACATGTTCGGGCCGATCGCGTCGAACCATGCCGCGACGGCCAGCAACAGCACGAGGACGATCGAGGTCGGAATCGGCGTGCCCTCGAAGTAGGACACCTTGCCCGACTCCTGGGACAGCGCTTCCGCCGTCACGTTGTAGCGGGCCAGCCTCGATACGCCGCAAGCCACGAAATACACGAGGATCAGGCGGTCGTACAAGCCCCGCATCCCGCATCCATAGCCGATGACGGCAGGCGCGACGCCGAACGAGATCACGTCCGCGAGCGAATCGAGTTCGCGGCCGAGCGCGGACGATTTCTGCCGCCAGCGGGCGATTCTTCCGTCCAGCACGTCGAACACCAGCGCGCCGAGAATCAGGCCGCTGGCGTAATGGATGTGCAGCGTATCGCCGGACGCGATGTACGAGATGATCGAGAACAGCGCGCCGGTGCCGCACACCGCGTTGCCGAGCGTGAACCAGTCGGCCAGATGAAACTCGCGGATCATGGAAAATCGTCGGGTGTTTTTGGTCATTCTGATATCGGCTGGATTGAGGAGCGTTCCATGGTGTCGGGCCGCTGAACGGGTTGGCGGGCGGATGCAAGGCGCAGGGCATGCGGCCCGCCGCGCGAGGCGATCCACTTCGGCGCAATGCGCGGGCAGGCGACATTCACGGGAATTCGCGAGGCGCCTTCTTTCTCGCCCGCCCGATTCCAATTGCGGCCGCGCGCAGGCTCCGCCCCGCGTCTGCCTTGGTTACCCGTCGTCCGCCTTCGCCTGCAATCCCTTCAACCCCTGGATCACGACCAGCAGCGCGCGCCCGTGCTCGTCCGATCCATCCCACGCGTCGACGATCGCGTCGCGCAGCAGGTCGTTATAGCGGCGGCGCGACGGCCCGGTATCGACACCATAGAAACTGCATAGTTTATTGAATGGCGCGCTACGGCGCAGCCGCTGCCCGTTCGACAGCCGCAGGCGCGACACGGTCGGCTGGCTGACCCCGGAAAGTCGCGCAATTTCGCTGGACGAGCGTGTATCTGCCATCAAGCGGCGCAACAGGTCTTGAACGGGAAAATCTGGGTCCGGGGCTTCCATGCGATGCATTATACCTATACAGTTACGGCTGTTGAATGGGCTTGCTGTCACCAGCGAGGCTGTATCCCGAGATAGTTGATGACACTGAAACACCTCCCCCCCACGTTCTGCTGGACCAAGATCGGTACCGAGTCCGGCGAGGAACTGCCGACCGTCGTGCTCCGCAAGGAATGGGAGCGGCGGCTCGGGGGCGGGCGTTTTCTGTGGGGCATCAACCAGCCGCTCGGCAGCAGCGCGCAAGTCGCCGCGCATCGCACGGGCTCGCTGCTCGCGCTGTTTTCGCCGGTCGCGTCGCGCCCGCGCGCGGGCGAGCGCAAGGACGCGCTGCTGTGGAATGCGTGGGTCGACGCGAGCGGGCAGGTGCGGCCGTTGCCGCCGCACACGTTCATCGCCAGCCGCTCGACCCTGCCGTCGGGCCGGCGCCGCGAGCAGCACTACGCGCTCGTGTGCGCGTCCTCCACCGCACTGACGGTCGGCACGCAGTTGCGCGTGTTTCCCGATCACCTGCGCAGCGTGAGCAGCGGCAAGCCGCTCGGCGCCGCGCAGGGGGCGGCCGTGGTCGATTGCGTCGGGCGCGCGAAGGAGCAAACGGGCAAGAGCTATCCGCTCGCGCTGTCGGTCGAGCTCGAAGCACCGTATTTCGTGCGGCTCGCGCAGCCGTGCGTGCTGAAGGCGCGCGATCTCGTGGAAGTGAACAAGGCGACGCGCGCGGGCGATTTCGATCGCTTCGTCGAACTGGTCGCGCGCTTGCGCGGCCGTTCGCCGACGGACGCCGTGCGCGGCGTCACGCGCGATCTGTTCGACGTGCCGCCGATCGAAACCGCGGCCGCGTATGTCGCGCCCGCGCAGGCCACGCGGTTGCGCAACCGGCCGGCGGCCGAGCATCCGCGCGATCTCACCGGCGATCTGTTCGACCTGTCGCCGGCCGAGGCGGCCGCGTTCGCCGGCCTCGTGCATCCGCGCGTCGGGCGCGCGTGACGGCAGGCGCGACGCAGGTCGCGCCGGAATGTGTTGCAATCCCGCCCTGGCGCAGCGGCGGGCGCGGGGGGACAATCGGCACGAAGCGCGCCGCGCGGCGGCCGATGCATCGCCGCCCGACGGGCCGTGGTTCACGCCGCCGACATGCGTGCCGCGCACACTGAATGTCGGCAAGCTTCACACTGCAACCCTGAGGGAGGAGTGTCGATGTCGATCCACATCCGTTCGCGGGAAGCCCTGGCCGCGCAACGCTTCGTCGAAGCGACGCGCAACGTCGATCAGGCCTTTCGCGCCGTGCGCGGCGAAAGCGACGACGAAGGTTCGTCGGCCGAATACGCCCGCGCGATGTCGCGTCTCGATCGCGCGCTCGACGAGCTGGCGCTTGCGCAGGAGTGCTTCGACCGCGCCGTCGGCGGAGGGGCGGCGCGCGACAACTGACTGCGCCGCTTTCATTGCTTCCACCGGTTTCACCGGTTCCGCGCGCCGGGTGCGCGCATCCATCCGCATGCCGGGCCAGCCGCCCGGCACGTCATCCGGTTCTTCCGTTCCGACTTCAGACCTGACGGCCTTCGACCGGATACCCGGGATCGGTGTAGCCGTGCGTCGACGCGTGCCCGGGCGGCACGAGCGAATCGACGAAGCGTTCGTCGTCCGGGCCGAGTTCGAGCGTCAGCGCATCGATGTAGCTGTCCCAGTGCGCCTCGGTGCGCGGCCCCGCGATCGTCGAGCTGACGATCCGGTTCTTCATGACCCATGCCAGCGCGAACGCGACGGACGTCGTGCCGCGCGAAGCCGCATGTTCGGCCACCTGCTGCGCGATGTGCAACGATTCGGGGCGCCATTCCGTTTGCCGGATCCGCCGGTCGCCGCGGCCCGCGCGTGAATCGGCGGGCGGTTGCGCATCCACCGCGTATTTGCCGGTCAGCACGCCGCGCGCGAGCGGGCTGTACGGCACGACGCCGATCCCGTAATGCGCGGCGGCCGGAAGCTGTTCGACCTCGGCCGTGCGATCGACGAGGTTGTACAGCGGTTCGCTCGCGACCGGACGATCGATGCCGAGCTGGTCCGCGAGCCGCACGATCTCGGCGATGCGCCAGCCCTTGAAGTTCGACAGCCCGAAGTAGCGCACCTTGCCTTGCCGGATCAGGTCGGCGATCGCGCGCATGGCTTCGTCGAGCGGCGCGTCGGCGAGCGCGCGATGGAAATAGAGGATGTCGATGTAATCGGTGCCGAGCCGCTTCAGGCTCGCGTCGACCGATTCGACGATCCATTTGCGCGACTGGCCCTGCCGGTTCGGCCCGGCGTCCGGCCCGGCCGGATAGCCGAACTTCGTCGCGACGATCCAGCTGTCGCGGCGCGGCGCGATCGCGCGGCCGACGACCTGTTCCGAGCGGCCGGCGTGATACACGTCGGCCGTGTCGATGAAGTTCACGCCCTGGTCGAAGGCCTTGTCGACGATGCGCGCCGACGTCGCTTCGTCGGTCTCGCCGCCGAACATCATTGCGCCGAGACACAGCGGCGACACCTTGAGCGCGCTGCGCCCGAGATAGCGGTAATCCATGGAGTTACTCCCTGCGGGCCGGTGCCCGCCGGTTGAGTGAAGGGCAGCCGCGCTTATACGCCGGCTTCGTCGAACGCGCGCTGCGCGATCGGCAGCGCGGAGCTGGCGGTCGGCCAGCCCGAGTAGAACGCGAGGTGCGTGATCGCCTCGATCAGCTCGTCGCGCGTGAGGCCGTTGTCGAGCGCTTTCTTCAGGTGGAACGGCAGTTCGTTCACGCGATACAGCGATACGAGGCTCGCGACCGTGACGAGGCTGCGGTCGCGCGGCGACAGGCCGGCGCGCTGCCATACGTCGCCGAACAGCACGTTGTCGGTGTAGTCGGCGAGGGCGGGCGCGATGGCGCCGAATGCCCGGCGCGCGGGGGTGGTCGGTTCGGACATCGAGGGCTCCGGAAGACGTTGGGGAACGCCGACGATGGTAGCCGCCGGTGTGCCTGACGATAATCCCCGGCAATGCGCATGCACTTATCGACCGGATTCATGAATCGCGCGCACGCCCGGCCCGCGGGCCGCTCATGCGCGATGGCGCAGCGCGTCGACGATCACCGCGAGCGCGCGCGACGATTGCCGCCGGCTCGCGTAGTACAGGTGATGGCCGGGAAACGTCGGGCACCAGTCGTCGAGCACGCTGTCGAGCCGGCCGGCGGCGACGTGCGGCGCCGCGAGTTCGGCCGGCACGTATGCGAGCCCGTAGCCGGCGAGCGCCGCGTCGAGCATTTCGTACGTGCCGCTGAACGTGAGCTGCCCTTCGACGCGCACCTGCAGCGACGCGTCGCCGCGTGCGAGTTCCCATGCATACAGCGCGCCGTGCGTGGGCAGGCGCAGGTTGATGCAGTCGTGCGCGACGAGATCCTGCGGCGATTCGGGGCGGGCGCGCCCGGCGAAATACGCGGGCGCGCCGACGATCGCCATCTTCAGGTCGGGCGAGATGCGCACGGCGATCATGTCCTTCGCGACCTGGTCGCCGAGCCTCACGCCGATGTCGAAGCGCTCCGCGACGATGTCGGACAGTCCGTAGTCGGTCACGAACTCGACCTTCAGGTCGCGGTAGTCGCGCAGGACGGGCGCGAGCTTCGGCCACAGCAGCGTGCGGATCACGAAGTCGGTCGCGTTGATGCGCACGGTGCCGGCCGGCTGGTCGCGCAGTTCCGCGAGCGCGGCCAGCTCGGCCTCGATCTCGTCGAAGCGCGGCGCGAGGTTGTGCAGCAGGCGCTCGCCGGCCTCGGTCGGCGCGACGCTGCGCGTCGTGCGCGTGAGCAGCCTCACGCCGAGGCGCGTCTCGAGCGCGCGGATCGTGTGGCTGAGCGCCGATTGCGATACGCCGAGCCGGGCGGCGGCGCGCGTGAAGTTGCGCTCGCGCGCGACGGCGATGAAGGCGATCAGGTCCGCAAAGTTGTCGCGCGGCATGGCGGGAGTCGGAGGGTCGATGCCCGCGCATCGTACCACCGCGCTTGCCGGGCCGCGCGGCGGCGGCGGCGTGGCGCGGGTGTCAGCCCGCGCGCGTGACGCCCGGCGCGGCAGGCGCGGGGCGGTATGCGTAGCCGCTGTGCTGGAACGACGTCGCGAAGAACCGCATCTGGTAGCGGATCGCATTCGCCCAGTAATCCCACGTATGGCCGCCGGGCCGCTCCGCGTAGTCGTGCGGCACGCCGAGCGCGACGAGCCGTTCGTGCAGCGTGCGGTTCGAGCCGACGAACGCGTCGTCGCGGCCGCAATCGATCGTCAGGTCGAGATGCGTATGGAGGAACGCGTCGGCGCTGGCGACGATCACGTTGCGGTTCCAGAACGACGGATGGCGGCCCGGATCGCCGAATACGTGGTCGATGCCCGGCTCGTCCTCGCAGCAGCGCGGATCGACCGCGCCGCTGATGCTGCCGACCGCGCCGAACGTGTCGGGCCGGTCGAGCGCGATGCGCAGCGCGCCGAAGCCGCCCATGCTGAGCCCGGTGATCGCGCGCGCGTGGCGCGTCGCGATCGTGCGGAAATGCGCGTCGACATAGGACACGACTTCATTGCCGATGAAGGTTTCGTAGCGGCTGCCCGAGTCGAACGGGCTGTCGATGTACCAGCTTTCGTGCCCGCCGTCGGGCATCACGAGGATCACGTGGTAGCGGTCGGCCAGCGCGGCGATGTGCGTGTTCGACGTCCAGTCGGTGTGGTCGCCGCCCGAGCCGTGCAGCAGATAGACGACGGGATAGCGTTCGTCGGCACGGTTGCCGCGCGAGTAATCGTCGGGCAGCACGACGGTCGCCTTCAGCGTCTCGCTCATCGCGGCACTGGGAATCGCGACGACGCGTGCATGAAACGCGAGAGCCGGGCCGGAAACGGCGAGCAGCAGAAGCAGCCAGATGGCGCGCGCCAGGTTCTTCGATCCTCGCATGTGTCGACCTTGTCGGGCGCCGTGCGCCGGGAAACCTCGTTCGGACGACTCTAGCAATCGGGCCTTTCAACCATATTTCGGCGAATCCTACGGGTTGTCAGGCGCGCGGACGATGCGCCTGAGCGCGTCGCGAAACGCAGCGGGCCGCTCGGCCGGGATCAGGTGCCCGCAGCGCTCGATCGTGTCGAAGCCGGCGCAGCGCGCGAGCGCCCAGTCGGGCACGTGCCAGCCCGCACGCGAGCGTTCGCCGGCGATCAGCCAGACCGGGTGGCGCTCGAACACCCGTGCAAGCGCCTGCAGGTAGCCGGGTTCGCCGGTCGTCGCGACGACCGAGCGGCCCATCGCGCGCAGCGTCGATGCGGGCTGATGCGCGAGCCAGCGGCGGGCGTCGTCGAGCAGGCCGGGCGACGGCGCGTCGATCGCGCCGCGCAGCCAGCCGAGCGGATCGGCGCGCAGGCCGTGGAGCATCGCGTCGGCCTCGCCGGGCGTCATGCGGCCGACCGACGCCGACCAGAACGCGTCGTCGAGCGTGAAGTTGCCTTCGACGTTGACGATCCGCCGCACACGATCGGGATGCGCATGCGCGAACAGCATCGCGATGGCGCCGCCGACCGAGTGGCCGACGACATTGACGGGCCTGGCGCCGAAGTGCGTGTCGACCGCGCGGCGGACCTGCTCGACCTGCGCGGCGAGCGTGATCGCGTCGCTTGGCGCCGCACGATGCGCGCCGTAGCCGAGCAGGTCGGGGGCGAGATGCGGGCCGTGCCAGCCGTGCACGTCGAACGTGCCGATGAAACCGTGGATGAAGACGACGGGCGTGGGCTCGATCATGGGGCGGGCGCGGAAGGAAGGGGCGGCAGCTCGAGTTCGGCGAGCAGTTCGTCGAGTTCGAGCACGTGCGTGCGGTCGTGGTCGAGCAGTTCGCGCACGAGTTCGTCGAGCGACATGCGGCGCAGGCCGTCGCGCAGCCCGCAGCGGGCGAGTTGCGCGGGCGTCAGCGCGGCCGCGGTGGCGCACAGCGCGGCGCGGCCCGTGCGGAACGCCGCGACGGCGGGGGCGAGCGGCTGCGCGGCATAGTCGCGTTGTGCGGCGAGCACGGTGCCGTCGACCGACGCGATCGCCGGCAGGTCGCGCGTACGCACGGCGTCAATGCGTTCCGCGAACACCGCGTCGAGATCGCGCAGGTGGCACGCATGCTCGACGAGCGAGAAGCCCGTGCCGGCCGGGCGGCGCGTCCGCAGCGCGGCCGGCACGTGCGCGACATAGGCGGCAAGCCGTTCGGGCAGGTGGGCCAGCGCGGCGACGACCCCGGCGAACGGCAGCCGTTGCGGATACGCGCTGAATACCGCGCCATAGCTGAACAGCGTGCCGTCGAGCCGCCCGCGCGCCTGCACGACGTCGTGGCCGTGGCGGCGCATGACTTCCGCGACCATCGCGCCGCAGAACTGGCGGGCGGTCGTGTCGGTGTCGATTTCGGGGAATTTGACGGCAATCTCGTGCTGGATCGCGCCGATCGCGGCGACGCCCACGCGCGACAGCGCCGCGAATTCGGCGTAGCGCGCGGATTGCGCGATCAGGGCCTCGAGCTGGGCGCCGAGCGGGGTGCTGCGAAAGCGGTCGAAGCGGGAGTGCATGGCGGAAAGGTCTCGTACAGTAACGTTTCAAAACGATACGTTACTGTACGATTGGCGTCAACGCGGGGGAGTCGGGCAATGCGCGGCATTACTCGTTGCCGGCGTTCCTGGCAGCCTGTTCGATCAGCTTCGCGACTTCGGCCGGATGCGAGATGTAGGCCACGTGGCTCGATTTCAGCTCGATCGTCTTGCTGCCGGCGCGTTGGGTCATGAAGCGTTCGAGCTCGGGGTTGATCGCGCGATCCGCGGTGGCGACCACCGCCCAGCTCGGTTTCGTCCGCCATGCGGCGTGCGAGATCGGCACGCCGAACGACTGCGCCGCCGGCGTCACTTGCGAGATCGCCATGAATTTCGCTTCGGCGGCCGGCACGTCGGCCGCGAAGTCGGCGTGGAACGACGCTTCGTCGAAATACAGGTGGCCGTCCTCGGTGGCCTTGATCGCCTTCGTCGCGGGCGGGGTCTTCTTCGTCAGGTCGAGCGGGCTTTCGCCGGTGTCGGGCTGGAACGCGGCCACGTAGACGAGGCCCGCGACCTTGTCGTCGTTGCCGGCTTCGGTGATCACCGCGCCGCCGTAGCTGTGGCCGACGAGGATGCTCGGGCCGTCCTGCGCGTCGACGACGCGCCGGGTGGCCTTCACGTCGTCGTCGAACGACGTTTCCGGCTGCTGCACGACGGCGACCTTGTAGCCGTCGCGCGTCAGGATGTTCGAGACGGCTTGCCAGCCCGAGCCGTCGGCGAAGTAGCCGTGAACCAGCACGACGTTCTTGACGGGGGCGGCGACGGCCGCATGCGAGCCGAAGGCGGCGGCGGAAACGGCGAGTGCCGCGGCGATCGTGCGGATGTGGGACAGGCGCTTCATTTTCATTCTCCAGAAGAAAAACAGGGTAGGGACCGTCGGATATCGACAGGCATCTTGTTTCGTCGATGTAGTCATCCTACTAGTAGGTAGGGTGGTGTTCAAGGAGAAATCGCGGCTGGAAAAGAGTTTCTCGGGCCGGTAAACTATCGCTGTTTTTCATCCGACTAGATGGTAGACAAACGTGACGACAATGGGCGACAGTACCGCCGGCCGCATTCTCGAGGCGGGACGGCAACTGATCATGCGGCGCGGCTACAGCGGCTTCAGCTATGCCGACATCGCCGACGCGATCGACATCCGGAAGGCGAGCATTCATCACCACTTCCCGACGAAGGCGGACCTGGCGGTCGCGGTGCTGCAACAGTCGCAGGCGGGATTCGACGCCGACATGGCGCTGCTCGACGCGAGCGGCGCCGACGCGCTGGTGCAGATGCGCGCATACATCGGCTACTGGGAGCGCTGCATCGCGGACGACAGCGCGCCGTTTTGCGTTGCCGGCATGCTCGGCGCGGAGTTGCCGGCGCTGCCCGACGAGGTCGCGCGGGCGGTGAGGGCGCATTTCGACGCGCTCGCCGCATGGCTGGTGCGCGTGCTCGACGCGGGGATCAAGGACGGCATCGTGCGGCCGGGCGTGTCGGTGCAGACCGAGGCCGCGACGTTCGTGTCGCTGGTGTACGGCGCGATGCTTGCCGCGCGGGCTTACGGCAATGCCGCGCTGTTCAGGGACGTGACCGGCGGCGCGGTCGAGCGGATCGCGGCGCCGCGCGGCGGCGCGTGAGCCGCGGGGGCGCGGCAACCCGGGCGTGCGGCGCAAGCGTCCGCCCGCCCGCCGGCCTGACGCCGCACGGCTTACGTGCGCTTCCCGGCCTCGGCTTGCGCGCCCAGCCGCGCTTTCAGCGCCTGCAGTTCGTCCGTGAATGCCGGGCTGAAGTCCTCGGCTTCCAACAGCGGGCGGATCTCGATGTCGGAGTCGCCGGGCATCGGGTTCGGGCAGCGCCTGACCCATTCCACGGCCTCTTCCATCGATTTCACCTGCCATAGCCAGAAGCCGGCGACGAGTTCCTTCGTCTCGGCGAACGGGCCGTCGACGACGGTGCGGCCGTTGCCGGCGAAGTGCACGCGCTTGCCGAGCCGGCTCGGGTGCAACCCGTCGGCGGCGAGCAGGATGCCGGCGTGCGCCAGTTCCTCGTTGAACCGGCTCATCGCGGCGATCTTGTCGGGGTCGGGCATCCGGCCGGACTCGGAATCGGCGGTGGCCTTGACGATTACCAGGACGCGCATGGTCGTATCTCCTTGAACGGAAGGGGGCGCCGCGGGCCGCGCCGCGGCGAAGCGTACGGCTACGACGACACGACGGTCGAGGGTGGCGCGAATCGACATCGGCCGGCGAATGACGTTCGACGGCGGGCGCGGCGGCCGGCCTCGCTGCGGAACGGGCGGTCAAAACTGGTATGCTGGTCCTCACCACGTTCACGCGGAGGGTGCCATGGCTGCCAAGGAAGTCTCGAAGAAGAAATACCTGAAAATCCTGAACAAGCGCTTGCGTGCCGAGCCGACGGCGCCGGCCGGCGCGTCGTTCGTGTTTTTCCCGCTGGGTGCGAAGGCCAAGCACGCGACGGGTGTCGTGTCCGGCGACACGCTCAGCAAGCGCGAACTGGCGGTGATGGCCGCCGTTCAGCGCAAGGCCGCCGAAGAGTTCGTCGTCGCCGGCGCCTGACCGGGCCCGGCTGCACCGCCGTCGAGGGCCGCCCGCGCGGCTCAGGCGGCGGCCTCGCAATGCGCGATCGCGCCGGCCAGCACGCGCGGGATGTCGTGCGTGATGGCCGGGCCGTGCATCGGCAGGATCAGGTCGAGATCGAGCGCCTGGATCCGGCGCAGCGCGCTCGCCATATGGGCGAGCGACGGCAGGTAGTCCGAGCGCCGGATCGAATCGAGGATGGCCGGCAGCGGGTCGTCCGCCGGGTCGTCGCCGAAGCGCATCAGGATGTCCGACGACAGCAGCGTCCGGTACGCCGGCAGGTACACGACCAGCGCGTCCCACTGATGCACGTGCTTGGTGAAGATCGGCACGATGTCGACGCCGCCGATCGTCGTCGGCTCGCCGTCCTTCAGCGGCTTCGCGCGCACGCCGAAGATGTCGGCCAGCCCGTGCGTGCAGATCGGATGCGCATACGCGACGAGCGCCGGATTGGCCGCGAGGAAATCGGGCAGCGCGCCCATTTCGTCGACCTCGAAATGCGGCACGATCACGCTGCTCACCATCGACGGCGAGAGGCCGACGGTCGCGAGGCTCGCGCTCAGTTGCGGAAAATTGGAACGCGTGCCGGTTTCGATGCAGACGACGTCGCCGTTCGGCGAGCGGACGAAGAACTGGCTGAAGCCGAGCTTCAGCTTGTCGATGTAGGTCGTGGCGCGAAACAGGCCGCTGCGGATTTCTTCGATACGGGCGTGGTCCATCGATGCGGTCCTTGCGCGGGCAGTGGGGAAAGGCACCGACGTCGCGCGATCGCCGCGGCGCACCGGGGGTGCGCGTCGCGGTGCCTCCGCGCAGTCTAGCAGCGCCGGTCCGGGCGCGAATCCTGTCAGTTCCCGCAGCAGCCGGGCAGCGCACGCCGTCCCGGCCGCACTGCCCCGCGCCCGGCGCGGCGCTCAGGACATTTTGTCCGCGGCCGCGTACCGGCCGCCGCCGCCCGTCTCGTCACCCGCCGCGAGCTGTTCCAGTGCGAGGCCCTTGGTCTCGATCCCGAGCGTCCACACGGCGAGCGCGGCCGCGACGAACGACAGCGCGCCGAGCGTGAACACGCCGCCCTGGCCGAACACGGGCAGCACGACGCCGACCGCGTAAGGCCCGATCAGCGAGCCGACCCGCCCGATCGCCGACGCGAAGCCCGAGCCCGTCGCGCGCGCGCCGGTGCCGTACAGCTCGGGCGTGTACGTGTACAGCGCGGCCCACATCCCGAACAGGAAGAACTGCATCGCGAGGCCGGTGCCGATCAGCAGCGCCATGCTGCCGCCGTACAGCGCGCTCTGGCCGTACGCGTACGCCATCGCGCCGCCGCCGATCAGCGACGCGATGCAGGTCGGCTTGCGGCCCCAGCGTTCGACGAGCCATGCCGCGCACAGGAAGCCCGGCACGCCGCCGAGCGAGATCAGCACCGTGTAGAACACCGACTTCGTCACTTCGAAGCCGGCCTGCTGCAGCAGCGCGCCGAGCCACGACGTGAGGCCGTAGAAGCCGAGCAGCGCGAAGAACCACAGCAGCCAGACCATCACCGTGCGGCGGCGGTACGCGCCGCTCCAGATTTCACGCAGCGCGCCGCGGCCGCGCGCGGCGGCCGGCTCGGCGAGCCGCGACGGCGGCGGCAGCGTCGTGACGCCGGCCGAGCGCATCACCTTCGCCTCGATCACGTGCATGACGGTGTCGGCTTCCGCGTGCCGGCCCGCATGCTCGAGCCAGCGCGGCGATTCCGGCACGATGCGGCGCACGACCAGGACGAACACGGCGGGAATCGCGAGCAGCGCGAACACCGTGCGCCAGCCGAACTGCGGCAGCACGAAATACGCGACGATGCCGGCGGTGATGAAGCCGAGCGGCCAGAAGCCGTCCATCAGCGCGATCAGGCGGCCGCGCTTCTCGGTCGGCACGAATTCGGACAGCAACGTCTGCGCGACGGGGAATTCCATCCCCATCCCGATGCCGAGCAGCACGCGGTAGACGATCAGCGCGTCGACGCTCTGCGCGGTCGAGCACAGGTAGGAGGCCGCGCCCCACAGCACCATGCTCCACTGGAACACCGGCCGGCGGCCGAAGCGGTCGGCGAGCAGGCCGGCCACGGCCGCGCCGAGCACCATCCCGAAGAAGCTCGCGCTCGCGACGAGGCCGGCGGCCGCGGTCGACAGCCCGAACTCCTTGCGGATCGAGCCGAGCACGAAGGTCATCGTGCCGAGGTCGACCGAATCGAAGAAGAACGCGATCGCGATGATGAAGAAGATCCGCTTGTGATAGCCGGAGAACGGCAGGCGTTCGAGCCGGGCGGCGGCGGAGGCGGGAGCGGTGGCGGCGGGCATGGCGTCCTCTGAAATGAAAAGGGGCCTCGCAGCGCATGCTCCAAGGCCCCGATGCTTCGGTATTCAGTAGACGCGACCACAAACTGCCGCATCAGAGGAAAAGCGCCGCCTGCTTGCGCAAATGCGCCATGGGCGGCGGCGCGCGCCGCCTCAATTCTTCAGCTTGTAGCCGGTGCGGAACATCCACGCGACGATCGCCAGCAGGATCACGAGGAACAACCCGGTCGCGGCGAGGCTGATCCACACGTGCACGTCGGCGAGCCCGTAGAACGACCAGCGGAAGCCGCTGACCAGGTACACGATCGGGTTGAACAGCGTGATGACGCGCCATGCGGGCGGCAGCATGTCGACCGAGTAGAAGCTGCCGCCGAGGAACGTGAGCGGCGTGATGATCAGCAGCGGCACGAGCTGCAGCTTCTCGAAGCTGTCGGCCCAGATGCCGATCACGAAGCCGAACAGGCTGAACGTGACCGCCGTCAGCACGAGGAACAGCACCATCCAGAACGGATGCAGGATGTGCAGCGGCACGAACAGGCCGGCCGTGGCGAGGATGATCACGCCGAGCAGGATCGACTTCGACGCGGCCGCGCCCACATACGCGATCACGATCTCCCAGTACGACACCGGCGCGGACAGGATCTCGTAGATCGTGCCCGTGAAGCGCGGGAAGTAGATGCCGAACGACGCGTTCGAGATGCTCTGCGACAGCAGCGACAGCATCACGAGCCCCGGCACGATGAACGAGCCGTAGCCGATGCCGTTCACGTCGCTGATGCGCGAGCCGATCGCGGAGCCGAAGACGACGAAGTACAGCGACGTCGAGATCACCGGCGCGATGATGCTCTGCATCAGCGTGCGGCGCGTGCGGGCCATTTCTGCGCGGTAGATCGCGCGGATTCCATGCAGGTTCATGCGTCAGGCTCCTTGCTGCACGCCGTTGCGGCGGTTGTCGATCAGGCTGACGAAGATGTCCTCGAGCGAGCTTTGCGTCGTATGCAGGTCGCGGAAGCCGATGCCGGCCGAGCCGAGCGCGTTGATCAGCTTCGCGATGCTCGCGTCGTCGCGCTGCGAGTCGTAGGTGTAGACGAGCGCGGCGCCGTCGTCCGCGCGTTCGAGGCCGAACGGCGCGAGCGCGGGCGGCATGTCCGCGAGCGGGTGCTCGAGCTGCACGGTGAGCTGCTTCTTGCCGAGCTTGCGCATCAGCTCGTGCTTCTCCTCGACCAGCACGAGTTCGCCGCCGAGGATGATGCCGATCCGGTCGGCCATTTCCTCGGCTTCCTCGATGTAGTGCGTGGTCAGCAGGATCGTCACGCCGCTTTCGCGCAGCGAATCGACGAGCTTCCACATGTCGCGGCGCAGCTCGACGTCGACGCCGGCCGTCGGTTCGTCGAGGAACAGGATGCGCGGCTCGTGCGACAGCGCCTTCGCGATCATCACGCGGCGCTTCATGCCGCCCGACAGCGTCATCAGCTTGTTGTCGCGTTTGTCCCACAGCGACAGCGCCTTCAGCGTCTTCTCGATGTACGCGGGATCGGGCGCCTTGCCGAACAGGCCGCGGCTGAACGACACGGTCGCCCAGACGGTCTCGAACGCGTCGGTCGTCAGTTCCTGCGGCACGAGGCCGATCATTTCGCGGGCTGCGCGGTATTGGTCGCGGATGTCGTGGCCGCCGACCGTCACGCGGCCGCCGGTCGGCGTGACGATGCCGCAGATCGAGCCGATCAGCGTCGTCTTGCCGGCGCCGTTCGGCCCGAGCAACGCGAAGATCTCGCCGGGGCGGATGTCGAGGGTGACGTGCTTCAGCGCCTGGAAGCCGGACGCGTAAGTCTTGGAGAGGTCGGAGACGGACAGGATCGGTTGCATGCTCACGGATGGCATGGCCGGCCGGCGCGACGGCGTGTGCCGCGCGTGCCCGGCGTCGCCGCCGCTGCGAAGCGGCCGGGACCGGGGACGGCATGGCGAACGGGCGTCATGTCGAACGGCGTTGTGGTGCGGGATCGCGGGATCGCCATATTAGCAATCGGTAGATGGAAATGCATTGTTGTGGATAGGGCGCGCGTTGCCGGTGCCGGATTGGCGCGAATTGACGGGGCATCGTGCAATAACGCGGCGCTTTATTTGTCGAGAACGAACAATTGGCGCCGTTTTCGGCGAACCGGGCCACGAGCGCGTTTTCGCTCGGCGGCGGCGTGGCCGGCCGGCCCACTGTGCCGCCCGAAGGCCGTCGCGCCGTACCGGGACGGCGTGTGCCGCGCTCGCGATAATGCGTTCCTTTCATCGTTCACGGAGCGGAGTGCATGTCTTTGATCGATTTCAAATCCGTGGCGGCGGCACAGGCCGTCGCATGGAAATCCACGATCGTCGGCGAGGTCGGGCCGGCCAGGATCAAGGTGCTGCGCATGGATGCGCAGGCTTACGAAGCGGAAGTGCACGACTACAACGAGGGGCTGCTGGTGCTCGACGGCCGGATGCTGCTCGAGGTCGGGGGCGAGACGATCGTCGTCGAGGCCGGGCAGATGTATTTGGCGCTTGCCGGCACGCCTCACGCGGTGCTGCCGGGCAGCCACGGCACGCTCGCGATCGTCGACGTGTAAGGTTGCGCCGCAGCATGCGCGCGACCGGCGCAGGCCCGCCTGGCTTGGCTCGGCGCGGGTCGGGTGCCATCGTTCAAACGCGTGTTGCACCGCCCGGGTATTTGTCTGAGCAAATAAATTGAAGGCTGTTTGAAAATCTGTCAAATCCCCTGCACCCGCTAGGATTGCGCGGTTTCGGCCGTTTGGAACTCTGCATCCATTTACTTGTAGGTATCGTCCGATCATAGTCTCGACAAACGACGCATCACGATAACGAATCAAGCGTACGGATGGAGACCAATTCATGAGACGCCTATCCGCGGGGCCAGCCGGACTGCCGTTTCCCGTTTTTTCGCTGAACGCAGGCGCGATGCAGATCGCGTACCTGCGTCGTCATATCGCCGTGTAGCGGCGAACCACTTCCCGTTTCGATCGTTCTCACGGCGCCGTGCCGCATGACGGCGCCGCGGGAGAGCGCTCGTCTGCCGCCGCGGCGCGTGCCGCATTTGCCTGACCGGCATCGCGGCGGCCTTGCGCGTACTGTCATGCGCCACGCGTCCATGCGGCGGCGCGATACCAACCGGCGGGCCATGCAGCCTGTCCGGACGAGACTTGTCGTACCTCAAAAGGAGGGGTTGATGATTTGCATTCCTGAATGGCGGAAAGCGATCCTGTCGTGCGCGGTAATCGCTTTGCCGTTCGTCGCCGGTTGCGGCGGCGGCGACGATCCGGGGCCGATCAACGTGCCGCAGTGCTCGGGGAGCGCATGCGGGCCGAGCGGTTCGGAAACGACGCAGCCGGTCGTGACGAAGCTGTGTCCCGATGCGCTCGACTACACGACGACGTATACGGGCGGCGCCGGCAGCGGTGAGTACATCAAGGTGAAGTTCGACTCGACGAAGATGACCTACCAGATGCAGTTCATCGAATCGTCGGTGCCGACATCGGCAGGGCAGGTCAACAACACGCGCGCAGGCCTGACGATCAGCGGCGCGTTCCATCATCCGACCAATCTCCCGACCGCCGAGCAGAACCGCTGCGCGGCCGTGCTCGACAGCGGCGCGACGAGCGACGGTACGTATGCGGTGACGATCAACCGCGCGGATCCGCCGATGCTGTTCATCGGCAATGGCGTGGTGGGGGGCGGGATTCCGGGGGCGACGATCGGGTTCGCGGGCCTCAACCTCGGGGGCATGGCGATCGGCTATGTGCCGTCGCGCACGTTTGATTTCTATCCGTTCATCGGCTTCATCGCCACGGAAACCGACTTTTCGAAGGTGGCGGGCAATTACAACGAGGTCGGCATCCATCTGTCACCGCTTGGCGGAGCGGGGCAGAGCCCGGCCGGACCGGTCGGTTGGGAGCCGGATGTCGTCAACTGGAACCAGACGTTCAACGCGGACGGTACGTGTACGATCACGCAAGGCAGCGACTACTCGTGCCAGACGACTGGAGCCCCCTGGACGCTGCGCAAGAATGCGGACGGGTCGGCCGACAACGTGTTCGTGAGCAACGGGTTGCCGAACGCGTTTGGCGTGCTCTCGTATCCGATGGCGGGGCAGGCGACGTCGCTCATCCTCCTCGCGTCGAGTCAGGCCAAAGGCATCATGATCGTTGGCAAGCTGAACGGCGTACGGATACCGGTCGTGATTCGTGTCGGCTATACGAATGTCGATGCGGCCAATCCGCTCATGTCGGTCGCCGACGCTGAAGTCGGGATCTCGATGCTGTCGTCGGCCACCGCGATTGGCGCGAATTCCCTGAAGGGCGGTTACATCGGCGCGACCAGCGCATCCGCGTGCGGCATCGTGACGTCTCCCGGCGTGACGCCCTTCAACCAGACGCCGGCGGGCCCGAGCTTCAATCCAAACGTACCGCACCCGGAACTGCCTGGTGAGTTCATCAATAACACCTTCAATTCGATAGCGGGCAGTTGCAACGACGGTACTGCTGTCTCGACGATGGCCGCGAACTACACGTCGACGCTGTTCCAGGGCAGTACCGCGGCGTTCATCGATCCGCAGACCTCGGGGGTGACCTCGCAGTTCGGGCTCGACTATACACAGGCGACGCCCGGCAAGATCAAGGTCACGGCCACGCAGGACTTCAACGCGAAGGGCGCGAGCGGCAACGTGGCGATCTTCAAGAAGGGCGATACGGGCTGGCTCGTGACGGCCGGCAACGTCTACGCGATGGTCGTCAACAACAGCCAGGTCAACCCGTTCTTCACCGTCGGCGCGTTCGTCCAGTAACCCTGCATTGAACACGTAACACCGGCGGCGCATGCGTCGCCGCCGGCGAATCGAATTTCAAGAGGATTCCTATGAATTTGAAGAAATGGATGGCCGCGGCGTCGCTCGCGCCCGTGCTGGCTGCGTGCGGCGGAGACGGCGACCCGCCGCCCGCGCCGGTGGTCCGGCTGTGCCCGCAGACGATCGACTACAACACGGTGTTCATCGGCGGGTCGGGCTCGGGCGAACTGGTGAAGGTGCAGCTCGACACGACGAAGATGACGTACCGGATGACCTATCTCGCGTCGCCGGTGCCGACCACCACCGGCACCGTTCAACCGACCCGCGACACGGCGCCCGCGAACGTGGTCGACGGCACGCTGGCCGACGAAACGGGGCTGCCGACGGTCAAGCTGAACCAGTGCACGTTCCGGATGCAGAACGCGAGCCTCGACCCGAGCCGGCCCGCGCGGCTGTTCCTCGGCGAAGGCGTGCTCGGCGGCGCGATTCCCGGCGCGACGATCCAGTTCAACGGCGTGATCGGCGTGGGCAAGATTCCGCAGACGACGTTCCCGTACTACCCGTTCATCAGCTTCTCGTCGGTGGAAACCGACCTGACGAAGATCGCCGGCAAGTACAACCAGCTCGGTTATCACCAGGTGCCGTCGCAAAGCTTCCAGCCGGTCGCACTCGACCAGCAGGTGACGATCAACGCGGATGGCAGCTACGTCGAGACCGACAACTTCGGCAAGAAGAACGGCGGGCAGCCGCTCGCGTCGAGCGCGACCGTGAACCAGCCGTTCACGCTGCGGTCCGATGCGCCGGCATTCCAGTCGCTCAACTACCTGCCGCAGATTCCGCCGACGCTCGCGGCGGTCGATCCGGCGAAGGCCGGCAAGGGGATCCTGATCGTCGGCAAGCTGCGCAACCAGCTCGTGCCGATCTTCATTCGCACCGGCGCGGCGAATGCAGACCTGACGCAGGGTTCGCCGAGCGCGGACGACGAATCGGGCATCTCGATCCTGAGCCCGCAGACGGCAATCGCGCAGGGTTCGCAGAACGGCGAGTACACGGGTGTCGACAGCGCGTTCAACTACCGGGCCACCGCACTTATCGGCGCGCAGGCCACGCTGCTCGATCCGTTCAACGCGTCGCAGGCCGCGCTCGCCCGCGCGCTGAACCTCGATTTCACGCAGAAGGTGCCGGGTGTCGTCACGACCGTGCATGCGGATGCGGCGTCGGGGCCCGCGACCGGCAAGTTCGTGTTCACCGGCGGCGTGTTCGGGTTCCTCGACATGAACGATACGAGCAATCCGTACTTCACGGTCGGCGCATTCGTGCAGTAACGCAAGCCTGGATGGAGACACGGCGGCGCCGCGCGAAAGCGCGCGGCGCCCGGACAGAATGAGAAGGAGACTTCATGAAGAAGCTGATTGTCGCGGGTGTCGTCGCAGGCGTATCGACGCTCGCATCGGCCCAGCAGGCGGGCGACAACGTCGCGACGCTGGGCTGGTTGCACATCATGCCGCAGGATTCGACCAACGGGCTCACGACGAATCTCGCCAGCATGCCGATCAACGGGCCGCTGCGCCTGCCCGGGTCGTTCACGTCGCCGGGCACGAGCCTGACCGTCAACAACGCCGATACGGTTGGCCTGACGCTCACGCACTTCTTTACCGACCACATCGCGGTGACGTCGGTGCTCGGCGTGCCGCCCGAGTTCACGCTGACCGGGCACGGCACGATCAAGCCGCCCGGCCCGGCCGGCGCGCTCGGCAGCGTCAACATGGACGATCCGGCGAACCAGCCGGCCGTGAAGAACGCACGGCAGTGGAGCCCCACGATCATTCTGCAGTACTACTTCAATTCGTCGACGGCGCGGTTCCGGCCGTTCGTCGGGATCGGCGTGGCCTACAGCTGGTTCAGCAACATCGAACTGAACGGCAACTTCGCGAGAGACATCAACCAGAACCTCGGCAGCGTGCTTGCGGCCGGCGCCGGCAAGCCGGGGCCGACTTCGGTCGAGGGCAAGGCGTCGTCGTCGTTCACGCCGGTCTACAACGTCGGCGCGAGCTACGCGATCGACAAGCACTGGGGGCTGACGGCGACGCTGACCTACATGCCGCTGAAAACCTATTCGTCGCTCGTGATCAAGGCGGCCGACGGCTCGACGCTCGCCACCACGCGCACAAAGCTGAAGGCCGATCCGCTGATCACGTTCGTCGGGATTTCCTACAAGTTCTGAGCCGTCCGGTTCGCATGATGCGCACCGGCGGCTTCCTGCGACCGTCGGGCCGGAATATTCCGGCCGGGAGGTCGCGTTCCTGGCGGCATGCCGCCATTTGTGAAGAGAGGGGGCAGTTCAAATGAGCATTCGCAAAATCGTATCGCTTGTTGCTGCAGTGGCTTTCACCGCGGTTTCGGCCGCGCCTGCTTTCGCAGTGACCGTTTCGCGGGCCGACGGCCAGCCGATGAACCCGAATGGCGAACCGTTCTCGGCGACCGGGCTGACAGCCCTTTCCAAGGGGGCGATCAGCGCGAACTGCAACGCGACGTTCAACGGCACGATCACGTCGACCGGCATCGTCAACATCACGTCGACCACGTTCTCGGGCGGCGCGACGTGCGGCCTGATCAACGGTAGCGCGAGCAGCGCATCGCCGTGGACGGGGCAGGCCGATAGCACGACGCAACTGTCGATCAACAACGTGAAGGTGAACGTCACGCTGCTCGGCACCTGCGGGCCGAGCAAGGTCGTCACGACGTGGAGCGATCCGAACTCGTCGCTGACGTTCAACAACTCCACGCTGACGCCGGACTGCACGGTGGGCGGCACGGTCGCGACGTCGCCGAAGTTCCACGTGCAGTAAGCGCCGCGGATCGAAGCGGGTACCCGCCGTGCACGAGGGCCGTGCGGTAGGTGCGGCGGGTATTTGCGGTTTCGATGGGTTCGTGCCGTCGCGTGTATGGGCGCGACGGCCGGATTCATTCGGCAGAGCGGTCGTGTTTCTCGTGGAAGGCCGCCATAAATCAAGAGAGAGGGCCGGACAGATGAAAATTCGTCAAATTGCATCGCTTGTTGCTGCAGTGATATTGACTGCGGTTTCGGCCGCACCCGCATTGGCGGTGACCGTGTCACGCGTGGACGGCCAGCCGATGAATCCGAATGGCGAGCCGTTTTCTGCAACGGGGGTCACGGCGCTCGGCAAAAAGTCGATCAACGCCAATTGCACCGTCACGTTCAACGGGACGATTACCCCGACGGGCATCGTCAATATCACGTCGGCCCAGCTCAACGGGGGCGGCTGGTGCCCACTGATCAGCGCTTCAGCGAGCGGTGTTTCGCCGTGGACAGGACAGTTGGATAGCGCGACCCAGCTTTCGATCAACAATGCGCAGGCGACCTTCATGGTGCTTGGCCCTTGCGGGCCGAGCAAGCTCGTGGCGACGTGGAATGATTCGAATTCGTCATTGACGTTCAACGATACCGACTGGGCGCCGGATTGCAGGTTGTTCGGCACGTTCATGGCGTCGCCGAAGCTTCACGTGCAATAAGTGTCGCAGAACAACGCCGGGTGCCTGCCGCGTGCGAGGGCCGTGCGGCACGCGCGGGTATTTCCGCTTTCTCGTTGCACTCGTGTCGTCGCGCGTATCGGCGCGACGGCCGGCTGACCGCCCGTGTCGCGATCCGATCCGGGCGGACAGGCAGGACTGGCGCGGCGTGCCGCGCTGTCCGATTTGGTTGAAACAACACCATTCCAATTGGCCAGAACTATCCCGGAAGACCCATGCTTACCGATCCAGCAAAGTATGGAGATGCCCGCGGCGCGACGCCTGACCGGCTGCGCACCGCCGCGTGGCTGCAGTACCTGATCGAACATCTCGACGCCGCCGCTTGCGTAGCGATGGCGGCCGACACGGGCGACACGACCGTCGCCGCGTCGCAGGCGATACGTATGCGGACAGGCGCGAACCTGTCTCGTGACGCAGCGGCCGATCTTCAAGGACTCGCGCCGTGGATTGAATCGGACGGCGGCGCCTGCGCATGCGACCTGACCGATCCGCGCGGCGCGTGCTCGCATGTGCCTTCGATGCAGCAACTCGCCGAAGCCGAACGCCGCTGCCCCGGTTCGCGTGCCGCGTTCGACACCGCGCACGGCGTGATCGAGGCATGCGCGTTCGACGACCCCGATGTCGGCTGGGCCGCACTCGAGCGGATTGCCGGCGGTGCCGAATACAGCCGGAGCGATGCCGGCGGAAGCCTCGCAGATGAGACGGGCGCGCAGGGCGACACGGCGCCTGCGAAGAACCCGGAAGACAGGCTTGCCGTCGCCGCGGCGGCGAGTGGAGCAACGTCGGCCATGCCTGGCGCCGTCATCGATGCGATCGTGCTGCGCGTGTGCGGGCCGCGCGACGATGCATCGCGCATCGACGAGATGACTGCGCTCGTGACGTTCTCGGCCGTGCTCGCTGCCGGCAACGGGACCTCCATGGCCGCGTATGGCGGTCAGCACAACCTCGTCGCGCGGGCGATCCGCACGCGTCGCGCCGATCTCGCGTCGGTGGACGGGCTGCTCGCGGCGCTATCCGTGTGCAGGCTCGATCGACTCGTCGGTGCGGGCAGCTTCTGGGCTTACTACGTGCTGGCGGGCATCGTGATCGAAGCACCGGACGTCGTGCGCGAAATCGGTCGCCGCTTTCACGGCGACGAGTGGCAGGCGTGGCTCGACCACGTGCTCGCGTGGCCGGCGGTCAGCCGCTTCGGGCCGACAGAGGACGTCGCATTCGATCACCTGCGAGGCGCAATGAGCCTGACGTCGCGATGGAATCCGATCGTGCGCGGGAAGCGGATGCGGAAGCGGGGCGTCGTAGCGCCCTGATTCGGCGAGCAAGGGGACAAGGCCGGCAGACGAGCCGGCTTTGCGGAAGCCTCTTCCGAAGTAATCAGAAAGGATGCCGAACGATTCGCTCACGCGCATCCTGATTCGCGCCGCCATGCCGGGTCCCGGTCGCTCACGCAAACTGGCATCGGGCGAAAGCGGGCCGAGCCGTCATGACGTCACCGTCCACACTGGCCACACGCCACACGCCACCCCATCCATCCTGTCTACGCGCCGCCCGATTCGATCGCCATCGACCGAACGCAGTATGATGCCGCAGACGATGCCGGCGATTGCTTCGATGTCACTGCCCGCCCGCACCGCCGAAGATCTGCCAAGCTTGTTGTAAGCCGGACGCAAACAGCCGCCGCGTGAGAGTGCGGCCGCGAACCTGCCTCCGGACCCTCTTCATCGAAACGGTCAGTCAGATGTCAAAGCAACACAAGAAGATCCTCCTCCTGAGCGTCAGCGCCGGCGCCGGCCATACCCGGGCGGCGGAAGCGATCCGCGCGTTCGCCGACCACCATCCCGCCGGCATCGAAGCCACCCACCTGGACGTGATGGATTTCGTGTCCACCGGCTTCCGCAAGCTGTACACCGATCTCTACATCAAGCTCGTCAGCAGCCAGCCGGCGCTGTGGGGCTACCTGTACCAGAAGACCGACGAAGTCGATCCCGCCGCGCCGTCGCAGAAGATCCGGCGCGCGATCGAGCGGCTCAATTGCCGGAAGTTGCTCGCGGAGATCGAACGGCAGCGCCCGGACGCGATCATCTGCACGCACTTCCTGCCGGCCGAACTGTTGTCGCGCGAGATCCGCAAGGCGCGCGTCGATACGCCGGTGTGGGTGCAGGTCACCGATTTCGACCTGCACAGCATGTGGGTCGTGCCGAACATGCGCGGCTACTTCGCGGCCAACGACGAGATCGCGTGGCGCATGCATGCCCGCGGCATGGCGCCCGAGACGGTGCACGTCAGCGGCATCCCGATCATGCCGGCGTTCGGCCAGCCGCTTGATCGCGCGGCCTGCGCGGCCGAGTTCGGCCTCGATCCCGCACGGCCGACGTTCCTGATGATGTCCGGCGGCGCGGGCCTCGGCGGGCTCGACGTGCTGGCGGCGCGGCTGCTGGCGATGGATGCCGACTTCCAGCTGATCGCGCTGGCCGGCAAGAACAAGGCGATGCTGGCGTCGTTGCAGGCATTGGCCGCGCAGCATCCGGGCCGGCTGTTTCCGCAGGGCTTCACGCAGCAGGTCGAACGCCTGATGGCCTGCGCCGACCTCGTCATCACGAAGCCGGGCGGCCTGACGACGTCCGAATGTCTCGCGATGCAGTTGCCGATGATCGTCAACTCGCCGATTCCGGGCCAGGAGGAGCGCAATGCGGATTTCCTGCTCGAACAGGGTGTCGCGCTGAAGGCGATCGACGACGATGCGCTCGTCTACCGGATCCGCGCGCTGCTGCAGGCGCCGGAGCGTCTCGCCGACATGCGCCGCCGTCTCGCGCCGCTCGGCCGGCCGCTCGCCGGCCGCTTCGTGCTCGATCGCGTGCTGGGCCTGGAGCCCGCCGCATGAGCGTCGCGCGCTTTGTGCCGACGCGCCATACGTTGTTCGTCGTCGCGTGGGTCGTGTTGCTCGCGTATTTCTTCGCGAACGTGGAGATCCAGATCGAAGGCAGCGCGGGCTGGGCGGCCAACCTGCCGACGTGGCGCATCGAGCATCACTGGCTGCTCGACCTGTTCTGGGGCGGGCGGCCGATGACCGGCTACCACGCATGGGTGTTCCCGTTCGTCGCGCTGTTCTTTCACTTGCCGGCCGTGTTCAACGGACGGTGGTCGTGGCGCATCGAAGGGCGGACCATCGCGTGCATCATGGTGTTCTGGCTGACCGAGGATTTCCTGTGGTTCGTGCTGAATCCGGCCTACGGCCTCGCCCGCTTCAATCCGGCCAACGTGCCGTGGCATATCCACTGGCTGGGTGTGGCCCCGACCGACTACTGGACGATGAGTGCCGCCGCGATCGTGCTGTTCATGCTTTCCCGCGAGCGCAAGCGCGCATTCCATTGACCCCTGAACCGACATGAGAGTCGCCTTCATTGCAGCGCTTGCCGTCACGCTTGCCGGGCTCGTGCAGCCGGCGCATGCGGACCCGGCCTCCGCGGTGTCCGCCCGGCCGATCAAATGGGCGCAGAGCGTGACCGATGCGCATGTGAACAACCTGCATCGCATCACGCCGATGCTGTACCGCAGCGCCCAGCTGTCGCGCGCGGATGTGCCGGAACTGCAGAAGCTCGGCATTCGCAAGGTCATCAGCTTCCGCTCGTTTCACGCGGACGACACCATCCTGGCCGGCACGCAGATCGAGATGCAGCGCATCCGGATCAACACATGGGACATCCGCGACGAAGACATGGTCGCGGCGCTGAAGGCGCTGCGTACGGCCGACCGGGATGGCCCGGTGCTGATCCACTGCCAGCACGGCGCCGATCGCACGGGGCTCGTGTCGGCGTTGTACCGGATCGTGTACCAGGGCTGGACGCGCGAGCAGGCGCTCGACGAACTGCAGCACGGCGGCTACGGGTTCCATCCGGTCTGGCAGAACATCACGAATTACCTGAAGCGCGTGGACGTCGAGCGGCTGCGTCAAGAGGTCAACAACGGCTGAGCCGGACCCGGGAGGACTACCTCCCGGCGTCACCGTAGCGCTCAGCGCTCGTCTGCGCGGCAGCAGCAGAATCCCGACTTTTCTGGCATGTAGCAGGTTCTTCACCTGACGAGCTGCAGCAAAGTCCAAGCAGCCAGTCGGCTCCACCACGATCTTCGACGAGGCGCAAACAAGGTCGCGTGCTCGTGCAACACGGGATCCGGCCTCCGTACTGCCCCGGATAGTTCGCGTAGCCCCGAGGCGGTCTGATCGACCGCATCTTTGACGCGAAGCTACTTAACTCCAATATATTGTGGCTAAGTGGGTATTTTTGCCGATAAGACACAGAATTAAGGAGTTAAGCTCCTTGAGCCAAGGCGTTCGCCCGGTAGCGCGTACTGCACCCGCTGGTACAGCGGCAGCACTGTGGCGTGTCCTGCCAGGTGCGGAAACACGTACATGACCGGATCGGGATTGGGCAGCCGATGGAACGGGTGGTCGATCTCGTTCTGCGCAGCACGGATGCAGGCGCTGCTGTCGATCGGTGGGCCCTGAAGTGAACAGCGGTTGACGAAGGCACGTAAAAACGCCGCCGACAATCCCTGTCGGCGGCGTTTCGTCAGTACATGGATGAGTGGGCAGCACGCCCGCCGTCGTCAAACCGTTTCCGGTTGCCTCACCGCCTTCGCGACATTCCGCGCCATCGCCCCGTTCGCGACGAAATAAGGCACGTCCACGCGCGCGAGCGGCTTGCGGCCGCGAATCCTGTCCGCGATCTTCTCGGCGATCATGATCGTCGGCGCATTGAGGTTGCCGGTCGTGATGATCGGCATGATCGACGCATCGACGACGCGCAGCCCTTCCAGCCCGTGTACGCGGCCTTCTTCATCGACCACGGCCATGTCGTCATAACCCATCTTGCACGAGCACGACGGATGGAACGCCGTCTCCGCGCGAGCCCGCACGAACGCGTCGAGTTCCTTGTCGCTCCTGCAGTCGGCGCCCGGGTTCAGCTCGCGGCCGCGATAGCGGTCGAGCGCAGGCTGCCGCATGATTTCGCGCGTCGCGCGGATCGCATCGCGGAACTCGCGCCAGTCGAGCGCCTCGGCCATGTAGTTGAACAGGATGCTCGGGTGATCGTTCGGATCGCGCGAGCGCAGCTTCACGCGGCCGCGGCTCGGCGAGCGCATCGAGCCCACGTGCGCCTGGAAGCCGTGCATCTCGATCGCGTTCGAGCCGTTGTAGTTGATCGCCACCGGCAGGAAGTGATACTGGATGTTCGGCCACAGGTCGTCGTCGCGCGTGCGGATGAAGCCGCCCGCCTCGAAGTGGTTGCTCGCGCCGAGGCCGGTGCCGTTCAGCATCCATTCTAGGCCGATCTTCGGCTGGTTCCACCACTTCAGCGCCGGATACAGCGAGACGGGCTCCTTGCACTCGTACTGGATGTACATCTCCAGGTGATCCTGCAGGTTCTGGCCGACGCCGGGCAGGTCGAGCACGACCGGAATGTCGAGTTCCTTCAGCCACGCGCCGGGGCCGACGCCCGAGCGCTGCAGCAGTTGCGGCGACGCGATCGCGCCGCTGCACACGAGCACCTCGCGGCGTGCATGCACGGTCGCGCGTTCGCTGCCGCGCAAGTACGTGACACCCGATGCGCGCTTGCCGTCGAACAGGATGCGATCGGCGAGCGCATGCGTGACGATCTCGAGGTTCGGCCGCACCTTCGCCTGGTCGAGATAGCCGCGCGCGGTACTGGCGCGGCGGCCCTTCGGCGTGACGGTGCGGTCCATCGGGCCGAAGCCTTCCTGCTGATAGCCGTTCAGGTCGTCGGTGCGCGGATAGCCGGCCTGCACGCCCGCGTCGACCATCGCCTCGAACAGCGGGTTCGCGCCCGGCTTGCTGGTCGTGACCGATACGGGGCCGTTGCCGCCGTGATAGTCGTTCGGGCCCACGTCGCGCGTCTCGGCTTTCTTGAAGTACGGCAGGCAGTCGAGATACGTCCAGTTCTCGAGCCCCTGGTGCGTCGACCAGTTGTCGTAATCGAGCGCGTTGCCGCGGATGTAGCACATCCCGTTGATCAGCGACGAGCCGCCGAGCCCCTTGCCGCGGCCGCACTCCATGCGGCGGTTGTCCATGTGCGGCTCGGGGTCGGTTTCGTATGCCCAGTTGTAGCGGCGGCCCTGCAGCGGATAGGCCAGCGCCGCCGGCATCTGCGTGCGGAAGTCGAAGCGGTAGTCGGGGCCGCCCGCCTCGAGCAGCAGCACCGTCACATCCGGATCTTCCGTCAGGCGCGTTGCGAGCACGTTGCCCGCGGAACCTGCGCCGCAGATGATGTAGTCGTATTCGCGTGTCGTCATGACGGTCAATCTCCTTGTCTGATTCTCAAAACACCGGGTTGTAGCGGCCGAGCTCGACCTGCACCGACTTGATCCGAGTGTAGTGCTCGAGCGTCGTGATGCCGTTCTCGCGTCCGACACCGGATTGCTTGTATCCGCCAACCGGCATTTCGGCCGGCGATTCGCCCCACGTGTTGATCCAGCAGATGCCGGCTTCGAGGCGATGGATCGTGCGGTGCGCGCGCGACAGGTTCTCGGTCACGACGCCGGCTGCCAGGCCGTAGTGCGTGTCGTTCGCGCGGGCGATCACTTCGTCCTCCGATTCGAATTCGAGGAGGCTCATCACCGGCCCGAAGATTTCCTCGCGGACGATCTTCATGTCGTCGCGGCAATCGCCGAACACGGTCGGCGCGACGTACTGGCCGCCGCCGAAATGGCCGTCGGTCAGGCGCGTGCCGCCCGCGAGCAGCTTCGCGCCTTCGGCCTTGCCGCTCTCGATGAAGCCGAGCACCTTGTCGAGCTGCGCGGCCGACACGAGCGGGCCGAAGTTGGTATCGGCATCGGTCGGCTTGCCCACGCGGATGCGCTTCACGCGTTCGAGCACCTTCTGCGTGAACGCGTCCTTGACCGAGCGGTGCACGAACACGCGCGTGCCGTTGGTGCAGACCTGGCCCGAGCTGAAGAAGTTGGCGGTCACGGCGATATCGGCCGCGCGGTCGAGATCCGCATCGTCGAACACGATCAGCGGCGACTTGCCGCCGAGTTCCATCGTCACTTCCTTCAGCGACGATGCGCCGGCCAGCGACATCACTTTCTTGCCCGTTTCGACGCCGCCCGTGAACGACACCTTCGCGATGTCCGGGTGGCCGGTGAGCAGCGCGCCGACCGAGCCGTCGCCCTGCACGACGTTGAACACGCCGGCCGGCACGCCGGCTTCCGTATAGATTTCCGCGAGCTTCAGCGCGGTGAGCGGCGTGACTTCGCTCGGCTTGAACACCATCGCGTTGCCGGCCGCGAGCGCGGGCGCCGTCTTCCAGCACGCGATCTGGATCGGGTAGTTCCATGCGCCGATGCCCGCGCACACGCCGAGCGGCTCGCGGCGCGTATAGACGAACGACTCGGCGCGCAGCGGCACCTGCAGCCCTTCGATGGCGGTGGCGAGGCCTGCGTAGTACTCGATCACGTCCGCGCCGGTGACGATGTCGACCGCGAGCGTCTCGGCGATCGGCTTGCCGGTGTCGCGCGTTTCCAGCGCCGCGAGCTCGTCGTTGCGCTCGCGCAGCAGGTCGACCGCGCGGCGCAGGATGCGCGAGCGCTGCATCGCGGTCATCGCCGCCCATTCGCGCTGGCCTTCGCGGGCGGACGCGACCGCACGGTCGACGTCGGCCGCGCTCGCCTGCTGCACCTGCGCGAGCAGTTCGCCGGTGGCGGGATCGAAGGTGTCGAAAGTCTTGCCGCTCGTGGCGTCGACGTAACCGCCGTCGATGTAGAGGCGCTGCAAACCGAATACGGACATGAGGATCTCCTTGAGGGCGACTGCGCGACGCGTCAGGCGGACGCGAGCAGCAGGTCGATGTAATCGTGGGCGAGCTTCAATGCAGCCCGGGTGTCGATCGGGCTGCCGGCGAGCGCGCCGCGCAGCCACAGGCCGTCGATCAGCGCGGCGAGGCCGCCGGCGGCTTCACGCGCCTTCGTGCGCGGCAGCGCCTTCGCGAATTCGGCGCACAGGTTCGAATGGAGGCGCCGCGTGTTGACGTGCTGCAGGCGCTTGAGCATCGGGTCGTGCATGCTCTGCGACCAGAACGCGAGCCACGTCTTCATCACGGGCGCGCTGACCTGCGTATCGTCGAAGTTCGCGGCGGCGATCGCACGCAGCCGCGAGCGCGGATCCTTGCGCGCCGCCGCGCGACGGCGCGTGGTGGCCTGCCACAGATCGCGCAGCACGTGCCGCATCGTCGCTTCGAGCAGGCCGTCCTTGTCGCCGAAGTAATGGCTGACGATGCCCGTCGAGATCTTCGCGCGCTGCGCGACCGACGCGAGCGTCGTGCCGGACAGCCCCGCCTCGTCGATCGAACGCAGCGTGGCGTCGATCAACTGCGCGCGGCGAATCTCCCGCATTCCGACTTTCGGCATCGCGACTCCCTTCGCCCGGACGGGCCGTCCATGGAAGTCGAGAGCTTAGCGGTTTTTTATTGATCGTTCAATCAACAAAAAATCGGGGTCGGAGGTTGGAGGCCAACATTCGACGCGTGACGACGGCACTTTTCAGCGTGTTGTGCAGGTGCGGAAAAATAATTGAAAGATGATTAAAAATGCTGGAGTTTGTTTGAAACGCATTTTGAAGCGGGCAATCAATCGGGTTAATCGTTGCAGGCTCCGAAGCGATTACCGAATGAAAGAGTATTGAGCAATGTGAGATTCGGTGAAGCGTTGAAATCGATCCGCGAAACTGCGTCACGATTCATTCATGAAAATTCGTTTGAATCGGGTGGTGTAACTTTCTCAAGTCATTGATTTTATGTGTATTTGTTGAAAAAAAACGGGGGCTCATCAGCGGCTGGCAAACGATTGCGGGCACCCTCGAACGGATTCCGCCTACCATAAAAAATACGGAAATTATCTGAATTTCCCCTGTTCCCTGACAGAGTAGAGGGCATCGTTGGGATGACTTGAGTGAGTAATATTGTCCGTATTAGTATGGCCCCGCACAACGAGGAATGAATCGGTGCCGCAGTTATTGCCGCGGTGCATTGGCCAAACCGCGCGATTCGGATTGCGCGCGAAAACCGGCGCAGTCATTGCGCACCTGCAGCATGCCGCGACGTCGATACGCCGCGCCCACCGGAGAACGACGATGCTGACCGAAAAACACGTGGTTTCGCTGCCGAATGGTCTGAAGGTCTACGTCGAACGAAACGTGTTCGACCCGTCGTTCGACACGGCGATGCTCGTCAACGGTGCGCTCGCGACGACCGCGTCGTTCGGGCAGACCGTCCAGTATCTCGGCGAGCGAATCAACACGATCTGCTTCGACCTGCCGTACGCGGGGCAGTCGCGCCAGCACAACCCGGGCTGCTTCATCCTGACGAAGGACGATGAGGCCGCGATCCTGCAGTACCTGGTCGAGCGCTTCGCGCCCGCGTACCTCGTCTCGGTGTCGTGGGGCGGCGTCGCGTCGCTGTTCGCGCTCGCGCGCGGCTGCCCGAGCGTGCGGCGCGCGGCGATCTGCTCGTTCTCGCCGTTCCTGAACGACGCGATGGTCGACTACGTGACGCGCGCCCGCGACCACATCGCGGCCGGCGAGAACCTGAAGGCCGCGCAACTCCTGAATGACACCGTCGGCCGCTACCTGCCGCGCATCATGAAGCTGTACAACTACCGGTATCTCACGCGCCTGCCGCGCGACGAGCAGGACCAGGTCGCGTTCCACGTCGACCAGATCCTGTCGCTGCAGCCCGAGCGCTATTTCAGCGAGTTCTCGAACATCGGCTGCGAGCTGCTGTTCCTGAACGGCGAGCGCGACGAATACACGACGCCCGCCGACGTGCGCCAGCTCGGCGCGCACGTGCCGCGCGCGCGCTTCGCGACGGTGCCGGACGCCGGGCATTTCCTCGACATCGAAGGCCGCGCGCAGCGCGAATGCACCCGTGCGGCGCTGCTCGACTTTTTCTGCGACGGGTCGCCGGCCGCGGCCGGCATTGCCTTCGCCGCCGCCGCGCAGGCGTGCGCGCCCGCGGCGCTGCCCATGCTGTCGTCGTGACGCCGCGTGCCGCGCGTCCGGCATGGCCCGCGCGCGCGGCGCATCCGAATTCCCATCCACACGAGGCAGGCCAGCCGTGAATATCGTTCAGACCATCGCCATCGTCGTTCCGTGGGCCGCGTGGCTCGCCTACTGGATCGCCACTTCGCAGGGCGTGAAGGCAACCGTGCGCAAGGAGGCGTCGCGCTCGCGCACGCTGCAGTCGATTCCGCTGATCGTCGGCGGCGCGCTGATCATCCTGCCCGATCCGTCGTGGCAGGCGCTCGTGCCCGACTGGCAGCGCTTCGGGCTGCAGACGCAGTGCGGGCTTGCGGTGCTGGTGGCCGGCCTGCTGTTCTCGGTGTGGGCGCGGTTGCATCTCGGCGCGAACTGGAGCGTGTCGGTCACGCTGAAGGACGACCATGAGCTCATCCGCACCGGGCCCTACGCGCTCGTGCGGCATCCGATCTACACCGGCTGCCTGATCGCGCTGGTCGGCGCCGCGCTGATCGGCGCCGAATGGCGCGGCGCGCTCGGCGTGCTGCTCGTGTTCGCGTCGCTCGCCTACAAGGTGCGCGTCGAGGAGAGCTGGCTGACCGGGCACTTCGGGCCGGCGTACACGCAGTACCGCCGCGAGGTCGCGGCGCTGATTCCCGGCTTCTACTGATTCCGCGAGGCGCGCGATGGCGAAGATGATCGTGACCGCGATCGGCTCGGCGGGCGACGTGCATCCGTTGCTCGGCGTCGCGCGCACGCTCGCGGCGCGCGGTCACGACGTCGTGTTCTGCACGCACGCGCCGTTCGAGGCGACCGTGCGCCGTGGCGGCTTCGCCTTCGTGCCGATCGGCACCGCGGCCGAATACGAGGCCGCGATGGCGAATCCCGCGCTGTGGGATCCGCGCACGTCGTTCCGCACGCTGTGGCAGGTGATCGCGCCGACGCTGCGGCCGCATTACGACGCGCTGCGCGCGCTGACCGACGGCGATACGGTGCTGGTCGGCACGCTGTGGGCGTTCTCCGCGCGCTTCATGCAGGAGCTGCACGGCACGCCGTACGTGTCGGTGCAGGTGTCGCCGTCGACGCTGCTGTCCGCCCATGCGCCGCCCACGCACCCGCGCCTGACGATTCCCGCACGCTGGCCGCTGCCCGTGAAGGCGGCGCTGATGACGCTGATCGAGCGGCAGGTGCTCGATCGCGCGTGCGGCCCCGCGCTCAACGCGGTGCGCCGCGATCTCGGGCTCGCTCCTGCGCGGCGCGTGCTCGGCCGCTGGCTGCATTCGACCGACGGCGTGCTGTGCCTGTTTCCCGGCTGGTTCGCGCCGCCGCAGCCGGACTGGCCGCGCAATCATCTGCAAAGCGGTTTTCCGTTGTTCAACGACATCGCGACGCCCGACGAAGATGCCGCGCTCGATGCGTTTCTCGCGGCGGGCGAGCCGCCGGTCGTGCTGACGGCCGGTTCGACGCACATCGATCACGCGGCGTATGCGCGCGCGGTGGCCGACGCGTTGCGCGCGACCGGCGCGCGCGGAATCCTGCTGACGCCGCACGACGCGGCGGCGCAGGACGACCGGTTGCTCGTGCGCCGCTTCCTGCCGATGCGCGCGCTGCTGCCGCGTTGCCGCGCGCTCGTGCATCACGGCGGGATCGGCACCGCGTCGCTCGCGTTCGAGGCCGGCGTCGTGCAGGTTGTCACGCCGTTCGCGCACGACCAGTTCGACAATGCGCAACGCGTCGCCGCGAGCGGCTGCGGGTTGCGCGTCGACGGCCCGGTGGACGGCGCGCGGCTCGGCGCGGCGCTCGCACGCGTGCTCGGCGAATCCGCATTCACGATGCACGCGGCACGCGTGCGCGCACTGCTCGCGGCCGAACGGGACGGTTGCGATACAGCCGCCGATTTCATCGAGCGCTTCGTGCCGGCGCGCGGTCAGGCGGCCGCGCGGCCCGCCGCCGCGGTGGCGGGCGCATGAGCACCGCGTCGCCGCTTCGCGACGGGCCCGCCGCGCCGTCCGCGTTCGACCCGCCGGCGCCCGCGCCGGCCGCGCAACCGGTGCGCGGCATCCGGCTCGCGCTGCTGACGTTCGCGCTGTCGCTCGCGACCTTCATCGAGGTGCTCGACTCGACCGTGACGAACGTCGCGGTGCCGGCGATCTCCGGCAGTCTCGGCGTATCGAACAGCCAGGGCACCTGGGTGATCAGCTCGTACTCGGTCGCGGCCGCGATCGCGGTGCCGCTGACGGGCTGGCTCGCGCGCCGCGTCGGCGAGTTGCGGCTGTTCGTCGGCGCGGTGCTGCTGTTCACGCTCACGTCGCTGCTGTGCGGGCTCGCGCGCGACCTGCACGTGCTGGTGATCTGCCGCGCGCTGCAGGGGCTGTTTTCGGGGCCGATGGTGCCGCTGTCGCAGACGATCCTGCTGCGCACGTTTCCGCCCGACAAGCGCACGATCGCGCTCGCGCTGTGGGCGATGACGGTGCTGCTCGCGCCGATCTTCGGGCCGGTGGTCGGCGGCTGGATCGTCGACAACTTCTCGTGGCCATGGATCTTCCTGATCAACCTGCCGATCGGGCTGTTCACGTTCGCGGTTTGCACCGCGATGCTGCGCCCCGATGCGCAACGCGGCGCCGCCGGCTCCATCGACGTGCCGGGCATCGTGCTGCTCGTGATCGGCGTCGGGTCGCTGCAGGCGATGCTCGACCTCGGCCACGATCGCGGCTGGTTCGATTCGCCGCTGATCGTCACGCTCGCGGTGGTCGCGGGGCTCTCGATCGTGTCGCTGCTGATCTGGGAGGCGGGCGAGGCGCACCCCGTCGTCGATCTCGGCCTGTTCCGGGACCGCACGTTCTCGTTCTGCGTGCTGATCATCTCGCTGGGGATGATGAGCTTCTCGGTGGTCGGCGTCGTGTTCCCGCTGTGGATGCAGGCCGTGATGGGCTACAACGCGTTTCACGCGGGGCTCGCGACCGCGTCGCTCGGCGTGCTCGCGCTGGTGTTCTCGATCCTCGTCGGGCTGCATGCGCACCGCTTCGATGCGCGCGTGCTCGCGACGTTCGGGTTCCTCGTGTTCGCGGCCGTGCTCGCGTGGGACGCGCATTTCACGCTGAAGATGACCTTCGCGCAGATTGCCGCGCCGGGGCTGATCCAGGGCATCGGGCTGCCGTGCTTCTTCATTCCGCTGACCGCCGCGACGCTGTCGCGGATTCCGGACGACCGGCTCGCCGCCGCGTCGAGCCTGTCGAACTTCCTGCGCACGCTGTCGGCCGCGTTCGGCACCGCGATGAGCGTGACGCTGTGGGAGAACCGCGCGACCTATCACTACGACGTCGTGTCGCAATCGGTCACGCATGCATCGGCGAACACGCAGCGCTTCGTGCACACGCTGAACGCAATGGGCGTGGACGGCGTGCGCGAGCTGACGACGCTGCACCAGGTCGTGATGCAGCAGGCCTACATGATGGCGACCAACGACATGTTCTGGATGGCGAGCATGACGTGTCTCGCGCTCGCGGCCATGATGTGGCTGACGCGGCCGAAGCGCGGCGCGGCGGCGTCGTTCGGGCATTGAGGAGAGGAACATGGCGACACTCGGCGCACTCGTGATCCTGTATTACCCGAGCGATGCACAGCTCGACGCACTGCGTGCGTGGCGGCACGCGAGCGACGCGCTGCTCGTCGTCGACAACACGCCGCAGCCCGACGCGCGCGCGAGCGGGCTGTGCGCGCGCGAAGGCATCGCGCTGCTGCATCACGGCAATCGCGGTGGAATCGCGGGCGCGTACAACGCGGGGCTCGCGGCGCTGTTTCGCGACCGCATCGACGCCGTCGCGCTGTTCGACCAGGATTCGACGGTGCCGGCCGCATATTTCCCGGCGATGCGCGATGTCTGCGCGCGGCTCGCCGGGCGTGCGTTCCTGGCCGGCCCGCGCATCTTCGACGAGAACGCGCGCAGCTTCCTGCCAGAGCTCTCGACCAACGGGATCGGGCTGCGCCGCCTGCGCATCGAGCCGGGCGCGCCGCTGCAGCGCTGCGCGTTCCTGATCTCGTCGGGCTGTGTCGTGTCGCGCGACGCGTTCGGCGTGCTCGGCCGCTTCGACGAGACGCTGTTCATCGATCACGTCGACACCGAATACAGCTTCCGCGCGTTGTCGCGCAACGTGCCGCTCTATGTCGTGCCGTCGCTGGTGCTGTCGCACCGGATCGGCGCGAAGCAGCGCCACGCGATCGGCCCTTTTGAAATGACGTCGATGAATCACTCGTGGCAACGGCGCTACTACAGCGCGCGCAACGCGGTGCAGCTCGGGATGCAGTACGGGCTGCGCTTTCCGGTGGCGATCGTGCCGAACCTGCTGACGCTGTGGCAGATCGTGCAGATCGCGCTCGTCGAACGGGACAAGCGCGCGAAGCTCGCCGGCATCCTGTTCGGTGTCGCGGACGGCCTGTTCGGCCGGCTCGGCCCGCTCGAGCGCACAAGGCCGCGTCTGGCCGCGCGCGCGCAGCGCATTCAGCAGGGGTGAGGGGCGCGATGCGGCGTGTGAAGAAAACGGCGGGGCCGGCGCGTGGCGGGAAGGGCGGTCCGATGATCGCCGTAGCGGCGGCGTTGCTGGCGCTGGGCGGATGCGTGCCGTCGGGTTTCCTGCCTTCGGCGGCGCTGCGCGCGCCGGCCGCCGATGCGCTCGCGCACACGGCCGGCCCCACGGCGAACGGCACCTGGCCCGCGCCCGACTGGGTGAAGCAGCTCCAGGATCCCCAGCTCGATACGCTGGTGGCCGAGGCGGCGCGGAACAACCCGGACCTGCAGGTCGCGCAGGCGCGGCTGCGGATCGCGCAGGCGCAGCTCCAGCAGTTCGATTCGCTGACGGGGCTGACGGGCACCGCCGGCGCGACGGTCAGCCGCGCGCGGATGCCGAAGCCGGGCGACGACGTCGCCAACGTGTCGGTCGGCGGCTATCGCGTGCCGGTCGAGATCTTCGGCGATCCGAACGTATCGCCGTCGTCGGTGTTCGTCGGGCTGAACTACCAGCTCGACCTGTGGGGCAAGAACCGCGCCGCGACGAAGAGCCTGATGTCGCTGCGCGAGGCGGCGCGGGTCGAAGCCGAGCAGGTGCGGCTCACGCTGGCGGTCGCGATCGTCACCGTGTATTGCCAGCTCGACCAGGCGTATGCGACGCAGGATCTGCTGCAGCAGAAGCTGACGGTCAGCCAGCGCGTGACGACCGTGCTGCGCGAGCGCACCGCGCGCGGGCTCGACAACGCGTACGACGCCAGCGACGCGTCGATCAGGCGCAGCAAGCTGCTCGCGCAGATCGCGCTGACCGACGAACAGATCAAGCTCGCGCAACTGCAGCTCGGCGTGCTGTCGGGCCGCGGCCCCGAGCGCGGGCTTGCGCTGCAGCGGCCGCGCGTCGGCGCGTTCGCGGGCGGCGGGCTGCCCGCGCGGCTGCCGGCCGGCCTGCTCGGCCGCCGGCCCGACATCGTCGCGGCGCGGCTGCGCGTCGAAGCCGCCTTCGCGAATGCTGACTCGACGCGTGCGCAGTTCTATCCGGACGTGAATCTCGTCGCGCTCGGCGGCGTGTTCGCATTGACGCCCGCGTCGTTGTTCTCGCGCGATGCACTCGCCGGTTCGGTCGGCCCGGCGATCTCGCTGCCGGTATTCGACCGGGGCCGGCTGAAGGCGAAGCTCGGCGCGGACGTCGCGCAGGCCGACGTGGCGATCGGGATGTACAACAAGACCGTCGACGACGCGCTCGGGCAGGTCGCGCAGCTCGTCACGTCGCTGCGGACGTCGCAGACGCTCGTCGCGCAGCAGCAAGAGGCGGTTGCCGCCGCGCAGAAGATCGTGGAGATCGCGACCGACCGTCACCGGCGCGGCGTGCTGATGCAGAAGGATGTGGACGTCGCGGATCTCACGCTGATCGACGAGCGTGCGCAGATGATCGCGTTGCTCGGCCGGCAGCGGACGCTGCGGGTCGGGCTGATCGGCGCGCTGGGCGGCGGGTTCGATGCGGGCGCGACGGTTGCGCAGGCGCCGGCCGCGCATCGGGCGCGCAGCGGGGCGGCCGCGCGTGGCGCGGCGACCGGCGCACCCGAACCGGCCGCGACGTTGGCCGCGCGTGAGCCGACGGCCGCGACCGCGAGCCGGCCGCCGGTGGAGCCGCCGGCCGTGGCTGCCGCGAGCGTCGGATCCGTGCGGCGCGACGCCACCGCAAGCGCGCCGGTTCCCGGCACGTCGCCTCGCGGCACCCCCGTTCTCGCCCGCACGGCGGCCGCGATTCCGGTGCCGAGCCAGTCGGTCATACCGCCGATTCCATTGTTCCAGCACGATCGTCTGATCGTTACGCAAAGCGACTGATGCACCACGACAACCTTCATACCGTTGCGCCGCCGGCCGCGCTGAACGACCCCGCACTCGACGCGCGCCGGGCGACCCGCCGCAAGCGCTTCACCGTGTTCCTCGCGGTCGTGCTGCTGGCCGCGCTCGCGTGGATCGCCTACTGGTTTCTGAGCGACCGCTACTACGAGGACACCGACGATGCGTACGTCGCGGGCAGCATCGTGCAGGTCGCCGCGCAGATCCCGGGCGCCGTGACCGACGTGGTGGTCGCCGATACGCAGGCCGTGCGCGCCGGGCAGACGCTCGTGAAGCTCGACGACACCGAGGCGTCCGTCGCGTTCGCGCAGGCGAAGGCGCAGCTCGCGCAGGCCGTGCGGCAGGTCGCGAACGCGAGGATATCGAACGCGATGTATGTCGCGGCCGTGAACGCGCGGCAAGCCGACCTGTCGCTGGCGCAGCGCGCGCTCGCCGCACGCTCGGGCGCATCGGTCGAGATCGTCGCGCCCGAGGAACTGGCCAGGGCGCGCGCGGCGGTCGTCGGCGCACAGGCGAATCTCGCGGCCGCGCAGGCGCAGCTCGACGCGGCGCGCGCGCTCGGCAGCAAGCTGCCCGTCGCCGAAAGCCCGGCCGTCGTGCAGGCCGCCGCGCAGTTCAGGCTCGCGTACCGGAACCTGAAGCGCACGACGATCGTTGCGCCGGTCGACGGCACGATTGGTCAGCGCTCGGTGCAGGCCGGCCAGCAGGTCGGGCCCGGCGTGCCGCTGATGTCGATCGTGCAGCTCGACCGGCTGTGGATCGAGGCGAATTTCAAGGAAGGGCAGATCCGCCACATGCGCATCGGGCAGCCGGTCGAGGTCGCATCGGATCTTTACGGCTCGCGCGTGACCTATCGCGGCCGCGTGCAGGGCTTCTCGGCCGGCACCGGCAGCGCGTTCTCGATGCTGCCGTCGCAGAATGCGGCTGGCAACTGGATCAAGGTCGTGCAGCGCGTGCCGGTGGTGATCGCGATCGATCCGCGCGATCTCGCCGCGCATCCGTTGCGCGTCGGGCTGTCGATGCGAGCGACGGTCGACACGCACGACCGCAACGGCCACGCGCTCGACAGCGAGGCGCCGACGCCGGCCGTCAGCACGCGCGTGCATGACGGGGTGGCGAGCGAAGCGGAAGCGGCGGCTGCCGCGGTCATTCGCGAGAATCAGGGCGGGTGACATCCACCGGAACGGGGGCAGGGCCGGCAAGTCCGGCGATGCGTGCCCGCCTTTCAGTCTGCCCGCCGCCGCCCACCCGACTTTCTCATTCCCGCCATCGATGTCGGCGCCGTTCAAGCGCGTGTCGCGTTTGAGACATCGGCGCCCCCGCCTCCCGGACTACTCTCGAACAGCACGTTGCGTGTGCGCCGCATGGGCCGGCGCACCGCCGCGCGATCCAACGAGACATGGAGACAATACGATGAGCAGCAATCGAGGTGTCGTCTATCTTGGGCCGGGCCAGGTCGAAGTCCAGAAAATCGATTATCCGAAGATGGTCGACCCGAGCGGCCGCGCGATCGGCCACGGCGTGATCCTGAAAGTGGTGAGCACGAACATCTGCGGGTCGGACCAGCACATGGTGCGCGGCCGCACGACCGCGCCGGTCGGCCTCGTGCTCGGTCACGAGATCACCGGCGAAGTGGTCGAGATCGGCCGCGACGTCGAGACGCTGAAGCTCGGCGATCTCGTGTCGGTGCCGTTCAACGTCGCGTGCGGTCGCTGCGCGATGTGCAAGGACACGCATACCGGCGTGTGCCTGAACGTGAACCCGGCACGCGCGGGCGGCGCATACGGTTACGTCGACATGGGCGGCTGGATCGGCGGTCAGGCCGAGTACGTGCTCGTGCCGTATGCGGATTTCAACCTGCTGAAATTCCCGGACCGCGACCAGGCCATGGCGAAGATCCGCGACCTGACCTGCCTGTCCGACATCCTGCCGACCGGCTATCACGGTGCGGTGAGCGCGGGCGTGAAGCCGGGCTCGACGGTCTATATCGCGGGCGCGGGCCCGGTCGGGATGGCGGCGGCCGCGTCGGCGCGCCTGCTCGGCGCGGCCGTGACGATCGTCGGCGACATGAACGCCGAACGCCTCGCGCATGCGAAGGCGATGGGCTTCGAGACGGTCGACCTGTCGAAGGATGCGTCGCTCGGCGAACAGATCGAGCAGATCCTCGGCGTGCCCGAGATCGACTGCGCGGTCGACTGCGTCGGCTTCGAGGCGCACGGCCACGGTTCGTCGGGCCACGCGGAGGAGGCGCCCGCCACGGTGCTGAACTCGCTGATGGAAATCACGCGGCCGGCCGGCGCGATCGGCATCCCGGGCCTGTACGTGACGGACGATCCGGGCGCGAAGGACAAGGCCGCGCAGCACGGCAGCCTGAGCATCCGCTTCGGCCTCGGCTGGGCGAAGTCGCATTCGTTCTTCACGGGCCAGACGCCGGTGCTGAAGTACAACCGCAACCTGATGCAGGCGATCCTGTTCGACCGGCTGCCGATCGCGAAGATCGTCAACGTCGAGGTGATCTCGCTCGACCAGGCGCCCGAGGGCTACAAGAAGTTCGACGGCGGCGCGCCGCGCAAGTTCGTCATCGACCCGCACGGGTTGCTGGCAGCGTGATGCGCTAGCGTTCGATACGCAAGATGCAGGACGGGCGGCGCCGGAAACGGGCCGCCCGTTTTCGTTGCTGCGCCGGATCAACTCGTCGCTTGCCGCGAACGCATCGGCGAATGCGGATCAGGACAAGCAGCGAACGACTTCCACCGGAATCCAGCCGTCAGAGCCGGACGAACGGAATGAACGCGCCGAAGAGTCGGGCATGCACGCCGGCGACGGCAGCACGGCACGCGATCGCTACGTGCCGCGCGACGAAGTCCGGTCTGGAAAAATGAATCGCCCAGGGCGGGTGCCTGCGAGAAAGTCTCGGCAATCCATCGCCCACGCAAAAAAAGCGACCCGGCAGGTCGCTTTCTCACGAGAGCACGAATTGCGCTTCACGCATGGATCGCCAGTGCTGGATACGACGGGCTGCTGCTCGCCGCGCCCTGCGCCAGCGGCGCGACCTGCTTGCGGCGTTCGCGGGTCGGCGCGACGCCGAACGCGTCGCGATAGCTCTTGCTGAAGTGGCACGCCGACTGGAAGCCGCACGCCATCGTGATGTGCATGATCGACATGTCGGTCTGCAGCAGCAGTTCGCGCGCGCGGCGCAGCCGCAGCGTCAGGTAGTAGTGCGTCGGCGTCATCCCCAGATGCTCGCGGAACAGGCGCTGCAGTTGCCGCTGCGACATGTTCGCGAGCCGTGCGAGTTCCTCGCGCGACAGCGGCTCCTCGATGTTGTTCTCCATCAGCGAGATCACTTCGAACAGCGACTTGTTCGCCGAGCCGAGGCGCGCGACCAGCGGCATGCGTTGCTGCGCGCTCGTGTCGCGCACGTGTTCGACGATGAACTGCTCGGCGATCTGCGTGACGCGCGCGGTGCCCACCCGCGCGGCGATCAGGTTCAGCATCATGTCGAGCGGTGCGACGCCCCCCGTGCACGTGATGCGGTCGCGGTCGATCACGAACAGTTCCTTCAGGAAGCGCGTGTCGGGAAACTCCTCCTTCAGCGCCGACATGTTTTCCCAGTGGATCGCGCACGCGTAGCCCGCGAGCAGCCCCGATTTCGCGAGTGCATAGGTGCCCGTGCACAGGCTGCCGAGCGGGATGCCCGCACGCGCGAAGCGACGCAGCGTCGACAGGTGGGCCGGCGTGGTCGCGCGCTGCACGTCGACGCCGCCGCACACGAACACGATGTCCGGCTGCCCCACGCATTCCGCCGGGCCCGTGTCGACCGTCAGGCCGTTGCTCGCCGTGACCGGTCCGCCCTCCGGGCTGATGATCGACCAGCGGTAGAGCGGCTGGCCGCTCAGGTAGTTCGCCATCCGAAGCACCTCGATCGCATTGGTGAACGCGATCATCGTGAAATTCGGCAACGGCATGAACGCGAAGTGGGACAGCGACGCTGTGCGGTCGGGCGACATGGGGAGCGTTCCTAGAATCTCTAATAGCTTTACGCCCGGGAGGCACGGATCGGGCAGCGGTATTGTGTGAGCCAGCGCAACAAGCGTGCCATACGGCTAAACCCTAGCTCCATACGTTGTCTGGCCGAAAGCCGCATGCTGCGCTGCACCGTATTCGTGACGCGCTGCACCCCGAGCGGGCGGCAGCCGCACCGCCGGCGTGCCTGTTCACGGATGAACCGGCGGCGGCGGGGTGCCCGGTCGTCCGGAAAAGCACGACCGGTCACTTGTATAAAACGGACGCGCATGGCGGAAAAGGCAAAGAACGCGTCTAAATTCATCAATCCGCCGAAAATCCGAACGACAAGAATAGAGCCGTCGGCAGCCTTGCACGGGACGTACGGAAACCCCAGGCAGGGCGGGCCTCGAGCTTCGGTTGCAGCCCTTTATTCTTCGTCACGGACGCCCTATGTCGAACACCCAGCCTTTCTTCTCGCAGCCCCTTGCCGAGCGTGACGCGCCGGTACGCAGCGCCATCCTGAAGGAACTCGAGCGTCAGCAGTCGCAGGTCGAGCTGATCGCGTCGGAAAACATCGTGTCGCGCGCCGTGCTCGAGGCGCAGGGCTCGGTGCTGACCAACAAGTATGCGGAAGGCTATCCCGGCAAGCGCTACTACGGCGGCTGCGAATTCGCCGACGAAGTCGAGGCGCTCGCGATCGACCGCGTAAAGCAGATCTTCAACGCCGGCTACGCGAACGTGCAGCCGCACTCGGGCGCGCAGGCGAACGGCGCGGTGATGCTCGCGCTGGCGAAGCCGGGCGACACGGTGCTCGGCATGTCGCTCGATGCGGGCGGCCACCTGACGCACGGCGCGAAGCCGGCGCTGTCGGGCAAGTGGTTCAACGCGGTCCAGTACGGCGTGAACCGCGACACGCTGCTGATCGACTACGACCAGGTCGAGGAACTCGCGCACCAGCACAAGCCGAACCTGATCATCGCCGGCTTCTCGGCATACCCGCGCGCGCTCGATTTCGCGCGCTTCCGCAAGATTGCCGACAGCGTCGGCGCGAAGCTGATGGTCGACATGGCGCACATCGCCGGCGTGATCGCCGCGGGCCGCCACGCGAACCCGGTCGACCATGCGCACGTCGTCACGTCGACCACCCACAAGACGCTGCGCGGCCCGCGCGGCGGCTTCGTGCTGACCAACGACGAGGAGATCGCGAAGAAGATCAACTCGGCCGTGTTCCCCGGCTTGCAGGGCGGCCCGCTGATGCACGTGATCGCCGGCAAGGCCGTCGCGTTCGGCGAGGTGCTGCATGCGGACTTCAAGACCTACATCGACAACGTGCTCGCGAACGCGCAGGCGCTCGGCGAAGTGCTGAAGGCCGGCGGCGTCGATCTCGTCACGGGCGGCACCGACAACCACCTGCTGCTGGTCGACCTGCGCCCGAAGGGCCTGAAGGGCGCGCCGGTCGAGCAGGCGCTGGAGCGCGCGGGCATCACCTGCAACAAGAACGGCATTCCGTTCGACACCGAGAAGCCGACCGTCACGTCCGGCATCCGCCTCGGTACGCCGGCCGGCACGACGCGCGGCTTCGGCGTGGCGGAATTCCGCGAAGTGGGCCGCCTGATCCTGGAAGTGTTCGACGCGCTGCGCGCGAACCCGGAAGGCGACCACGCGACGGAGCAGCGCGTGCGCCGGGAAATCTTCGCGTTGTGCGAACGCTTCCCGATCTATTGATCCGACCGACCCGACAATACTGGAGCACCCCATGAGCACGCTGCATCAAGACAGCATCATCATCGACGGCCTGAACATCTCGAAGTTCGAGAAACCCGTGTTCGAGGACATGCGACTCGGCGGCATCACGGCCGCGAACTGCACGGTGTCGGTGTGGGAGAACTTCACCAAGACCGTCGACAACATCGGCGTGATGAAGAAGAAGATCCGCGACAACGGCGAGCTGCTGACGCTGGTACGCACGACGGAAGACATCTTCCGCGCGAAGAAGGAAGGCAGGACCGGGATCATCCTCGGCTTCCAGAACGCGCACGCGTTCGAGGACAACCTCGGCTACATCGAAGCGTTCGCCGACATGGGCGTGCGCGTCGTGCAGCTCTGCTACAACACGCAGAACCTGGTCGGCACCGGCTGCTACGAACGCGACGGCGGGCTGTCGGACTTCGGCCGCGAAGTGATCACCGAGATGAACCGCGTCGGCATCATGGTCGACCTGTCGCACGTGGGCGGCAATACGTCGTCGGAAGCGATCGCGTTCTCGAAGAAGCCGGTGTGCTATTCGCACTGCCTGCCGTCGGGCCTGAAGGAGCACCCGCGCAACAAGAGCGACGAACAGCTGAAGGAGATCGCCGATGCGGGCGGCTTCGTCGGCGTGACGATGTTCGCGCCGTTCCTGAAGCGTGGGATCGAGGCGAATATCGACGACTACATCGAGGCGATCGACTACGTCGTGAACCTGATCGGCGAGGACGCGGTCGGCATCGGCACCGACTTCACGCAGGATTTCGCGAAGGAATTCTTCGACATGCTGACGCACGACAAGGGCCGCTATCGCCAACTGACGAACTTCGGCAAGGTGATCAACCCGGACGGCATCCGCACGATCGGCGAATTCCCGAACCTGACCGCCGCGATGGAGCGCCACGGCTGGAAGGAGTCGCGCATCCGCAAAATCATGGGCGAGAACTGGGTGCGCGTGTTCAAGGACGTGTGGGGCGCGTAAGCGTCGCATCCGCCAACCGCTTCACCGCCAGCGATTCGACACAAGAAAAATCGGACGTGCCCGCGCCAGCCGCGCGGGCGCGCGGACGATGTCGCGCCTGCGCCCGAGCCGCGCGGCCAATTTCCTCACGGAGTCACCACGATGCAACCGCAACTGCCGATCAACGTCGATCCCGATACCGGCGTCTGGACCACCGACGCGCTGCCGATGCTGTACGTGCCGCGCCACTTCTTCACGAACAACCACGTCGCCGTCGAGGAGGCGCTCGGCGTCGACGCGTATGCCGACATTCTCTACAAGGCCGGCTACAAGTCCGCGTACCACTGGTGCGACAAGGAAGCGAAGTTGCACGGCCTGACCGGCATGGCCGTGTTCGAGCACTACCTGAAGCGCCTGTCGCAGCGCGGCTGGGGCCTGTTCTCGATCATCGAGGCCGATCCGGCCGGTGCGCGCGCGAAGATCGAGCTGCGCCACTCGTCGTTCGTGCTGCAGCAGCCGGGCAAGGAAGGCAAGCTCTGCTACATGTTCGCCGGCTGGTTCGCGGGCGCGATGGACTGGGTCAACGACACGACGCCGGAAGGCAAGGGCGCGCCGCGCGCGCAATCGAGGGAAGTGCAGTGCGCGGCCGAGCATCACGACCACTGCGTCTTCGAAGTGTCGCCGATCGCCCACTGACGCACCGATACGCCGACACGACACACACCCGCAACACGAGACATTCGAACGCCAGAGGTCGCCAGCGATGCGTTATCCCCACCTGTTCAAACCCATGCAGCTGAACCAGCTGACGCTGCGCAACCGGATCGTCAGCACCGCGCACGCGGAGGTGTATGCCGAGCCGGGCGGCCTGCCGGGCGACCGTTACATCCGCTACTACGAAGAGAAGGCGAAAGGCGGCGTCGGCCTGGCGATCTGCGGCGGCTCGAGCCCGGTGTCGATCGACAGCCCGCAAGGCTGGTGGAAATCGGTGAACCTGTCGACCGACAAGATCATCGATCCGCTCACGCGCCTGGCCGACACGATGCACCGGCACGGCGCGAAGATCATGATCCAGGCGACGCACATGGGCCGCCGCTCGTCGTTCCACGGCGAGCACTGGCCGCACCTGATGTCGCCGTCGGGCGTGCGCGAACCGGTGCACCGCGGCAATGCGAAGATCATCGAGATCGAGGAGATCCGCCGCATCATCGGCGATTTCGCGGCGGCCGCGAAGCGCGTGAAGGCGGCCGGCATGGACGGCATCGAAATCTCGGCCGCCCACCAGCACCTGATCGACCAGTTCTGGAGCAAGCGCTCGAACCACCGGACCGACGAATGGGGCGGCAGCCTGCAGAACCGCCTGCGCTTCGGCATCGAGGTGCTGACGGCCGTGCGCGAGGCGGTCGGCGCGGATTTCTGCGTCGGCCTGCGCATGTGCGGCGACGAATTCCACGAGGACGGCCTCGATCACGACGCGCTGAAGGAAATCGCGCAGGCGATGTCGGAGACGGGCCTGATCGACTACCTGAGCGTGGTCGGTTCGGGCGGCGATACGCACAACACGATCGCCAACTGCATGCCGCCGATGGCGCTGCCGCCGGAGCCGTTCGTGCACCTCGCGGCCGGCATCAAGTCGGTCGTCAAGATTCCGGTGATGCACGCGCAGAGCATCCGCGACGCGGGCCAGGCCGAGCGCCTGCTCGCCAACGGGATGATCGACCTGGTCGGCATGACGCGCGCGCAGATCGCCGATCCGCACATGGTGATCAAGATCCGCGACGGCCGCGAGGACGAGATCAAGCAGTGCGTCGGCGCGAACTACTGTATCGACCGCCAGTACAACGGCCTCGACGTGCTGTGCATCCAGAACGCCGCGACGTCGCGCGAAGCGACGATGCCGCACATCATCGAGAAGTCGCGCGGCCCGAAGCGCAAGGTCGTGGTGGTCGGCGCGGGCCCGGCGGGCCTCGAGGCGGCGCGCGTCGCGAAGCTGCGCGGCCACGACGTCGTGCTGTTCGAGAAGAACGCGGAAGTGGGCGGGCAGGTGATGATCGCCGCGAAGGCGCCGCAGCGCGAACAGATGTCGGGGATCATCCGCTGGTTCGACATGGAGACGAAGCGCCTGGGCGTCGACCGGCGCCTCGGCGTCGCCGCCGACGAGAAGATGATCATGGCCGAGAAGCCGGACATCGTCGTGCTTGCAACGGGCGGGTCGAGCTTCACGTGGCAGGTGCCGGGCTGGGGCGTGGCCGAGGGCCTGGCCGTCAGCTCGTGGGACATCCTGACCGGCAAGGTCGAGCCGAAGCAGAACGTGCTGCTGTTCGACGGCGTGAGCACCCATGCCGGCGCGGGCGTGGCCGATTTCATGGCGAGCCGCGGCTCGAAGGTCGAGGTCGTCACGCCGGACGTGAAGGTGGCCGACGATTGCGGCGGCACGACGTTCCCGATCTTCTATCGCCGCCTGTACGCGTTCGGCGTGATCCCGACGCCGAACACGATGCTCGATCGCGTCTATGAAGAGGACGGCAAGAAGATCGCCGTGCTGCGCAACGAATACACGGAAGAACTGGAGGAGCGCGCCGTCGACCAGGTGGTGATCGAGAACGGTTCGTCGCCGAACGACGCGCTGTACTGGAAGCTCAAGCCGGAATCGCTGAACCGCGGCCAGATCGATCCGCATACGCTGTTCGCGGCCGAGCCGCAGCCGTGCCTGTCCGAGGAGCTCGGCAACGGCCGCTTCCTGCTGTTCCGTGTCGGCGACTGCATCTCGATGCACAACGTCCACGGGGCGATCTACGATTCGCTGCGTCTCGTCAAGGACTTCTGAACGATGAATCCGTCCCTCCTCATTACCGCGTTGTTGTGGCTGTCGGTGGCGGGGCTCGCGTTTGCGGTCGCGAAGCGCTCGTCGTACTGGCGGCTCGGCCGGGCCACCGCGCCCGGCGCGTTCGGCGTCGCGAACCTGTTCGCGATTCCGAAGCGTTACTTCGTCGACCTGCACCACGTGGTCGCCCGCGATCCTTACATCGCGAAGACGCACGTCGCAACGGCCGGCGGCGCGATCGGCGCGCTCGCGCTGGTGTTCGTCAACTACGGCCTCGCGATCTACTCGCCGTGGCTCGACAAGCTGATCTTCCTCGCGGCGCTCGCGATGCTGGTCGGCGCGGTGTTCGTGTGGCGCCGGCGCGCGGCGAAGGACGTGCCGGCCCGCCTGTCGCGCGGCCCGTGGAATACGCTGCCCTGGCTGCTCGGTTCGTTCGCGCTCGGTCTCGTGCTGTTCATGCTGGTGCCGGCCGGCGCGATGTCGGGCGCGTTCGCGGTGCTCTGCGCGCTGCTGATCGGCGTCGGCGCGTTCACGATGACGGTCGGCGCCGCGAAGGGCGGGCCGATGAAGCACGCGATCGCCGGCCTGCTGCACCTTGCGTTCCACCCGCGCCAGGAACGTTTCGCGGCCACGCGCGACGCGTTCACCGGCAACGGCACGGCCACGCCGCCGACCGCGCTGAAGCTGCCGGACATCGAGCACCAGGAATACGGCGTCGCGAAGCCGGTCGAATTCCGCTGGAACCAGTTGCTGAGCTTCGACGCGTGCGTGCAGTGCGGCAAGTGCGAAGCCGCGTGCCCCGCGTTCGCGTCGGGCCAGCCGCTGAACCCGAAGAAGCTGATCCAGGATCTCGTCGTCGGGATGGCCGGCGGCACCGATGCGGCGTACGCGGGCAGCCCGACGCCGGGCCTCGCGGTCGGCCGCCACGGCGGCGAGCCGAACGGCCCGATCGTGTCGGGTCTCATCGAGGAACAGACGCTGTGGTCGTGCACGACCTGCCGCGCGTGCGTGCAGGAATGCCCGATGCTGATCGAGCACGTCGACGCGATCGTCGACATGCGCCGCAACCGCACGCTCGTGCACGGCACGGTGCCGGGCAAGGGCCAGGAAGTGCTCGCGAACCTGCGCGAGACGGGCACGATGGGCGGCTACGACACGGCCGCGCGCTACGACTGGTCGGTCGACCTGAGCGCCCCCATCGCGCAGCCCGGCAAGCCGGTCGACGTGCTGTTCGTGGCGGGCGAAGGCGCGTTCGACATGCGCTACCAGCGCACGCTGCGCGCATTCGTCAAGGTGCTGAACAAGGCGGGCGTCGACTACGCGGTGCTCGGCTCGACCGAAACCGATACGGGCGACGTCGCGCGCCGGCTCGGCGACGAGGCGACGTTCCAGCAGATGGCGAGGCGCCTGATCGGCACGCTCGACACGCTGTCGTACCGGCAGATCGTGACGGCCGACCCGCACGTGATGCACAGCCTGCGCAACGAATACCGCGCACTCGGGCTGCGGGTGACGGTCAAGCACCACACGACCTATCTCGCCGAGCTGGCCGACAGCGGCAAGATCGCACCGAAGGCCGTCGAGACGCTGCGGGAGAAGCGCACCACGTATCACGACCCGTGCTATCTCGGCCGCTACAACGGCGAGACGGAAGCGCCGCGCAAGCTGCTGAAGACGATCGGCATCCAGGTGGTCGAGATGGAGCGCAACGGCATGCGCGGCCGCTGCTGCGGCGGTGGCGGCGGTGCGCCGCTGACCGACATTCCCGGCAAGCAGCGCATTCCCGACATCCGCATCGCCGACGCGCGCACGATCGGCGCCGACGTGGTCGCGGTGGCCTGTCCGAACTGCACGGCGATGCTCGAAGGCGTCGTGGGCCCGCGCCCCGACGTGCTCGACGTGGCCGAACTCGTTGCCGCCTCGCTGGAGTGAAGTGAATCGATGAACACGATCAAACGAATCGATCCGCGCCGGCCGTTCGTCATCACGGCCGCGGGCCTGAAGCGCATCACGCTCGGCGAGGCAGGCAGCGCCGATGCGAGCGCCGCGCACTGGTCTGCGCACGGTCATGGCGCGGCGGCCGCGAAGCCGCGCCGCGCGCTGCAGGCGCCGAAGCACGTGATGCTGGCGGTCGCGCACGCAGAACGCGGCGCGCTCGACGATCCCGCGCGACAGGCGATCGCCGCCGCGGCCATCCTCGCCGACGCGCAGACCGAAGTCGCGCTGCTCGTCTTCGGCGAACTGAAGGACGACGTGGCCGAACTCGGCGTCGACAAGCTGGTGGAACTGGCCGGCTTCGAGCGCCGCGCGTTCGATCCAGACAGCGAACTGCAAGCGTTGCAGGCCTGCGTCGCCGCGCTCGCGCCGAAGCACGTGTTCGTGCCCGACAACGCGACCGGTGACGGCGATCTCGGCCGGCGTTACGCGGCGGCGGCCGGCGCGAGCGTCGCGACGCACATCGTCGAAATCGACGCGCGGCATGTCGGCGCGTATGCGCAGGCCGGCCGCGCGTTCGCGACGCGCGCGCTGCCCGACGTGATCCTGCTCGCACCGAACGCGGTCGAGGCGAAGCTGCCGTTCGTCGGCGCGGGCGAGCGCCTGGCCGCCGATTTCATCCGCCCGGCCCGCGACGCCGCGCAGCCGTATCGCGATCTCGGCCTCGACGAGATCGACGCGGCGCAGGTCGCGCTCGAGGAAGCCGATTTCATCGTGTCGGCCGGCAACGGCGTGTCCGACATCGGCGCGTTCGAGCGGCTCGCCGGCGCGTTCGGCGCGGCGATCGGCGCGAGCCGGGTCGCGGTCGACAACGGCCATTTCACGCGCGACAAGCAGGTCGGCGCGACCGGCAAGACGGTCGAGGCGAGCGTGTACATCGCGTTCGGCATCTCGGGCGCGGTGCAGCACCTGCAGGGGATCAAGGACTGCCGCCACGTGATCGCGGTGAACCTCGACGGCAGCGCGCCGATCGCAAAGCGCGCGAACCTGACGGTGGTCGGCGACGCGCAGGCAACGATCGCCGCGCTGATCGAACAGGTGCAGACCGCGCGCGCCGCGCGCGGACAATCGCCGGCAGCGGTCGGCGCCCGTGAACCCGAAGGAGTCGCCGCATGAACGCCCCCCGTCCGTTGCAACGCATCGCGGTGCTCGTGTCCGTCGGCCGGCACCCGGTCAGCGGCGTCGCGCGTTACAGCCGCAACGATGCGGCCGCGCTGGAAACCGGCCGCCAGCTCGCGGAGCGGCATCGCGCGACGCTCGACGTGATCCACGCAGGCGACCCCGCGAACGCGGCGCTTGCCGAATATCTCGCGCTCGGTGCGCGGGAGGTCGAGGTGCTGGCCTGCCGCGAAGGCGACGATGCCGTGCACGCGCTCGTCGCGCGCATCGCCGGCTACGACCTCGTGCTGACCGGCACGCGCGCCGAGGGCGCGTACGACACCGGGATGCTGCCGTACCGCGTCGCCGCCGCGCTCGGCTACCCGCTGGTCGGCTCGGCCGTCGACGTGTCGGTCGAGGGCGGCCGCGCGGCGGTGCGGCAATTCTTGCCGAAAGGGCTGCGGCGGCGCGTCGATGCCGCGCTGCCGGCCGTCGTCGCCGTCCATCCGCTCGCCGCAGTCGAGCCGCGCTACGCGTATGCGCGGCTGCGCGCCGGCGCGATCCGGCCGGCGCTCGCCGCGCCCGGCACGGACGCCGACGCGACGGCCTGGACGGTCGGCCCGGTCGAGCGCAAGCCCGTCAGGCTGGTGGCGGCCGAGAAGCGCTCCGGGCATGCCCGGATGCTGTCCGCGACGACGACCGAAAGCCGTGGCGGCAACGTCGTAAATGAAGGGAGTTCGGTCGAAAAAGCACAAGTGATCCTCGCATATTTGCGCGAGCATCAGCTCATCGACTACTGATTTTGATGCCTGTCGGCAAGAACCCAGGGACGCAAGGAATCCGGAGCAAAAGATGAAAGTATCGGCAGACATTCGTGCACTGATCGAACGCCGCAAGGAAGGCTACAGCCTGGAAGCGCCGTTCTACACGAGCGAGGACATCTTTGCGCTCGACATGGAGGCGATTTTCCGCAAGCACTGGATCCAGGTGGCGATCGAGCCCGATATCCCCGAGCCGGGCGATTACGTGACGGTGGAACTGGGGAGCGATTCGATCCTGATCGTGCGCGACGACGACATGGCGATCCGCGCGTTCCACAACGTGTGCCGTCACCGCGGCGCGCGCCTGTGCAACGAGGACAAGGGCTCGGTCGGCAACATCGTGTGCCCGTACCACAGCTGGACCTACAACCTGACGGGCCAGCTGATGTTCGCCGAGCACATGGGCGAGAAGTTCGACCGCTGCAAGCACAGCCTGAAGTCGGTCCACGTCGAGAACCTCGCGGGCCTGATCTTCATCTGCCTCGCCGACGAGCCGCCGGCCGATTTCGCGCAGCTGCGCGCCGAGATGGAGCCGTACCTGCTGCCGCACGACCTGCCGAACACGAAGATCGCCGCGCAGATCGACATCATCGAGGAAGGCAACTGGAAGCTCACGATGGAGAACAACCGCGAGTGCTATCACTGCGTCGCGAACCATCCGGAGCTCACGATCTCGCTGTACGAATACGGTTTCGGCTATCAGCGCTCCGACGCCAATGCCGAGGGCATGGATGCGTTCGCGGAAACCTGCGTGCGGCGCGGCAAGGAGTGGGCCGAGATGGGCCTGCCGTCCGCCGAGATCGAGAAGCTGCTCGACGTGACGGGTTTCCGCACGCAGCGCCTGCCGCTCGATCGCCACGGCGAATCGCAGACGCTCGATGCGAAGGTTGCGTCGAAGAAGCTGCTCGGCGGCTTCGACAAGGCCGACCTGGGCGGGCTGTCGTTCTGGACGCAGCCGAACTCGTGGCATCACTTCATGAGCGATCACATCGTGACGTTCTCGGTAATCCCGCTGTCGGCCGGCAAGACGCTCGTGCGCACCAAGTGGCTCGTGCACCGCGACGCGAAGGAAGGCATCGACTACGACGTGAAGAACCTCACGGCCGTGTGGAACGCGACCAACGACCAGGATCGCGCGCTCGTCGAATTCTCGCAGCGCGGCGCGACCAGCAGCGCGTACGAGCCGGGCCCGTATTCGCCGTACACCGAAGGTCTCGTCGAAAAATTCTCGGCCTGGTACATCGGCCGGCTCGCCGAAAAAACCGGCGAGCGGCACCCGGCAGCGTAACAGGACCTAGCAGCATAGAAGCGGAGTCAGACATGATGCGAGATGCGGCCCAATTCGAGCCGACGGACAGCCGGGTCACGCGCCCGGCGTTCTGGAACGCCCTTCCCGAGCGCTGGACGAGCGACGTCGAGGAAACGCTGGTGTGCTGCCACGTGCGGCAGGAAACGCACGACGTGAAGAGTTTCTTCTTCCGTTCGCCGCAAGGCCGCTCGTTCTCGTTCGAGCCCGGGCAGTTCCTCACGCTCGAGCTCGACATCGACGGCGAGACGATCAACCGCTGCTACACGATCTCGTCGTCGCCGGCGCGGCCGCACACGGTGTCGATCACGGTGAAGCGCGTGCCGGGCGGCAAGGTGTCGAACTGGCTGCACGACAACCTGCGGCCGGGCGCGGCGGTGCGCGTGCTCGGCCCGGCCGGCGAATTCACGTGCGCGCGGCATCCGGCGCGCAAGTACCTGTTCCTGTCGGCCGGCTCGGGCGTCACGCCGCTGATGTCGATGAGCCGCGCGCACCACGATCTCGCCGAGGATCGCGACATCCTGTTCGTGCACAGCGCGCGTACGCCGGACGACATCATCTTCGCGCGCGAGCTCGACCTGATCGCGTCGAATCACACGAATTTCCGCACGTCGTTCGTCGTCGAGCGCGTGGGTGCGCGCACGAACTGGCCGGGCGTCACGGGCTTCCTGACGCTGCCGCTGCTGAAGCTGATCGCGCCGGATTTCATGGAGCGCGAGATCTTCACGTGCGGCCCCGCGCCGTACATGAAGGCCGTGCGCGACCTGCTCGACGAAGCCGGGTTCGACCGCCGTCAGTATCACGAGGAGAGCTTCTCGTTCGAGACGCTCGCGCAGACCGCGAGCGACGAACTGCTCGCCGAGCTCGCGCCGCCGGCCGAGGCCGGCGACGCCGGCACGAAGCAGTACGCGGTCAGCTTCGCGAAGAGCAACCGCGAGATCGCGTGCGGCTCCGGGCAGCACGTGCTCGACGCGGCGCGCCAGTCGGGCGTGCGGCTGCCGGCGTCGTGCACGCAGGGCATGTGCGGCACGTGCAAGGTGAAGCTCGTGTCGGGGCAGGTCGAGATGAAGCACAACGGCGGCATCCGCCAGCGCGAGATCGACCAGGGCATGGTGCTGCTGTGCTGCAGCAAGCCGCTGTCGGATCTCGTGATCGACAAGTAACCGGCTCTACGCCATCGGCTGTCCGGGCGCGTCGCGTCCGGACAAGCATCCGTCGGAAAACAACGATACCGCGGATTTGTGGTTGAGGAACCTTGAGAGACCACGCGCGCAGGCGCACATCACGGAGATCGACCATGAAGCTGTTCGGAAAACTGTTGTGGACCGGCGCACTGTCGGCAATGGTGGCGCTCAGCGCGTCGGCGCTCGCGGACACGAAGCCCACGCTGAAGATCGGCTACGTCGAAGGCTGGGACGACAGCGTCGCGACGACGAACGTCGCGGCCCGCATCATCGAGAAGAAGTTCGGCTACCAGGTCCAGCTCGTGCCGGTCGCGGCCGGCGTGATGTGGCAGGGCGTCGCGCGCGGCGATCTCGACGCGACGCTGTCCGCGTGGCTGCCGGTCACGCAGGGCGCGTACTGGGACCAGTTCAAGACGAAGGTCGTCAATCTCGGCACGAACTTCCCCGACGCGAAGATCGGCCTGATCGTGCCGGCCTACGTGAAGGCGAAGAGCATCGGCGACCTGAACGCGGAGAAGGGCGACTTCGGCGGCCGCATCGTCGGCATCGACGCGGGGGCGGGCGTGATGCGCAAGACCGACGACGCGATCAAGAACTACGGCCTCAACTACACGCTGATGCCGAGCTCGGGCAGCGCGATGACGGCCGAGCTCGCACGCTCCGTCAATGCGAACAAGCCGGTCGTGATCACCGGCTGGGCGCCGCACTGGATGTTCGCGAAGTGGAAGCTGCGCTTCCTTGAGGATCCGAAGAAGGTGTACGGCGACGCCGAGCATGTCGACAGCGTCGCGAACCCGGCGCTCGAAACGAAGGCGAAGCCGGTGGTTGCGTTCCTGAAGAAATTCCAGTGGAAGCCGGGCGAGATCGACAGCGTGATGCTCGCGATCCAGAACGGCTCGAAGCCCGACGCGGCCGCCGATGCATGGATCGCCGCGCATGCGGATCGCGTGAACGCGTGGACGGAAGGCGCGCAGTAAACCGCGACGATTCGCCGCGATAAAAACACCGGGAGACGGTCCGGGAATGATTGCTAGGAATGCGAAATAATCGCACTGCGATGCGGTCATATCCCGGAATTATTTTTTGGATCCTGCAAAAGATCCCGTAAATTGTTACACTACGGCCCTTGTGCGGAGTCATCTGTTTTGTATCGGACCAGGGTAAGCGCTGATGCGCTCACGCTGATCGAGAGGAGGAATTGGATGAGTCAGGCAGGACTGCGTGCGAATCGCACCAGTGATGTTGAGGCAACCATCTCACATGATTCGACGGGCCACACGCTGCATCGTGGCCTCACTTGGAAAGACGCATTCTGGGTAACGAGCGGCGTGCCGGCTGGCGTGCTGTTCACGATCGGCGGCGTATGCGCGACGATCGGCCAGCCCGCGTGGGCGATCTGGATCGCCGCGATCACGATGGGGCTGGTTCAAAGCGCGACTTATGCGGAAATATCGGGGCTATTTCCCCATAAATCGGGCGGCGCGTCCGTGTATGGCGCGATCGGCTGGGTTCGCTACAGCAAGCTGATTGCCCCGGTTTCCGTGTGGTGCAACTGGCTCGCGTGGTCGCCGATGCTTGCACTCGGCTGCGGCCTCGCGGCGAGCTACGCGCTCACGAGTCTCTTTCCCGCCGACGCGGCGGTGCTGCACTGGCAGCTCAAGGTTGCGGATCTCGGATTCATCAAGCCGGGTCTGTCCCTGCGGATCAACGCGACGTTCATCATCGCCACGATCCTGCTTCTCATCACCTTCAAGCTTCAACACAGCGGCGCATCGAAAGCCGCGCGCACGCAGCGCATTCTCGGCATTGCGTCGCTCACGCCGCTGCTGATCGTCGGCATCGTGCCGTTCGTCACCGGCGACGTGCCGATGTCGAACCTGCTCCCGCTGCTGCCGCTCGGTCACGATGCGCAGGGCAACCTCACGGCGGCGACGTTCGGCACGTGGAACGGGCAGGGCGTCACGATGGCGCTCGGCGCGATGTTCATGGCCGGCTGGGCGTCCTACGGTTTCGAAACGGCCGTCTGCTACACGCGTGAATTCCGCGATCCGCGCCGCGACACCGCGAAGGCGATCTTCTGGTCGGGCGCGCTGTGCCTCGTCGTGATGACGCTCGTGCCGATGGCGTTCCAGGGCGCGCTCGGCACGCAGGCGATGCTCGATCCGTCGATCGGCGACGGCACCGGCGTGGCGGCCGCGATGGCGAAGATCGTCGGCGGCGGCGCGTGGGTCGCGAACGCGGTCGTCGTGATGCTGATGCTGTCGATCCTGCTGATCGTGATGACGTCGATGATGGGCTCGTCGCGCACGCTGTACCAGGCGTCGGTCGACGGCTGGCTGCCGAAGTACCTGTCGCACGTGAACGAGCACGGCTCGCCCACGCGCGCGATGTGGACCGATCTCGGCTTCAACCTCGTGTTGCTGATGATGTCGGATTACATGACGGTGCTGTCGATCTCGAACGTCTGCTACATGCTGTTCGTCTTCCTGAATCTCCAGTCGGGCTGGATCCACCGGATGGATCGCGGCAACTGGGACCGGCCGTTCCGCTGCCCGACCTGGCTGCTCGCCGCCGGCGCGATCTGCGGCTACGCGAACCTCGTCTACGTTGGCGCGGGCGCGAACCTGCAGGGCGAGGGCACGCTGCGCAACGGGCTGATCGCGATGCTGCTGATCGTGCCGGTGTTTCTCTATCGTCACTACTGGCAGGACCGCGGCCGGTTCCCCGCGCAGATGCAGCGCGACATGGAGCTCGAGGTGCCGAAGCGCGCGGCATGGCTGAACCTGATGCCGTATGCGGCGCTGATCGGCGCGGCGCTGACGATCGGGGTGTCGTACTACCTCGCGTGGGTGAAGTAACGCGTTCGGCCGCGTGACGACGCGCACCGCCCGGAAACCGCACACGGGCGCTGCGATCGATCCCGCGGCACGCCACGCAAGCCCGACCGGCTGGCACGCGGTCGGGCTTTCGTCGTTGATGGCCGGCCGCGTTGCCGGCCAGCACGGCGCAGGCACGCGATCGGGATCGCTTGATTTTGGGAACGATCGGTTCTAATATCCGGACTCATGAGCCCGACTTCTCCCGGCTCCCGCGACAGGGGGCGTCCACGCGAATTCGACACCGACGAGGTGATCGACGAGGCTGCGCGCGTGTTCTGGGAGCTGGGGTATCACGCAACGTCGATCGACGCGCTGTGCGACGCGACCGGCGTCTTTCGCGGCAGCCTGTACCGGACGTTCGGCGACAAGCACGGGTTGCTGGTGGCGGCGTTCGACCGTTACGCGGAAGGCGCGATCGCGCGGCTCAAGGAGCGTCTCGCGGCCGATCTGCCGCCGCGCCAGGCGCTCAGGAACGCGCTGCTGTACTACACGGAAATCGGTGTGCGGCTGTCGGAGCGTCGCGGCTGCCTGATCACGAATTCGGCCGTCGAGCTGCTGCCCGGCGACGACGTGTTGCGCCCGCATATCGAAGCGACGCTGCTGCGCATCGGCACGCAATTCAGCCTTGCGGTGGCGCGCGGCCAGCAGTCGGGCGATTTCGACCGGACCCTCGATCCGGAACAGGTCGGCCGTTTCCTGCTGTGCCTGATCCAGGGCATGCGCGTGCTGGGCAAGTCGAGCACGCCGGAGGCGGAGCTGGCGTCGGTCGTCGATGTCGCGATGCGGGCGCTGACCTGATTTTTTTTGATTATATTGAGAATGAACGGTTTCAAATTGCACGCATGCATCGTGCGGCCGTCGAGACCGTGAAATACAGGCGGGTCCTGCAAGGAAGTTGACAACACCCTGCCGCCGCGTGCAGCCGCACCGGCGTTTGAGTTCAACCAATTTGGGAACGATCAGTCATGAATAGCATCAAGATCGCAGTACCCGCCGCGAGCGCGTACGGGAAAGGCATCGTGGCCTGTGTCTGCGCGACGATCCTGATAGGCGTGATGTTTCCGGTGATGACCGATGCGTTGCGATACATCGATCCGTTTACGTTCACGTCGCTGCGCTACCTGATCGCGGGGATCGCGTTCGTGGTGTTGCTGCGGGCCGTCGAAGGGCCCGCCGCGTTCCGGCGGGCCGGCGAGTCGCTGCCGCTTGCGTGGCTGCTCGGCTCGATCGGCTTCTGCGGGTTCGGGTCGTTCGTGTTCCTGGGCCAGCAACTGGCCGGCGAGGAAGGGGCGCTGACCGCGTCGATCATGATGGCGACGCAGCCGATGATGGGGCTCCTGCTCAACGCGCTGGTGCGGCGCGTCCCGCCCGCGCCGGTGTCGGTGCTGTTCGTCGTGCTGTCCTTCACCGGCGTCGCGCTCGTCATCACGCACGGCGACCTGATCGCCGCGCTGCGCGCGCCGCAGCATTACGCGGCGAACGCGCTGATCGTCGTCGGCGCGCTGTGCTGGGTCGTCTATACGTTCGGCGCGGCGCACTTCACCGGCTGGTCGGCGTTGAAGTACACGACCTTCACGACATGGCTCGGGCTGACCACCAACGTCGCGGCCAATCTGCTGCTGATCGCGACGCATCGCATCGCGACGCCGACGTGGGCCGCCGTGCACGCGGTGCTGCCGCATCTCGCCTACATGGGGCCGGTGGCCGGCTTCGGCGCGATCCTGCTGTGGATGACGGGCAACCGGAACCTGGGCCCGATGAACGGCGTGCTGTTCATGGACATCGTGCCCATCACCGCATTCATCGTGTCCGCGTTCGCGGGCGTGGTGCCCAACCGTGCGCAGATCGCGGGCGTCGCCCTGACGGGTGCAGCGCTGATCCTCAACAACCTGTATCTGCGGCGGCGGGCGCGGCTGATCGGCACGGCGCCCGCGCGCGTGCCGTCGGCTTCCGCGTGACGCGGCGGTCGAGCTCGCCGCGGCGCGTTCGCGTTACGGGAACACCACCGTCCGGTCGCCGTTCAGGAACACCCGCCGCTCGATGAACGCCTTCACCGCGCGCGCGAGCGTGATGCATTCGACGTCGCGTCCGACCGCAAGCAGCTGCTCGGGCCGCAGCGCATGATCGACGCGCTCGACCACCTGCTCGATGATCGGGCCTTCGTCGAGATCGTCGGTGACGAAGTGCGCGGTGGCGCCGATCAGCTTCACGCCGCGCGCGTGCGCCTGGTGATACGGCTTCGCCCCCTTGAAGCCGGGCAGGAACGAATGATGGATGTTGATCGCGCGGTTCGCGAGCTTCGCGCTGGTTTCCTGCGACAGCACCTGCATGTAGCGCGCGAGGATCACGAGTTCGGCGCCGCTCGACTCGAGGAAGTCGAGCCACTGCGCTTCTTGCTGCGCCTTGGTCTCGGCCGCGATCGGGAAGTGCCGGAACGGCAGCCCGTGCTGCGCGGCGAGCGGCTCGAAATCGGGATGGTTCGACACGATGCCGGCGATGTCCATCTTCAGCTCGCCCATCCGCCAGCGGAACAGCAGGTCCGCGAGGCAGTGCTCCAGCTTCGACACCATGATCAGCACCCTGGGCCGCGCGTTCACGTCGTGGATCGCCCACTGCATGTCGCCCTGCTGGCCGCCGAGCCCCGCCGCGATCGGCCCGAACTCCTGGCGCAGCGCGTCGATCTGCAGCGTTTCATCCGTCGGATGAAAGACGCAGCGCACGAAGAAGCGGTTGCTGAGATCGTCGTCGAACACGTTCAGCGCGTCGACATAGCAGCGATGGCGATCGAGAAAGCCGACGACGGCGGCGACCTGGCCGGCCGCGCTCGGGCACGACAGCGTCAGGACGAATTGATCGGGGCGGTGCTCGGCGGTCATGAGGCTCCTCGGATGGCATGGGGCGCACGGCCGTGCGGCGGCGCACGACAGCGCCGCGCCGCACGGGTAGCGGGAGGCTCAAGTAAATCAGGACGATTTCGGGGAGGATAGAACCAACGCGCCGTGTGGCTGGTATCGGCGCGCCAGCGGGGGGCGGCCGGCCGCGTCCGTCATGCGCTCGCGCACGCGTCGAGCAGCCAGCGCCGGAATACATGCGTCGCATCCGGCTCGGGCCGCTGCGGCGGCCGCACCAGGAAGTAGCCGCGCGACGTGACGACGGGCGCGTCGACGAGCTTCACGAGCTGGCCGGACGCGACGAGTTCGTCGACGAGCGGCGACCAGCCGAGCGCGACGCCTTCGCCGAGCAGCGCCGCATGGATCACGAGCGCGTAGCTGTTGAAGGTCACGCCGCGCGCGGCGGCCGGCGCATCGAAGCCGTGCGCGTCGAACCAGCCGGACCACGACAGCCAGCGTTCGGGGCGCGTGGGCTGCACGTGCAGCAGCGGCAACGCGAGCAGGTGGTCGGCCCGTGCGACCTCGGGGTGCGCGTCGCGGAAGGCCGGCGAGCACACGGGCGTGACGGATTCCGGAAACAGCCGCGCGGCCGTGCACGTCGGCCAGTGGCCGTCGCCGAACAGGATCGCGATGTCGGCGTGGTCGCGCTGCGCGTCGTAATCCTGTGACGTGACGACGCGGACGTCGACGTCCGGCATCACGCGCTTCAGCCCGGCCAGGCGCGGCATCAGCCAGTAGGTCGCGAAACCGAAGTCGGTGACGATCGTGAGTGCGCCGTGCTCGCGGCGCGCGCGCAGCGTCGCGGTGGCGCCGCGCAGCGTGTCGAGGCTCAGCCGCACCGCTTCGTACAGGCACTGGCCGTCCGCCGTCAGCGTGACGCCGCGCGGGCTGCGCTCGAACAGCGGCACGCCGAGCTCCGCTTCGAGCTGGTACACCTGCTGGCTCACGGCCGGCTGGGTCGAGCCGAGCTCGCGCGCGGCCGCCGTGAAGCTCGCGAGCCGGGCGGCCGATTCGAACGCGCGCAGCGCCTGCATCGACGGTAACGCTTCGGGTTTCGACATAAGTCTCTCTAATGGCCCCATAAGGGCCGGACGCCTACCCGCGCGAATTCGGGCGGGCGATAGTGCATCGGACGGCACGGCACCGGCGCCGCACGGCCGCCGTGCAGCGCATGCCGCGATTCTAGCCAGCGCGGTGCGCCCGCGCGGCGCTTTCTTCGGTCCGCCGCCGTCATGCCGGACGTCCCGCCGCTGGAGCGGCGGGGCGCTCCGTTCGAACACCCCTTTCCCCCCGACCGCCGATGACGAACCCGACACCCGACATCCTGATCCTGATGGCCGACCAGCTCACGCCGTTCGCGCTGCCGGCATACGGCAACCGCGTCGCCCGCACGCCGACGCTCGACCGGCTCGCCGCGCAAGGCGTGGTGTTCGACGCCGCGTACTGCGCGAGCCCGCTGTGCGCGCCGTCGCGCTTCTCGCTGCTGACGGGCAAGCTGCCGTCCGGGATCGGCGCCTACGATAACGCCGCCGAATTGCCGGCGCAAACGCTGACGTTCGCGCACTATCTGCGCGCGGGCGGCTACCGGACGATGCTGTCCGGCAAGATGCACTTCTGCGGGCCCGACCAGCTGCACGGCTTCGAGGAGCGCCTCACGACCGACATCTATCCGGCCGATTTCGGCTGGGTGCCCGACTGGGACCGCCCGGCCGAGCGGCCGAGCTGGTACCACAACATGAGTTCGGTGCTCGACGCGGGGCCGTGCGTGCGCACGAACCAGCTCGATTTCGACGACGAGGTCACGTTCGCCGCGAAGCAGAAGCTGTACGACGTCGCGCGCGAGCGGGCAGCCGGGCACGATGCGCGGCCGTTCTGCATGGTCGTGTCGCTGACCCATCCGCACGATCCGTATGCGATCACGCGCGAATACTGGGATCGCTACCGCGACGACGAGATCGACCTGCCGGCCGTGCGGCTCGACGCGGCGGGCAGCGACCCGCATTCGCGGCGGCTGCGCTTCGTCTGCGAGAACGACCGCACGCCGCCCGACGACGCGCAGATCCGCGCCGCCCGCCGCGCGTACTACGGCGCGACGTCCTACGTCGACGCGCAGTTCGGCAGCGTGCTGGCCACGCTCGAGCAGTGCGGATTCGCCAACGACACGATCGTGATCGTCACGTCCGACCACGGCGACATGCTCGGCGAGCGCGGGCTCTGGTACAAGATGACGTTCTTCGAAGGCGGCTGCCGCGTGCCGCTGATCGTGCATGCGCCGGGCCGCTTCGACGCCGCCCGCGTGCGCGGGCCCGTGTCGCACGTCGACCTGCTGCCGACGCTCGTCGAGCTGGCCGGCGCCGCGCCCGCCGGCGGCTGGCCCGATCCCGTCGACGGCGCGAGCCTCGTGCCGCACCTGCACGGCGCGCCGGCGCACGACGTCGCGCTCGGCGAATACCTCGCGGAAGGCGCGATCGCGCCGATCGTGATGATCCGCCGCGGCGACTGGAAATACGTGCATTGCCCGGCCGATCCCGACCAGCTCTACAACCTGTCGGACGACCCGCGCGAGCTGGCGAACCTGGCGGGCGTGCCGGCCGCCGCCGACGTGCTCGCCGCGTTCCGCGCGCAGGCCGCGCAGCGCTGGAACCTGCCCGAGCTGGACCGGCAGGTGCGCGCGAGCCAGCGGCGCCGGCGCTTCCATTACGCGGCGACGACGCAGGGCCGCATTCAGGCATGGGACTGGCAGCCGTTCACCGACGCGAGCCAGCGTTACATGCGCAATCACATCGAACTCGACACGCTCGAGGCGATGGCGCGCTTTCCGCGCGTCGGGCGCTGAGTGCGTCCCGCAGCGCGATCACTGACGAACGACGGAGGAAGCGGACGATGAAACGGCAACGCAATGCAGCAATCCGGATCGGCGCGGCGCTCGTCGCGGCCGCCTGCGTGATGACGACGCAGGCCGCGCGCGCGGCCGACCCGCAGACATGCGGCGACGTGAAGATGGCGGCGCCCGGCTGGACCGACATCGATGCGACGAACGCGATGGCGGGCGTCGTGCTGAAGGCGCTCGGCTACCGGCAGGACGTGGCGAACCTGTCGGTGCCGATCACGTACCAGGGGCTCAGGAAAGGGCAGGTCGACGTGTTCCTCGGCAACTGGATGCCCGCGCAGGCGCCGCTCGTGAAGCCGTTCGTCGACGACAGGTCGATCGACGTGCTGCACGCGAACCTGAGCGGCGCGAAGTTCACGCTTGCGGTGCCCGATTACGTCGCGGCCGCCGGCGTGCACACGTTCGCCGATCTCGCGCGCTATGCCGACCGCTTCGGCGGCAAGATCTACGGGATCGAGCCCGGCGCGCCCGCGAACCAGAACATCAAGCGGATGCTGTCCGATCACGCGCTCGGGCCGGCGAACTGGTCGCTGGTCGAATCGAGCGAGACGGGCATGCTCACGCAGGTCGAGCGCGCGGTGCGCGACAAGCGCTGGATCGTGTTCCTCGCGTGGGAGCCGCACCTGATGAACACGAAGTTCCACCTGGCCTACCTGTCCGGCGGCGACGCGTATTTCGGCCCCGACTACGGCGGCGCGACGGTCAACACGGTCACGCGCGCCGGGTTCGCGGGCCAGTGCGCGAACCTTGCGCGGCTGTTCCGGCAGATGACGTTTTCCGTCGCCGTCGAGAACCGCATGATCGCCGACATGCTCGACAACAAGACTCCGCCCGCGCTCGCGGCGCAGCATGCGCTGAAGGCCGACCCGGCGCTGGTCGCCGGCTGGCTGGACGGCGTGACGACGGCCGCCGGCGCGCCGGGCCTGCCGGCCGTGCGCGCGGCCCTCGACGGCCGTTGATTCCCTCCTCCCGGGCGGCCGGTTTGTGCCGGCCGACCGTCTACGTGTTTTCCCGATGGGTCGCATCGTGACTAGTTGGCGTCGCCTTCAGACGGGTGACGAGAAATATGGGTTTGTATTTTTCGGCAATGGCTGCGTTATTGCGGAAAACGAAATGCCGAAGCCAGCGGGCGGTATGAATTCGAATCCACCGGCGCATCGCGGCACGCGCCGGAACGCGATTCTTTCCATCGAAGGGTTCAGGGAGGGTGGTCGACAATGAAGCACACGAAAGTTGCCGTAGCCGCCGCGCTTGCATGCGCGGCCTGCATGCCCGCGGTCGGGCATGCGCAGAGCAGCGTCACGCTGTACGGGATTCTCGACGCGGGCATCACGTACGTGAACAACACGGGCGGCTCGCACGTGGTCAAATTCGACGATGGCGTCTCGTACGGCAACCGCTTCGGCCTGAAGGGCACGGAAGACCTCGGCGGCGGCCTGAAGGCCGTGTTCACCCTCGAGAGCGGCTTCCACCTCGGCACCGGGCAGCTCGGCTTCGGCGGGGCCGAGTTCGGCCGGCAGGCGTATGTCGGCCTGCAGAACGACTGGGGCACGCTGTCGTTCGGCAACCAGCTCGACATCACGAACGAACTCGTGTCGATCTACAACATCTCGGCGTGGGGCAGCGGCTATGCGATCCACCAGGGCGACTTCGACCGCTTCAACGGCGACCGCCTGCCGAACTCGGTGAAATTCCTGTCGAACGACCTGCACGGCTTCAAGTTCGGCGCGATGTACTCGTTCGGCAACGTCGCCGGCGACTTCCACCGCAACAGCGCATGGAGCGCGGGCGCGAGCTACACGCAGGGCGATTTCTCGATCGGCACCGCGTACACGCGCCTGAACAACCCGAGCGGCATCTACGCATTCGATCCGTACGCGATGCTCGGCACGCACACGTTCCTCGGCCAGCAGACGGTCACCGTCGACCCGACGACCGGCGCGCGCACCGACCTGTACGCGAACACCCCGATGAACATCGACAGCCAGGGCACGTTCGGCATCGGTTCGAGCTATGCGATCGGCAAGCTCACGCTCGACGCGAACTTCTCGTACACGACGATCAAGGGCTTCGGCCAGTCGTCGCACATGCAGGTGTACGAAGGCGGCGGCTCGTACCAGTTCACGCCGGCGCTGAGCCTGATCGCGGGCTACCAGCACACGCGCTTCGAAGGCCATCACTGGAACCAGGGCACGGCGGGCCTGCACTACCTGCTGTCGAAGCGCACCGACGTGTACATCTCCGGCGATTACCTGCGCGCGTCGCAAGGCGTCGATGCGGTGATCGGCTACAGCTTCACGCCGTCGACGACGCAGACGCAGGCCGACGTGCGGATCGGGATGCGCCATTCGTTCTGAGCGGGACGGGTGGAGCAGCAACGTCTTCAGCGAGGTCTCTCTTGGGCGCGAACCGTGGTTCGCGCTTTTTTTTGAAGGGTGTGAGCGGGCATGAAATGCGCCCGGTCGGTGCCGGCCGCGTGGCCGGCGCTCCGGGGTCCTCGCCGGGATCGGCCGCGCGAGGGTATTGACCCGTGCCGTCTATAGACGCTACGATCGTCCGCATGCTGAATCGCACCCATTCCCTCTCCTCGCTGATCCGCGCATGTTGTCAGAACGTGCCAGGGGGAATTTGCGTCTAGCGAACTCGCTAAACTTTCAAGCAATCGCCTTCCGGCCGCCTGTGATGCAAACCAGGCGGCCTTTTTGCTTTTGGGCCGACACTTTCGGGACGGAGAAATTCGATGCCGCTTGCGCTGTATGACACCTGGTCGCGTACCGTACGCCCGTTCACGCCAATCCGGGCCGGGCAGGTCGGCATGTACTGCTGCGGCCCCACGGTCTACGACCACGCCCACATCGGCAACCTGAGAACCTACGTATTCGAGGATCTCCTGCGCCGCGTATTGGTGCGCAACGGCTACGAGGTCAGGCATGTCGTCAATATCACCGACGTTGGCCACCTGACGTCGGATGCGGACGAGGGCGAAGACAAGATGGAAAAGGGCAGCCGCCGGACCGGCGAATCGGCGTGGGCCATCGCCCGCCGCTACACCGAGGCGTTCATCCGGGACTGGCGCGCGCTCCACCTGCTCGAGCCGGCGGTGTGGTGCCGCGCCACGGATCACATCGCCGAACAGATCGCGTTCATCGATACGCTCGAGCGGGCCGGCTACGTCTACCGGACGGACGACGGCCTCTACTTCGACACCAGCCGGCAGGACGACTACGGTTATCTCGCGCGGCTCGACCGCGCGGGATTGCAGGCGGGCAAACGGGTTGCGCTGGGCGAAAAGCGGAGCATCACGGATTTTGCGTTGTGGAAGTTCAGCCCGGCCGGCGTGATGCGGCAGATGGAATGGGACAGCCCGTGGGGGCGAGGCTTTCCGGGCTGGCATATCGAATGCTCGGCGATGTCGGCGAAGTATCTCGGGACGTTGTTCGATATCCATTGCGGCGGCGAGGATCACATCGCCGTGCACCACAGCAACGAGATCGCGCAGACTCGGGCGGCCCACGGCACGCACCTCGCGAATTACTGGATGCACGGGCACTTCCTGACGCTCGACGTCGATTCGAAGATGTCGAAGTCGAGCGGCGATTTCGTCCGTCTGCAGACGTTGCAGGACCGCCATATCGATCCGCTCGCGTACCGTTACCTGTGCCTGACGGCCCATTACCGAAGCAAGCTGCATTTCACGTGGGCGTCGCTCGATGCGGCACACACCGCGCTGAACCGGCTTCGTCACCTCCATGCCGGCTGGCCGGACGGCGGGCGCGTCGATACGGATTTCGCCGCGCGATTCGACGCCGAAGTAAACGAGGACCTGAATCTGCCCCGAGCGCTCGCGGTGCTCTGGGATCTGGTCAGGAGCAACCTGCCACCCGCGACCCTGAAAGCGACCGTGGACAGCTTCGACGACGTGCTCGGCCTCGGTTTGCACGCATGGAGGCCGGTTGCGTTCGACATTCCGGAACACGTCCGCGTGCTGCTCGGCGATCGGGAGCGCGCGAGGGCGGACAGGGACTGGGCGCAAGCCGACCGGATCCGGGAAGCGTTGAGCGCCCAGGGCTGGAGAGTCGAGGACACCCAGGACGGTCAACGCGTGTTCGGCATCGCCGCCGGCTCGGCCGATACGGGCGTCGCGCATCGGTGAAGCCGCGGGCTGCCCGTATCAGAAGATCCGGTGACCGAGCCACCACCCGCCGGCCGCGAACAGCGCGGCGGCGGGCAGCGTCAGCACCCACGCCCACACGATGTTGCCGGCCACGCCCCAGCGCACGGCCGACAGCTTCTGCGTCGCGCCGACGCCGACGATCGCGCCCGTGATCGTGTGCGTGGTCGACACCGGAATGCCGAGGAACGATGCGAGAAACAGCGTCATCGCGCCGCCGGTCTCCGCGCAGAAGCCGCCGACCGGCTTGAGCTTCGTGATCTTCTGGCCCATCGTGCGCACGATGCGCCAGCCGCCGAACAGCGTGCCGAGGCCCATCGACAGGTAGCACGCGCCGATCACCCATGCGGGCGGCGCATCGGCGGTCGCCGACGCATAGCCCGATGCGATCAGCAGCATCCAGATGATGCCGATCGTCTTCTGCGCGTCGTTGCCGCCGTGACCGAGGCTGTACAGCCCGGCCGACAGCAGCTGCAGCCGCCGGAAGCGCCGGTCGACCTTGCTGGGCGCGGTGCGGAAATACAGCCACGACACGCCGAGCATGAACAGCGAGCCGAGGATGAAGCCGAGCAGCGGCGAAATGAAGATGAACGCGACCGTCTTCAGCAGGCCGTCGATGTTCAGCGAGCTCCAGCCCGACTTCGCGAGCGCCGCGCCGACGAGGCCGCCGATCAGCGCATGCGACGAGCTAGACGGAATCCCGTAGTACCAGGTGATCACGTTCCAGCCGATCGCGCCGACCAGCGCGCCGAACACGACGTAGTGATCGACGATCTCGGGGTCGATCGTGCCTTTGCCGACGGTCTGCGCGACCTTCAGGTGAAAGATGAAGTACGCGATGACGTTGAACGCGGCCGCGAACACCACGGCCTGCTGGGGCTTCAGCACCCCGGTGGACACGACGGTGGCGATCGAGTTCGCCGCGTCGTGAAAACCGTTCATGAAGTCGAATACGAG
>NZ_JPGM01000020.1:0-148799 GCF_000731655.1 Burkholderia sp. MSh2 | reverse complement strand
CAATGGCAAGCTGCGCGACGAACTGCTGAATCGCGAGTGGTTCCGCAGCCGTGCTGAAGCCAGGGTGCTCATCGAGCCATGGCGTCAGTTCTACAACGAGAAGCGGCCGCATAGCGCCCATCGTTACCAACCTCCGGCCACGGTCCGTCGAGCCTGGCTGAAGTCCGATAATATCGACATGCGACTCACTGCTTAACTGGCTACAAAATCCCGCCGCACGTCAGGTCACACATCTGTCGTTTTCCTTTCTTTGCTGGAGGATTTGGTATTCTCAGAGCAGAAAGTTGGCGGTTTGCCCGTCCGGATACGTGGACCGATCGCCGGAGTTGATACGAATTCAACAAAAAAGAGAGGGCAGCTGTGTCTTTATCAGAAACAATAAGCAGCTTCGCATCTGGGGCAGTCGACTGGAATCGCCGACCAGTAGCCTTGAATTTCGGAAAGGCGCAAGGCGCTTTGGGGCACTTGCTTGCGCTGCAACATGCGCACGTGCACGAGGGGTTAATGACCGGTATTCACGGACACCTAACCTGTGTATCGCCCCGCCACAATCTGCCGCCACGGCTATTTCTTGGTGTTCCCGTGTCCATCCGGCTCGCCACTGATCGGGGCCAGTTGCACTTCGTCAACGCGATTATCCAGGATGTGCAGATCGGTCAGAGCGACGGCGAATTGTGCGTGTACCAGCTCACGGTGTGCGACGCATTGTCGTTGATGGATAAGCGTACGAATTCCCGCGTATTCCGTCAGAGCAGCGTTGTCGACATCATCACAGCGCTGTTCAACGAATGGCGTCAGCGTAGTCCTGCGCTGGCCGCCGCGTTCGAATTCGATCTGTCCGGCTTGAACCGCGACCGATATCCGGCGCGCGAGCTGACTCGGCAGGTCAATGAATCGGATGCAAAATTTGTGCGGCGCCTGCTCCGGCGCGAAGGTATCACGGTGTTCGCCAAAGCTGGCCGGGCTAAAGGTTCACGCGACCAGCAAGGCGATACACCTGTGCATACGCTCGTGTGCTGCGACGATCCGAATTCGCTGCCCGAAGCCCCGGCCGGTACGGTGCGACTGCATCCGCGCGACGCCGCCACCGAGGAGCGCGACACCGTCACGCTGTTCGCACTGCATCAAAGGCTGGCGCCGGGGCAGGTCGGGCGCCCGTCGTGGGACTACAAGAAGGCGCGCATCGACGAGTCGATGGTCATGACGAGCCTCAACCAGGGCGAGGCCGGCAACGATTTGGCGCAACTACTGACCGACGTTGCGATTGACATCCCGCATGTCGGCGACTCCTGGGATGACCACGAGCGCCTCACACGCGCACGGATGCTTGCACATCAATTCGAAGCCGAGCGTTACGACGGCGTGAGCAGCGTGCGCGACCTGGCTGTCGGCGCGTGGATCACGTTGAGCGGCGACCCGGAATGGGACATGCAGACCACGGACCAGCGACAGTTCGTGATCACGTCGATTGACCACGACGTCTGGAACAATCTCCCGAAGGGACTGACCGATCGAGTGCAGGCGTTGTTTGCAGCGAGTCGGCACTTTGCCTATCCATCACCCGTCCAGGCACCAGCGGCGACAGCCAAGCCTGAATCTGACACGCGTTACGAGAACCGCTTTACGTGCGTGCGTCGAGGCGTGCCGCTCACGCCGGCGTACGATCCGAAGATCGACTTGCCGCCCGTGCACCTTTTGACTGGCACGATCGTTGGCCAGCAAGGCGAGGAAGTGTTTTGCGATGCCGATGGCCGCGTACGCGTACGAATCCATGGTCTCGATCCGGCAGACCATGTACACGCCCAAGGCGCGGGCACAAACGACAATGCCGGCGACAGCGCACCGATCCGTGTCGGGGCGAGTCTTGCGGGTGGAAGCTTTGGCGCGCTGTTTCTGCCGCGTGTCGGCATGGAAGTCTTGATCGGCAGTCTCGGCGGCGATCCGGACCGGCTGATCATCATCAACGTGCTGAGTAACGGTGTGAACCCGCCGGCGGCCTTCACCCATGTTGGCAACCTTCCCGGCAATCGCTACGTGTCGGGGATCAAGACCAAGGAAATCAAGGGGAGTCGCTATAACCAACTGCGCCTCGACGATACGCCAGGGCAAATTTCCAGTCAGTTGGCGAGTGAACATGCTCATTCTCAGCTGAATCTGGGGTACCTGACGCAACCCCGGCAGGACGGCCGAGGTCAGGATCGTGGCGAGGGCGTGGAATTGCGCACCGACGCGGCAGCCGCGTTGCGGGCGGCACAGGGGATTCTCTTGACGACCTACGCGCGCTCTCAAGCGAGCGGTGGTCAGCTCGATCGCGACGAGTTGCTGCGACTGCTCGGCGAGTGCACCGAGCTATTCAAGTCGCTGGGTGATTACGCGGGTCAGCATGGCGGGCAGGCAACCGATACGGCGGGGCAGCAGGCGGTTGCTGCGGCGTTCAAGGGCTGGACGCCGGGTAGCGGCAGCGGGGCGTCGGGCACAGGAACTGGCGATGCGGCCGGGGCGCAGTCGCTGATGGCGTTCGGTGCGCAAGCCGGCTCTGTTGCGATTACCCCGAAGACCCACGTGACGTATGCCGGCGAGAACATCGACCAGGTTGCGCAACAGCATGTTCAGTTGACCAGTGGCCAGCGCATCAATTTTCACGGTGGGCGCGGTGTTGCGATGTTTGCTCACAGTGACGGGGTATCGGCGATCGCGAATCAGGGAAAGGTGACGTTGCAGAGCCAGAACGACGACACGCAGATCGATTCGGCGAAGAACATCCAGTTCACGGCTGCTGGCGGCAAGTTGATCGGCGCGGCGAACAACGAAGTAACGTTCATGACCTCCGGTGGCGCCTACATGAAACTCAGTGGCTCCAATATTGAGCTAGGGTGTCCGGGGCAGTTTATTGTGAAGTCGGCGGGCCACACCTGGGACGGGCCGGCGAGCATGAGCACGGATATGCCGAAATTCGACCATGCGCCGCTCGGACGTGTGCCCAAGCTGATTCGCCCGACGGACGGAAATCCGGTCAAGGGCTTCGAAGCACAACTGACGAAGGCGTCGGGGACGGTATCGAACTTGACCAGCGATGCGAACGGCGAGCTACCGGCAATTCACAGCGACCAGTTCGAAAAGCTGGCGGTGCAATTCGTCAAAAAGAATATTTGAGAGATTCGCGGGGATCTGCATGACTGATACTCAAGCCGACAACACGCAGCCTGCGGCAGCTGACGCTCCTTCCGTCGTCGTCGCCCAAGGCGAGGGGCCGACAATTTTTAACTGGCAAAGCAAGCTGCTGTGTATCAAGCAGATGCCACTGCCGGGCGTGATTATCTTTGTCCACGGTGTCAACTCCGAGGGCGAATGGTACCGGCCAGCCGAGGACGGGCTTTGCAAGGGGCTCAACCGCCGGTTAGGCCGTCTATCCGATCAGATGTCTCACCCTGGTATCGAAGCAGGTCAATTGACGCCGGCCCAGTACACCGAGAGCCTGACACCAGATGGTTATTTGAACCCGAAGCTGCTTGCAGACAACTACGTCAAACCTGTTCCATCGTTTTCGAACGTCATCCCGTTTCGTTGGGGCTACCGGGCGACGCTCGACGAGCTTAAGGAATATGGCGACAAGATTTTTCTGAACGAGCAAGACTACTGGGGCGGTGGCCCGTTCGCAAACGGCTGTTCGAGTTTGCCTGATCTTTGGCATCAGGGTGTCGACGACCGGATTTTCGGGTGGATCACGATTCAGGGTATGAATCCGACCAATCGCCCGCTCTATCGGACGCCGCCACGTGCGTATGGCGTGTTGGCCGCGCTACGGCTCGCAAAGCTGATCGAGTCCATCCGCAAGATGCAGGCCAACGTGCCGATCACCGTCGTATGTCATAGCCAGGGGAACATGGTAGGTCTGACGGCGGCGTTCTTCGGTGATGCGTTGCCGGAGGTCGAAGATCCTTGGGGCAACAAAGGGCGTTGCGTGGCGGATGCGTACGTGCTCGCGAACCCTCCATACAGCTTCGCCAATGCCGAAGGCAAAGGTGTATACAAGGCAAGCACGTTCATGGATACGTGGTCGCAGCGTGAGGTGAAAGACCCGAAGGGAAATCGCGGCCGTGAGACATATGCAGCGAGGACGGCGACATTCGGGAAGTTTCTGGACATTATTCGTGCGCGCCCGGCCTTCGAGTTGCCAGCAGACAAGGTCGATGACGATATGGCCAACACGCGCGAATCACCGACGAGCCAAAAGTCTTATACAGCCCAGGCAGATCGTGAACGTCACGGACTGAATGGCTCGACATATGGTCGTGTCACGTTGTACTGCTGTCCGCACGATCAGGTAATTTCGGCCGTGACGGTTCAGGGGATCGGCTGGCGCGGGATCGGCAAGACGGAACTCGAGGCGATAGGCGCGGCTGGCGTGCTGACGCAGCGTGTCTTTGCATCCGGATTCAAGGTTGGTGTACAAGAAAAATACGATTACTGGGAGAACGATTGGCGGCACACAAGGAATAAAAAACATGGATTTTGGTTTCCGCCATCGCCGCCTGCAAAGTACACAATCGTCGGTGCACTGAAAGGCAACGAGACGATCAAGGGAGAGATCGCCACCTTTTTCACTGCAATACCGGCTACCATCGTGACGTTCTTTACCTCCAAAGGCGGCGTCATGCGAGTGAACGCCAATCCGGAGCATGGATGGTTCGTGATGGCCGATGCCCCGACGCTTGACGAACCGTTTCCGCCGCAGGCATTAAAATTCGGAAAGCCGGTCGAGATCCAAGATGGAGACTTGACCAGTGATTTTAATGAAGGGAACGATCCGCCCTCCGCATGGCGAGACGCAGGCAAAAAGGATGAAGACAAACGGGCCGACGATCCCTACGATCAGTACAAGGCGAAGAATGCGGATGGTCGGGCACAGGGCGATGCGGAAAGCGAAACATCTCAGCGCTATGAGGATCATGCGATTGTGCGGATGGAGGCGCGTCGCACAAAGAATGCGACATGGGTCGATGATGCAGGTCATGTGACGGGTGAGGATGGAACGAGTGAATTGCCCGAGGGTTACAAGGATTGGCGCAACAAGGAAGTCAAGGACATCCTCGATCGCGGTGCGACGAACAACCCGACCAATCATTCGATCACAATGACAAATTCGAAGCACGCGGAGTTGGCTCTTGCGTACGATGTGGCGATTGGGCCGTGCTATCTGACTCCCGACCAGATGAACGCGCTGCGTATCGAGGCGGACTGGCGTATGGGGAAAGGTATGTCCGACGGTAGTCCCAACAAGAAATACTCAAAATATTTCGAATCTGGGGCGCTGAACCGAGTGCCGTTACATGAATGGGTGGTGGCGGAAAAAAGTGAAGGTACCATACCGACAAAGATCGTGGACGAGCGCGAAGGACAGTTTTATCTCGGCGTCGGAGGTGGAGTATGAAGATGCTGACTGCGACTGGCTCGCGACGTATTGCTGTTGCATTGGTGGTATGGGTGATGGCGGCAGGCCTGTTAGGTTTACTGACGGTTCAGATGGGGCAAGCGCGATCGGCTCCACTTGATACGGGAGATTGGATGAAACGACTAGTATTGATACCCGGACTGCTGGCGCTGACGGTGCTGCTTCTGACAACGGCAGCGACACGTTCTGTTGAGGCGGCTCCAGTGACCAAAACAAATGTCGGGGTCGCAGCAGAAGCCCCGGCCGTGCCTTATACAGCTCAAGTTGTTGGTCTGATCTGGTTGAATCCGTTGCAGCGTAAAGACTATCCAACAGAATGGCAGACGTTGTGGACACAGGGGTTGGCACAGCCGAATAAGAATGACGACATGGTTCGTACTGATCCAAAATCATTTAAGACGCTGCAATCGATCGGAGCATTGGTGTACGGAAATAGAGGAACTGAGACGTTCAAAGGGTTTTACCACAAGTACATTGACTCGTTTCCCCTATTGATGCGGACACGCTATGCGACAAATCCTAATTACTTTTATACGGTAAATCCAAAGGACTCAAAAGACTGGCGCGAGTTGGCAGGTATTCACGTCGAACTAGCAATACCGCCAAGGTTGGAACCAAACGAGGCCAAAAAGTACTTGGCCAATGCTATCGTTGAATATTTTGAGATCGGCCCCCCCTCGCCTAAGACACTTTGGAGCCGTGACACCCCGCCGGACGTACATGTCACGCAGGGCGGCGCAAATGCTGGCTTCACGTCGTTGAACGATGGGCTGGCATACCTCGAAGCCAATCCCGACAAGAGCGTCTGGGTGATGAACTGGGACGCACCGAGCTTCCCTCCGAAGGATGGGCAGATCAACGAAAATCTCGTCGTGCTGTTCCTCGCTGGACCGAACTTCAATACCGAGCGTGAACCGCTTGCGTGGATTGGGAAAGCGGTGACCGGCAACACGCAGGATTTCACGCCGAAGGTCGGAGCACCGCGCGCGGTACAGGCGTGGAAGGCGACGATCGAGCAAGCGGCCAAGAATGCCGGTATCGGTCCGGCCGACCTTCAGTACGTCGTTCACGATGCGGGGCACGGGGGCGACGCAGCGTCGGCACGTTTGGGGGCGCTTTCGCAGTCGTTGACGGAGACACTGCCTGAATACGACCACATGAAGCAGACGTTCAATACAGCGGCGTTGCTCGGTGATATGGGGACGGGTGGTGCACTGACCGATGTTGTGTTGGCGATCGGTCGTATCAACCACTTCGGTGGCAATGCGCTTGTTGCCGGTACAACGGATTCGCAGCATCCGGTCGCCGTTGTCGTGCGCCCGCCGTCGAAACTTACCGCAATCGATCCGAACAAGGACTGGTTCCGGGCTCGTGGCGAGAACAATGCCTATCTTCCGTGGTGGGGGCGTCGTCACGATACCGACTACGGGATGCAGGGCTATTCGTGGTAACTCAATTCGCGAGAAGGACGTATGCGCGGAATCATTCGAGTTGGTGACGTTCACAGTCACGGCGGAGTCGTACAGACGGGTGCGCCCAACAGTAAAGTCATGGGTCGCGCCGTGGGGCGTATCGGGGATCACTGTGTCTGTCCGATGCACGGAGACGTTGTGATTGTCGAGGGCGACCCGGAGATGAAGGTTGAGGGATCTGACGCGGCTTTTCACGGTCACAAAACTTCGTGTGGCGCCGTTCTGTTTTCTAGCCTGCCAACATCAGGACGCCCTTGAACCGCCCCGGATTTTGTGGAGGCTCCAACTCTTGAGACAAGGGAGCCATGAACAAGAAGGCAACCAAGTTTTCCCCGGAGGTTCGCGAGCGTGCAGTACGTCTGGTGCGCGAGCAGCGTAGCGAACATCCGTCGATGTGGGCAGCGGTCGAATCGATTGCACCGATGATCAACTGCACGCCGCAGACGCTGCATGATTGGGTCAAGCGCGACCAGGTTGACCACGGTGAGCGCGATGGCGTGGCCACAGACGAGCGCGAGCGCCTCAAGGCCCTGGAGCGCGAGGTCAAGGAGTTGCGTCGGGCCAACGAGATTCTCAAGGTCGCGAGCGCGTTTTTCGCCCAGGCGGAGCTCGACCACCGTTTCAAATCCTGAAGGCCTTCGTCGATCAGCATCGCGACACCTTTGGGGGCGAGCCGATTTGCAAGGTCTTGCAGATTGCCCCGTCGGGTTACCGACGCCATGCGGCACAGCTTCGAGATCCGTCCAGACGCTGTGCCCGCGCGAAACGCGACGCGATTCTGCAACCCGAGATCAAGCGCGTCTGGCAGGACAACATGCAGGTCTAGGGCGTGCCGAAGGTCTGGAAGCAGATGAACCGGGAAGGCATTGCGGTGGCACGCTGTACGGTCGCACGGCTGATGAAGCTGCAAGGCTTGCGAGGCGCAGTTCGAGGCAAGCGGCTTCGCACGACGACTTCCGATACGAGCGCGCCGCGCCCGCTAGACCGGGTCAACCGGCAGTTCAAAGCTGACCGGCCGAATCGGCTTGGGTTTCGGATTTCACCTATGTCTTGACATGGCAGGGCTGGCTGTAAGTGGTGTTCGTAATCGACGTGTTCGCCCGTCGCATCGTTGGCTGGCGCGTCAGTTCGTCGATGACCACGGACTTCGTTCTTGATGCACTTGAACAGGCGTTGTACGCACGCCAACCGGGCGACGACGGGACCTTGATACATCACTCCGATAGGGGTCTCAATACGTCAGCATTCGGTACAGCGAACGTTTGGCCGAGGCGAGTATCGAGCCATCCGTTGGCAGCCGTGGCGACAGCTAAGATAACGCGCTGGCTGAAACGATCAACGGCCTGTACAAGACGGAACTGATTCATCGGCGCGCCCCGTGGAAGACGAGGGAATCTGTCGAACTGGCAACCTTGGAATGGGTCGCCTGGTACAACCATTGTCGGCTGATGGAACCGCTCGGCTATATCCCGCCCGCCGAGGCTGAGGCAAACTACTACAGGCAACTCAGAAATGCCGCTGACGTGCCTGCATTAACTTAAACCAACCGGCCTCCACAATTCCCGGGGCGGTTCAAAGTGAAGGTACCATACCGACAAAGATCGTGGACGAGCGCGAAGGACAGTTTTATCTCAGCGTCGGAGGTGGAGTATGAAGACGCTGATTGCGACTGGCTCGCGACGTATTGCTGTTGCATTGGTGGTATGGGTGATGGCGGCAGGCCTGTTAGGCTTACTGACGGTTCAGATGGGGCAAGCGCGATCGGTTCCACTTGATACGGGAGATTGGATGAAACGACTAGTATTGATACCCGGACTGCTCGCGCTGACTGTGCTGCTTTTGACGACGGCGGCTACACGTTCTGTTGAGGCGGCGCCAGTGACTAAAACAAATGTCACGGTCGCATCAGACGCCCCGACCATGCCTTTTACGGCTCAAGTCGTTGGTCTGATTTGGTTGAATCCGTTGCAGCGTAAGGACTACCCGACTGAATGGCAGACATTGTGGACGCAGGGGTTAGTGCAACCGAATAAGAACGACGACATGGTTCGGACAGATCCAAAATCGTTCAAGTCGTTACAGGCCGTCGCGGGAATCGCATATGGAAATAACGGAACCGAGACGTTCAAAGGGTTCTATGAGAAGTATATGGACGAATTTCCTCTATTGATGCGAACGCGTTATGCAACGAATTCGAAGTATTTTTATACAGTGAAGCCAGAAGACGTCAAGGCGTGGCGTGAATTGTCTGGAATTCATGTTGAACTTGCCATTCCCCCGCGCCTCAATGCGACGAATGCGAGAGACTACTTAGTCAACGCGATCCGAGAGACATTTTTGATCGGCAATCCAAATTTTAAAACTGTCTGGAGCCGTGACACGCAGGCGGACGTGCGCATAACGCAAGGTGGTGCAAATACCGGCTTCACATCGTTGAATGAGGGACTTGCATACCTCGAAGCCAATCCCGACAAGAGCGTCTGGGTGATGAACTGGGACGCACCAAGCTTCCCTCCGAAGGATGGGCAGATCAACGAAAATCTCGTCGTGCTGTTCCTCGCTGGGCCGAACTTCAATACCGAGCGTGAACCGCTTGCGTGGATTGGAAAAGCGGTGACCGGCAACACGCAGGATTTCACGCCGAAGGTCGGAGCACCGCGCGCGGTACAGGCGTGGAAGGCGACGATCGAGCAAGCGGCCAAGAATGCCGGCATCGGTCCGACCGACCTTCAGTATATCGTTCACGATGCGGGGCACGGGGGCGACGCAGCGTCGGCACGTTTGGGGGCGCTTTCGCAGTCGTTGACGGAGACACTGCCTGAATACGACCACATGAAGCAGACGTTCAATACGGCGGCGTTGCTCGGCGATATGGGGACGGGTGGTGCACTGACCGATGTCGTGTTGGCGATTGGTCGTATCAACCACTTCGGTGGCAATGCGCTTGTTGCCGGTACAACGGATTCGCAGCATCCGGTCGCCGTTGTTGTGCGACCGCCGTCGAAACTTACCGCAATCGACCCGAACAAGGACTGGTTCCGGGCTCGTGGAGAGAACAATGCCTATCTTCCGTGGTGGGGGCGTCGTCACGATACCGACTACGGGATGCAGGGCTATTCGTGGTGATCCAATTCGCGAGAAGGACGTATGCGCGGAATCATTCGAGTTGGTGACGTACACAGTCACGGCGGAGTCGTACAGACGGGTGCGCCCAACAGTAAAGTCATGGGTCGCGCCGTGGGGCGTACCGGGGACCACTGTGTCTGTCCGATGCGCGGAGACGTTGTGATTGTCGAGGGCGACCCGGAGATGAAGGTTGAGGGATCTCACGCGGCTTTTCACGGTCACAAAACTTCGTGTGGCGTCGTTCTGTTTTCTAGTCTGCCAACATCAGGGCGCCCCTGAGGTAGGCGGTGGGCGCTCTCCAATTCATGTGACTAAACATTGCGAAGAAGCTACCCGGGAGCGCGAAGTGTTGATGCCAGTGTTTTGGGGCACTACTCACTTCGCGTGTACCGCTGTTGACGATTGCTTTGAGATTTGAGGCGATGCTGAGAGCACTACGGCGAAAACAGCCCGTGACTTGTCTGGTGGCGATGGTGGTTGTGGCAGCACTTACATCCTCACAGATCGTCTTGGCCAAGCGGATCACATTTGGCTTGTCGGCAAGATTCGCGTCGGAGTCGACCGTCGGGCAGCCTGCCGAAGTCAAGGCGAACGACTACATGACAATCGACAATACCGGTATCGCGCCCGCACCAGCCTGAACCAACCGGTTGACACGATTGCCGGCACAGTCCGGGCGACGAATCCACCAAGGTACTCACGGCATTTTGCTCAACTGACCAACCCGAGTTTGCGCGCGATTGCGACGGCTTGTGTCCGGCTATGGGCACTCACCTTGGTGTTGATATTGCGCAAGTGCGTGCGAACCGTACTCTCGGACACGAACAGTTTTTCAGCTATTGCCTGATTGGAGTAACCCTCCGCCAGAAGCTGAAGGACACGAATTTCCTTCGGCGTGAGCGGATCGAGCAGCCTGGGCAGTTCGGGCGTGCTCGGCGCAACCGGTTCGTCGGTCAGTCCGCAGATGCGTCCCAGTCTGAGCACATAATCCGCCAGGATGGGATCCGGTGACGCAGCACCGCTCGCATCGAGCGATCGGGAGAACTGTCGTAGCAACGGTCCGATATGTTGCTCGCCTTCGTCGAGCAGCAAGCGTACGAAGCCTTCCCGGCATGCTGCCTGGAGTACCGGACCAAGGATGGATTGAGCCGCCTCCGGCTCTCCGGCCCGGTGTTTCGCGATGGCCGCAAGCAGGCGCAGTTTCATTGCACGCCGGTGGCGCGCTTCCTGGTCGGCGAGCTCTGCGGCCTTGTTCAGCTGCAGGGCGGCAGCTTGAGCATCGCCCGCGAGGGCCTCCCATCGCAGTCTCGCAAGCGCCAGGTAATCGAGGTCGTTGCCGATCAGGTGCAGGTGCCCGACATGGCGCCAGAGTTCGGGGTCGTCGACGCGCGCCAGTTCGTCCTGTGCCGCACGATGATGCCCCTGCATCAAAAGAATACGGGCTCGCTCGAGTTTCGCACCAGCCGCCATGCGTGCAAGGCGTCGAACGTGCCCGAGATATTCCAGTTGCGTGAGAATTTCGAATGCTTCGTCGACATCTCCGCGAGCGAACGCGACGCGAGACTGCATCACGTGACCGAGCATGACGTGATCGGGGAGAAGAACGTCACGGGCGAGCGGAACGTAGACCTGAAGAAGATGTGCCGCCTGAGCGAGGTCGTTGGTTTCATACACGGTGGCCGCGTACATCAATCCGGCCCACGCATTGCCGCCGGTATAACCGTCGTGATGTGAGCTGCCACTCCCCACCGCAATGCGCAACCGCGCGGTCGCTTCGCGCAGTCGCCCTTCCTGAAGGTCGAAAATTGCCTCGTTGGTTTCGGAATACATGACGTTGAAGGCACTAAAATCCGTGCCCTGCGAGCGTCTGGCCGCTTCCAGCAGACGGCGCGATTCCGCACGTTGGCCTGCCACCGCGAACTGGTTTGCCATGACGTTGGCGAGCATCATGTCGGCAAAGGCCGAACCGGTCGGACAATGCTTCAGGCACTCGCGCCCGACCTCGAGCGCCTCCTCGAAGCGATCCATCATGGCGAGCAGCACCGGGCGGACCGCGAGCACGTGCGGGCGCACTTGCGGATCGTCCACTTCCACCAGGCGACTGGACTCGAGGAGTTCCATGGCTTCCCACGGACCGCGCGTGAAATTGACGGACCAGATGCGGGCCGCGAGCAACATCGGATGGTCGTGCAGGATCCGGGCGGGCAGCGCATCGAACCACCGCGAAAGCAGGCGCATCCTTCCCTGCGCGAGCAGCGGCAGCGCGTATTGCTCGAGCAGGTCGACTGCGCGCGGGAAGTCGCTTCCTTCGAGTGCGTGGTCGATGGCCGGGACGGGGCGCTGCTGACTCAGGTACCAATCGGATGCGGTCCGATGCAATCGCGGCAGGTCATCCGGCGCGTCGCGCTGCAACTGTGCCTTCAGGAATTCGGCGATCAGGCTGTGGTATCGCCAGGTTCTGTCCTCGCTCTCGATGGGGGCAATCAGGCTGGATGCCTCGAGCTGGTTGAGGACCCGTTCGCAATCCATCTCGGGCAGGAGCTTCTGGCAAAGCGGGGCGCTCAGATAACGCAAGATGCTGGTTCGCAGCAGGAACTGGCGCACCGGCTCGGCTTGCTGGGCGAACACGTCCTCGGCCAGGTACTCCGCCACCGAACGATTGGTACCGGAGAAGCGGTCGATGAAGTCCGAGTGCGGATCGTTGCGACGTAGCGAAGCGGACGCCAGCCACAATGCCGCCGCCCATCCTTCGGTCTTGTTGTGCAGGCGTATCAACTCGCTTTGCGCAAGCGACGCGCCTTGGATGAGGCGGAAGAACTCGTCGGTCTCGTCGAGGGAAAATCGCAACGCCTGTGCATCGATCTCGACCAGTTGCCCACGCGCGCGCAGCCGCCCCATCCGCAGATCCGGCAAGCTGCGCGAACCGATTACGAGCTGACCTCCGTGCGGCAAGTGGTCGATGAATTCACGTATCCAGGCGAGCACGCCCGGATCCTGCAGCACTTCGAAGTCGTCGAGGAACACCGCGAACGGCTTTTTCAGGCCGGCGACGGCGTTCATCACGCGCAATGCCGATTCACCGAGCGTCTCGGACGGCGGGAAACCCGGATCGGAAAAGGCGTCGTCGCCTACGACGGTCGCGATGGCGACCTTGAATCCCTGCAGGAAACGGACGGGATCGTTGTCCGCGCTGTCGAGGGTAAACCATGCGGCCGACACGGAGATTTGTTCGAGTCGGGCACGATGCTGCAACATGGCTGTCGTCTTGCCGAAGCCGGCCGGCGCACGAACGAGAACCAGCCGGGGCGACGTCGATGCGTTCAGCAATTGACGGACACCCTGTCGAATCACCTGGGAAGCGGATGTGGCAGGGGGGCTGACTTTCATGCTCGGGATGCGCCGAGCTTCGACTGAAGGCGAAGTCATCTGCGAAGGCGGGAAAAGCGGGCCACGTAGTCTAGCAAAGCGGGCGTATTTTCGCGTTCGGGGATTTCCCGTCGCGCGGCATTCCGGCGCTCGGCGTCGTTGCGCCGACTCGAATCGTCGTATCCGACGATGCCGGTACGCCGCCTTCGATTTAAAGTCGGATCGGGCTGTCGGGCATATGTGCAAGGCGCCTTTGCAACACAAGAAAACTGGAGACACATGAATCCGTACGCCTTTCCGTTGCTGATCAAGCAACTGCTGGTCACGCCGATCGCGCAGCGCTCACGCAAGGAAATCGTCTACCGTGACCTCGCCCGTTTCGGCTATTCGACGCTGGTCGAACGTATCAACCGGCTTGGCAGCGCGCTGTCGCGACTCGGGGTCGGCGAAGGAAGTACGGTGGCCGTGCTCGACTGGGACACCAACCGCTATCTGGAAGCGTATTTCGCGGTTCCAATGCTCGGCGCCACGCTGATGACCGCGAATTTCCGCCTGTCCTCCGAGCAGCTTGCGTACACGCTCGATCATGCCGGCGTCGACACCATGCTGCTGAATGTCGATTTTCTGCCGATGATTCAGGAGATTCAGGATCGACTACCGCAGATCAGGCGCTTCATCTGTCTCAGCGACGACAAGGTGGCGCGCCCCGGATTCGCGTGGGTGGGCGAGTACGAATCGATGCTGGCTGCTGCTGACGCGGTGCATGCGTTTCCGGAGTTCGACGAGAACACGCGCGCGACGCTGTATTACACGACGGGCACGACGGGTAATCCGAAAGGCGTGAGCTTCAGCCATCGGCAAATCGTGCTGCATTGCCTGACGGTGCTGGCGAGCGTTTCCCAGGCAGGCGAGAACGGTCGATTCTCGCGCAACGACGTGTATATGCCGCTCACGCCGATGTTTCATGCGCATGCATGGGGCTATCCATACATCGCCACGCTGTGCGGCTGGCAGCAGGTTTATCCCGGGCGCTACGAGCCGACGGTGATCGTCGATCTGGTCAAGCGCGAGCGCGTGACCTTCTCGCACTGCGTTCCGACGGTCCTGAGCATGGTGCTTGGGGCGCCTAGCGCATCCGGCGCGGATTTCAAGCGCTGGAAGGTGCTGATCGGCGGGAGCGCGCTGCCGCATGCGCTATGCAGACAGGCGCTCGCTCGCAATATCGATATCTATGCCGGCTACGGGATGTCGGAAAGCTGCCCGTTGCTGACGCTGGCGCAGGTAAAAACCGATCTTCTGGACGAGACCCACGATGCCGCGGAGCGCGAAGAGCGCGATATCGCCATTCGCACGACCGCCGGGATGCCGATCCTGATGGCTCAGGTGCGGGTCGTCGACACGGCAGGCGAGTCGGTGCCGGACGACGGTGTATCGGTGGGCGAGGTCGTGGTACGCACGCCGTATCTGACGCAGTCGTACCTCGACAATGAGGCAGCCAGTGCGGCTCTCTGGGACGGCGGCTGGATGCATACCGGTGACGTCGGCCGTTTCGACGAGCATGGGTACCTCCATCTCGTCGATCGTGCGAAGGACGTGATCAAGAGCGGCGGCGAGTGGATTTCGTCGGTCGAGCTCGAGGCGCTGATCGGGCAGTATCCGGGCGTGGCCGAAGTGGCGGTGATCGGCATACCCGACGAGAAGTGGGGCGAGCGGCCGCTGGCCGTGGTCGCAGCCCGACCGGATGCCGCACTCGATGCGGATACGTTGCGCCGGCACATGAGCGGGCTGGTCGAACGCGGGGTCATTCCGTCGTATGCGATACCGGACGCGTTCGAGCTCGTCGAGCAGATCGAGAGGACAAGTGTCGGCAAGCTGGACAAGAAGCGCCTCAGGGCACGCTATGCGCGACAGCCCGGGTGAGCCTGCAGGCTTGTCGACGTACGTCGCTGCATCGACGGGGACGGCGACCGTGGAAGTAACCGACTGACCGGGAGCAGGAATGGATCTGGGTATCAAGCTGAAAGGGCGACGCGTACTGGTGACGGGAGCGTCGTCGGGTTTCGGTGAACATTTTTCGCGTCTGGCGGCCCGCTGCGGTGCGTCGGTCGTGATCGGCGCGCGGCGCGTCGCGCGACTTGAGGCGCTGGCCGGCGCGCTGCGAGAACTCGGCGCGCCGGACGTGACGGTGCTGCCGCTCGACGTCACGGACGCCGCATCCGTATCGGCCGGCTTCGACACGATTGCGGCAACCGGGGCGCCACTCGATGTCGTCGTCAACAATGCGGGGATTTCCGGCGACGGACTCGCCATCGACCAGCCGATCGAGCGCTTCGATGAAGTGATGGCGATCAACGTGCGCGGTGCGTGGCTGGTCGCGACGGAAGCCGCGCGACGCTGGCGGGACACGATGCGAGGCGGCGCGATCGTCAATATCGCCTCGATACAGGGTGAACGGGTGGCCACCGGTATCGCGGCCTATTCGACGTCGAAGGCCGCGGTCGTGCACATGACGCGCAGCCTGGCACTTGAGTGGGCGCGCTACGGGATTCGCGTGAATGCGATAGAGCCGGGTTACGTGCGTACCGAGATGACGGACGGGCTATGGGACACCGATCATGGCAAGGCGATGATCAAGCGCATTCCGATGAGACGGCTCGGAACGCCGGAAGAACTCGACGGGGCGCTGCTGTTGCTGGCGACCGATGCGGGCTCGTGGATTACCGGTGCTGCGCTGGCCGTCGACGGCGGGCACCTGGTGTCGTCGCTCTGAGGAGGACTCGGGGCCGGTGGCGTTCGGCACGCGGTCGGTGACAGGCGGGCGTTCGGTTGAACGCCCGTCTTTATTTGTGTCGTGCGATTCGTCGCTTCCGACGATGAGTTCGGGCATGTGCTTCCCTAAACTGGTTCGCATCAGCCGTAGCGGACGTTTGGAGGAAGATTTGCTTTTTCAGGGTGAAAACATCGGCGTGCTGTCGCTGGACGACGGGCTGGTCGAATTGCGATTCGATCGACACGATGCGGCGATCAACAAGCTGGACGCACGCACGATCGACGAATTCCGGCAGGCGACGGCGTGCATCGCAGCGATGTCGGCGGTGCGCGGCGTGCTGGTGACGAGTGCAAAGGACGTGTTCATCGTCGGCGCCGACATCACGGAGTTTTCCGCGATGTTCCGGCAATCCGCGGGTGCGATTGCGACCGCCGTGCGCACGAACGACGCGCATGTGACGACGTTCGAGAATCTTCCCGTTCCGAGCGTGGTCGCGATCAACGGCTATGCGCTCGGCGGCGGGCTCGAACTGGCGCTGCTCGGCGCGTTTCGCGTGATGGCGTCGAATGCACGGGTGGGCTTGCCGGAAGTCTCGCTCGGGCTGATTCCCGGGCTGGGCGGCACGGCCCGGCTGTCGCGGGTGGCCGGTCTGGCCGCCGCGATCGACTGGGTGGCGACTGGGCAATCGTTCGACGGCCACGCGGCGGTTGCGGCCGGCGTGGTCGATGAAGTCGTCGCGCCCGACATGCTGCGGGAGACCGCGCTCGTCCGGCTGCGGCGCGCAGCCGCCGGAGAAATCGACTGGCGAGCGGCGCAACGCCGCAAGAAGGTGCGCCTGCCGATATCGGCGCAAGAGGCCGTGGACGTGGTCGACCGCGCCCGGTCCACGCTCGGCGCGCTGCACGACCGGAACCGGCCGGCCGCTGCCATCGCGGCCGACACGATGGCGCGCGCCGCGGTGTGCGATCTCGACGAGGCGCTCGATCAGGAAGCCGATGCGTTCGGTCGTGTCGCGCGTACGCAAGCGGCCGCGTCGCTGGTCCAGGTCTTCCTCAACGAGCAGGTGCTGAAGAAGCAGGCCAGACGTATCGCGCGGGCGGCGCGGCCGGTCTCGCGGGTCGCGGTGATCGGTGCCGGCACGATGGGCGGCGGCATTGCATGCGCGAGCGCACTGCGTGGCATCGCGACGCGCATGAAGGACATCACGCAAGCACGGCTCGACGGGGGAATGGACTCGGCGCGCAAGCACATCGAGCAGCAGGTGCAGGGTGGCCGGCTCGACCTTCGGCAGGCCGACGCCTGTTACGCGTCGATCACGCCCCAGCTCGACGACACGGGCCTGGCCGATGTCGATTTTGCGATCGAGGCAGTGGTCGAGCAGCGTGACGTCAAACGCGGCGTACTCGCCGAACTCGAACAGCGGGTGCCCGCCGACGCGGTGCTGGCCTCGAATACGTCGAGCCTGCGTATCGACGAGCTTGCTTCCGCGCTGACGCGTCCGGAACAGTTGGTCGGCATGCATTTCTTCAATCCCGTCTCGACGACGAGACTGGTCGAGATCATACGCGGCAGCCGGACCGGCGATGCGGCCGTGGCGACCGCAGCGGGCTACGCGGTGGCATTGGGCAAGACCCCGATCGTCGTGCGCGACTGCACGGGTTTCGTCGTCAACCGCGTGCTGACGCCTTACGTCAACGCATTTCTGCGTTTGCTGGAAGAGGGGGCCGATTTCGAAGCGGTCGACAGCGCGATGGAGGCGTTCGGTTGGCCGATGGGGCCGGCGTACTGGCTGGACGCGATCGGGATGGACGTTCTCGATCGCGTCGTCGAAGTGGTCGGTGCCGGATATCGCGACCGGATGCCGCCGGTCGAGGGCAGCGCAATCGGGCGACTGGTCGAGCGGCAGCGCTATGGTCGGAAATCAGGCGAGGGATTCTATCGTTACGAAGCCGCCGGCACGGGCAGGCCGTCGAGACACGCGTCGCCGGATGCGCATGCGCTGGTGGCGGCCCTTCAATTCGACGGCCCGGCAACCTTTTCAGATCACGCGATCGTCGAACGCATGATGCTGCCGATGATCGTCGAGGCGGCGCATGTTCTCGACGAGCGAGTGGTTGCGTCCGCGGCCGAACTGGACATGGCACTCGTCCTGGGGCTCGGTTTCCCCGCGCACGCGGGCGGCGCACTCAAGTATGCCGACTGGCTCGGTCTCGATCGCGTCGTTGCCATGTGCGACAGCCATGCCGACCTCGGCGCGCCTTATGTCCCGACGGAGAGCATGCGCGCGATGGCAGTGGCCGGCGCGTATTACTACCCGGCGTGACGCGCATGGAATTGCACTGTCGTTCGACCTTGCCTTTGCGTGTCGGCAAAAGCGTCGGGCGAAAGACAACCGTTCTGAACCGATCGACATTCGGTTCACACTGAAATGATTCGAGGAGACGCTATGCAACTGAACTCACACACGGCCGCCGTCGTCACGGGCGGCGCATCGGGCCTCGGCGCCGCGACCGCACGACGACTGGCAGCGCACGGCGTGAAGGTCGCCTTGTTCGACATGAATGTCGAACAGGGCGAAGCGTTGGCGCGGGATATCGGCGGCCTGTTTTGCAAAGTCGACGTCACGTCCGACGAGCAGGTGGATGCGGCGTTCGCTGCCGCGCGAGTCGCACACGGTCAGGAGCGCATACTGGTCAACTGCGCCGGCACCGGCTTCACCGCGAAGACCGCCGGACGAGACCGGAAGACCGGCGAGATCAGGCACTTCCCGGTCGACAGCTTCGACAGGATCCTGCAGATCAATCTGGTCGGTACGTTTCGCTGCATCGCCAAATCGGCAGCCGGCATGCTGACGCTGGCGCCGCTGGGGGACGGCGAACGCGGGGTCGTCGTCAATACGGCTTCGGTGGCTGCACAGGACGGGCAGATAGGACAGGCGGCATACAGCGCGTCGAAGGCCGCGCTGACCGGCATGACGTTGCCGATCGCGCGCGATCTGATGGGCGAAGGGATTCGCGTCAACACGGTCATGCCCGGTATCTTCGATACGCCGCTGATGCAGGCCGCGCCCGACAACGTCAAGGAGGCACTGGCCGCGGCGGTGCCGTTTCCGAAGCGCTTCGGCCAGCCGGCGGAATTCGCGCAACTCGTCGAGACGATGATCGTGAACGGCTATTTCAATGGCGAGTGCGTCCGGCTGGACGGCGCGATCCGCATGGCGCCGCGCTGACCAAGAATGGCGAGGCGACCGGCACCTGCCGCGCCGGCCGCCTCGCGCGCGGGTCCCGGCGGCGACACGAAGCGCTTCCGGGCCGGCCTACCCCAGATTGATGTCCGGCAGCGAGTCGCTGCCGGCAACCTCCACGATCACGGTCGAACACCATGTCCCCGTACTCGACACGCCGCCTTGCATTCGATCCCGAACACGAACAGTTTCGGGACGCGGTTTCCCGGTTCGTTCAGAAGGAAGTTGCGCCGCATGTGCATGACTGGCGTGCGCGGGGTTGTTGCGATCGGGCGATCTTCGAGAAGGCCGGCGCGAACGGCCTGTTGCTGATGTGGGCCGACGAAGCGTACGGCGGCGCCGGGATGGCCGATTTCCGTTACGAGCAGATCCTGTACGAGGAGATGATCCGCCACGGCGACATCGGTGTGTATCTGACGCTGCATTCGCGCTTGGTGGCGCCTTACATCGGACGCCTCGGCAACGACGAACAGAAACACCGGTGGCTTGCGGGGGCGGCACGGGGAACGACGATCCTCGCCGTCGCGATGACGGAGCCGCAGGCAGGCTCCGACCTGGCCGGAATCCGGACACGCGCGGAGCGTCGGGACGGCGGCTGGCTGATCAATGGCGCGAAGTCGTACATATCGAACGGCCTGAATGCCGATGCCGTGCTTGTCGTGGCGCGGACGAATCCCGACGCGCGGCGCGCGTTCGGGATCTTCGTCGTCGAGCGCGGGATGCCCGGATTCGAGCGCGGCGAGCGTTTGAGCAAACTGGGGCTCGATGCACAGGATACGGCCGAGCTGTTCTTCGAGGACGTCTGGGTGCCCAGCTCGAACGTGCTGGGCGATCCCGCGTGCGGTTTCGCCTACCTGACCGAAGGTCTGGCCGAGGAGCGCCTGCTGAGCGCGTGTCAGTCGATCGCGCACGCACAGGTGGCGTTCGACCTGACGCTGCCGTTCGTGAAAGAGCGGCGTGCGTTCGGGCGCCCGATCGGTGCGCTCCAAAACACGCGGTTCGTGCTGGCCCGCCGGCGCGCGGAACTCGATGCGATGCAGACGTGGATCGATGCGCTCGTCATCGAGCATAACGCCGGACGTCTGACGGCCGCGGCCGCGGCTTCGGCCAAGCTCCTCACGTCGGAGCTGGAAAACCGCGTGATCGACGATTGCCTTCAGTTGCACGGCGGTGCCGGGTACATGGAGGAATACCGGATCAGCCGGATGTATCGCGACGCCCGCGTGTCGCGGATCTTCGCGGGCACGTCCGAAATCATGCTCGAAATCATCGGGCGCGATCTCGGATTGTCGGACAGGCTGGAATAGCAGGGTACGCGCGCCGGTTCGTGGTTGACAGACGGGACAGTACCGCCGTCGTTCGGACCGGATGTCGTTCTTCGACCGGCGCGACACGATTCAACAATGCTTCGGAACGATACGACAGGCCTTCATATGGACCTCAAACCTCACCCCAGACACGAATCGTTGCGCGGCGAAGTCCGTGCATTTCTCGCGCGCCACGGTCATCAGGCGGCGACGTTGCAGCATGGCCGCCGCCCCGGGCCGGCGCAGATCGCATGGCAGAAGCTGTTGCTCGAGCACGGCTATGCCGGTCGCACGGTGCCGCGGGAATACGGCGGCTACGGCGCGGAACCGGACGTCATGGAGCAGCACCTCATCACCGAGGAGTTCGCACGGGCCGGTGTGCCGCCCGGCCTCGGCAGCCAGGGGATTTCGATGCTGGTTCCGACGCTGCTCGAGCTGGGCACCGATGCGCAGAAGCGCGAACTGATCGCGCCGACCCTGCGAGGCGAACTGGTGTGGTGCCAGGGCTATTCGGAACCCAACGCGGGATCCGATCTTGCTTCGCTGCAGACGCGGGGTGTCGACGACGGGGACGATTTCATCGTCAATGGCCAGAAGATCTGGACATCGACGGCTCACGAGGCCGACATGATCTTCTGCCTGGTGCGCACCGAACGGGATGCGCCGAAGCATGCGGGCATCAGCTACCTGCTGTTCTCGATGAAGACCCCCGGCATCACGATCCGTCCGTTGAAGACGATGACGGGGCGCGCGGAATTCAATGAAGTTTTCTTCACCGACGTGCGCGTGCCGCAGCGGCAGATCGTCGGGAAGCGCGGGGAGGGCTGGGCCGTCGCCAATGCGACGCTGCGCCATGAACGCGCTTACCTTGCCAATCCGGCCGCGCTGCTCGGTCGTTACAGCGAGCTGGCGAACCTGATGCGCAGCGAGACGGTCGATGGCGAGCCGGTGTTGAGCGATCCGCTCCTGCGCGACCGGCTCATGCGGCTTCAGGGCCGGGTGCTGGCGCAGCATTGTCACGGCATGCGGTTGCTCACGCATGCGAGCCGCAACGAGAATCCGGGGTTGCCGGGGCTGGTGACAAAGCTGTACGGCTGTGAGACGCGCTACCAGATCGATGTCCTCGCGCTCGACGCGCTCGGCGAAATCGGCATGCTGACGGAGCAGGACGCGCGCGTGCGGTCCGGCGGCGAATGGCGGCATCGTGAAGGATTCGACCTGGGGTTGATCATTGGCGGCGGTACCGCGCAGATCCAGAAGAACATCATTGCGGAGCGCGGCCTCGAGATGCCGCGCGAGCCGAAGCTGGCGAATTGAGCGACAGGAGACGAATCATGGAATTTGCGCTTTCACAAGACCAGGTCATGCTGGCCGACAGTTTGCGACGTGCGCTGGAGGGCGAATGCACGCTGTCGCGCATCCGTGCGACCGTCGACGGTGCGGGCCCGATGAATCGGGATGTCTGGCGCACGGTGTGCGAGCTGGGCATTCCGGCGCTGCTCGTGCCGGAGACCTTCGGCGGGCTCGGACTCTCGCTGCTCGATGCCGCCCTGGTATCCGAGGCGCTTGGGCGTGCCGCCGCACCGGTGCCGTTTCTCGGCAGCGCGGCGCTCGCAACGCTGGCGCTGCGTGAAACCGGTAGCGCGAGTCAGCAGGCGGAATGGTTGCCGCGGATGGCGACCGGCGAATGCATCGTCGGTGTCGGATTCGGCGAGGCATGGAGCGGCTCGCGCGACGCGGCGGGGCTGCGCTGCGTGAATGGCAGATTGAGCGGTACCGCGCTGTTCGTCGTGGACGGGATGCAGGCCGACGCGTGGCTCGTCGCCGATGCATCCGGGGCACTGTACATGGTGGACGCGAAGGCGGCCGGGGTGCAGTGCCGGCCACTGAGTACGGCGGATGGCACGCGGCCGACCGTCGAGCTCGTGCTGGACCGTGTCGAGGCGCGGACGCTGCCGCGAGCAGACGCCCGCGTGCTGGCGCGGCTGCGGGATGCCGCCTGGATCATGCTGGCCGCCGACGCGCTGGGCGCCGGGTGGCGCTTGATCGACGATGCGGTGGCGTATACGAAGGAACGCAGCCAGTTCGGCCGGTTGATCGGAACGTTTCAGGCGGTCAAGCACATGTGCGCCGAGATGGCGACCGAGCTGGAACCGGCGCGGGCGCTGGTCTGGTACGCCGCCCACGCATTCGACGTGATGCCGGACGATGCGCCGCTGTATGCGGCGCACGCGAAGGCACTCGCGGGAGACGCCGCGCAGTTCGTCGCGCGCACGGCCATCGAGGTACACGGCGGGATCGGCATTACCGACGAACTCGGGTTGCATTACTGGTACAAGCGCATCGCGTTCGACCGGACGCTGTACGGCACGCCGGACCGCGTGCGGCGTCACGCAGCGTCCTTGCAGGGGCTCGTACAAGCCGCATAGCGCGGAGGGATCGGCGCGTCCGGCGCCGCGCGTCGCATGGCGGCGAGCAATGCACATGCACTGGATTCGCCAGGAGGGAGCACGATGGCCCAGGAAGAAACGCTCGAGACGCGGCCGAAAGACGCGCTCGACTATCCGTTCGACGCCCCGCCTGCCGCCGCGCAGACGGTCGAGGTCGCCCCCGGCGTTCACTGGTTCCGCATGCCGCTGCCGTATGCGCTCGACCATATCAACCTGTGGGCGCTCGACGACGGCGACGGTTGGGCGATCGTCGATACGGGCGCCTGCACCGACGATGCGATCGTCGCGTGGCGGGCACTGTTCGCGCGCAGCGACGGACGACCGATGACGCGTGTGTTCGTCACGCATCTGCATCCCGATCACGTCGGTCTGGCCGGGTGGCTCACGCGCAAGTTCGGTATCCGTCTGTGGATGACCCGCCTCGAATACCTGTCGTGCCGGATGCTGGTATCGGATACCGGGCGCGAGGCGCCGGCCGATGCGGTCGCGTTTCTGCGCCGCGCGGGCTGGAGCGACGTGTCGGTCGAAACGTACCGGGCCCGCTTCGGATCGTTCGGCAAGCACGTCCATGCGTTGCCCGACAGCTATCGGCGATTGCGCGACGGCGAGACGCTGACGATCGGCACGCACGCGTGGCGCGTGATCGTGGGCAGCGGGCATTCGCCCGAGCATGCGTGCCTGTACTGCCCGGCGTTGCGCATCCTGATTTCCGGCGATCAGGTGTTGCCGCGCATTTCATCGAACGTGTCCGTGACGGCGACCGAGCCGGACGCGAATCCGATGGCGGAGTGGCTCGACTCGCTCGGCAATCTCCGGCGTGAGGTGCCCGACGACGTGCTGGTACTGCCGGCGCACGGCGAGTGCTTCAGAGGGCTGCACGCGCGCATCGACGCACTGGCCGGCAGCCAGCAGCGTGCGTTCGCACGATTGCTGGCGTTGCTCGGTGAACCGCAGCGCGTCATCGACACATTCTCCGCGCTGTTCTCGCGCCCGATCGACGAGACACGCTCGTCGCTGCTGCATATGGCGACGGGCGAGGCCGTCGCGTGCCTGAATTACCTGATCGCGCAAGGGCAGGCGACGTGTGTGACGGACGAGCACGGCGTCGCGTGGTATCGGGCCACGCACGCGTAGCGTGAACGCTACCGGCGCGCCGGGGGGCGTCAGCGGCGGGTCGCGTCGTACTGCTGCGCGCACGCCCATCCGAGTTCGGCGAGCGGGAGCGCCTTCGCGGCGGTCTCGACGGCGTCGGCCGCGGCGGCATTGCCTTGCGCCGCGCGCTCGCCGATCCCGTGCAGGATCGCGGCCATGCGGAACAGGTTGTAGGCCAGATAGAACGCCCAGTGTTCGCGTGCGCGGCGGCCGGTCGCGGCTTCGTATCGGTCGATATAGGCCGCTTCCGCCGGAATGCCGAGCGTGTCGAGCGGCAGCCCGGCGATGCCGCGCCAGACGGTCGGCGCGATGCGCCAGCTCATGCAGTGATACGCGAAATCCGCAAGCGGGTGGCCGAGCGTCGACAGTTCCCAGTCGAGTACCGCCAGCACGCGCGGTTCGGTCGGATGAAGCACCAGATTGTCCAGTCGGAAGTCGCCGTGGACGAGCGTGGTTTCATCGTCGTCCGGGATACGGTCGGGCAGCCACGCGATCAACCGGTTCATCGGTTCGCTGACCGGAACGGCCGATGCGAGGCACTGTTTCGACCAGCGGGCGATCTGGCGGGAGAAGTAGTTGCCGCTCTTGCCGAAATTGTCGAGCCCGGCTTGGGCAATATCGACGGCGTGCAATGCCGCGATGACCCTGTTCATCTCGCCGTATATCCGCGCACGCTCGGAAGGCTGCATGCCGGGCAGCGACTGGTCGACCATCACGCGGCCTTCCACGTAATCCATCAGATAGAACGGCGTGCCGACGATCGATGCGTCGTCGCAATAGGCGACCATGTCCGGCACCGGGACCGCGCTGTCTCGCAGTGCCTGCATCACGCGATATTCCCGGTCGATTGCGTGGGCGGACGGCAGCAAGGGTCCGGGCGGCTGCTTGCGCAGCACGAGGCGGCCGCGCCCCGTCCGCACGACGAAGGTCGGATTCGATTGCCCGCCGGACAACGGCGCGACGGCGATGTCGCCTGAACCGGCGATGCCGGCGTCGCGCAGCCATGCATCGAGTGCGGGGGAGGCAGGGGCAAACGTGTTCATCGTGCGTCTCCCGCTGCGTTGTGCGCGGCGGCATCCGCGTCGGGGCGTGCGTGGCTTGCCGTGCCGGCCAGGATCTTGCGGGCGATGCTCCAGCGATGGACTTCGCTCGGGCCGTCGTAGATGCGGAACGCGCGCATGTCCATGAAGATGCGCATCACGGCGGCTTCGCCGGTGACCCCCTGGCCGCCGAGGATCTGCACGCAGCGATCGACGGTGCGCCACTGTGCTTCGGAGCAGATCACCTTGGCGCGGCTCGATTCGACATTGCAGCGATGCCCCTGGTCCAGCAGCCAGGCGGTATGCCAGATGTGCAGGCGGGCGGTCTGCAGATCCATGTCGTTGTCGGCGAGCATGAACCCGACGCCTTCATGCTCGCCCAGCGGCTTGCCGAACGCGTGACGCGCTCGCGCGTATCCGGTTGCGATGTCGTGCGCGCGGCGCGCCTGGCCGAGCCAGCGCATGCAATGCGTGAGCCGCGCCGGCGCAAGGCGGACCTGGGCGTAGCGGAAGCCCTTGCCGACTTCGCCGAGCACGTCGGCGGCAGGAATCCTGACCCGGTCGAACGACAGCACGCCGTGCCCGCCGGTAAAGCAGCGATCCATCGCGTCCATGCTGCGCTCGAGGCGGATGCCTTCGCGATCCATGTCGGTCAGGAACATCGTGGCCGAACCGTCGTCCATCCGCGCCATCACGATCGCGTAGTCCGCCCCGCTTGCGCCGGTAATGAACCATTTGCGGCCGGATACCAGGTAGTCGTCCCCGTCGCGTACCGCGCGGGTTTGCAGCATCGACGGATCGGCGCCGGCGCCCGGTGCCGGTTCGGTCATCGCGAAGCACGAGCGGGTCAGCCCCGCGACCTGCGGGCTCAGCCAGCGCGCCTTCTGTTCGGGCGACGCGACGGCTTCCATCAGGTGAATGTTGCCTTCGTCGGGCGCGTGGATGTTCAGCGCGGTCGGGCCGAGCCAGGAGTAGCCCGCCTCTTCGAACACGACCGCCTTGGCGACGTGGCTGAGACCGAGTCCTCCCGTCTCGACCGACGCGTGCGGCGTCAGCAGGCCGGCAACGCGTGCGCGCTGAATCAGCTCGCGGCGCAACGTTTCGCTCGGGCCGTGGGCGCCGGATGCGACTTCCGATGCCGCTTCGGCCTCGAGCGGGATGACCTGCTCGGCGATGAATTGGCGCGTGCGATCTCGCAGGGAGACCAGTTCGGGAGATAAATCGAAGTTCATGGCGATGGTGAAAAGATGAGGGAAGGGCGATCCGCTATCGACCGGACTGCCCGCGGGCCGGGTGTCGAACCCGGTGCGCTTGCACGGCATGCGTGGCGCCGGAACGTCGATCAGTCGACCGCATTGCCGGCGGCGCAGTAGCCGGGCGTGTCGTGCGCCGCGGACGCGCTCGTCGACCGGGCCCGCGCGAAATCGGCTGCCCGGTCGTCGACGAGCCACATCGCGATCGCCTGCAGGATGCAGAACGCGGCGACCACATGGAGGACATGCTGAACGGGCAGGTGGAGCGACAACAGCAAACCGATCGCGATCGGCGACGCGATTCCGCCGAGGCGCCCGATACCGAGCGTCATGCCGATGCCGGTCGAACGAATGTCGGCCGGATAGAACTGCGCGACATAGGCGTTGGCGACACCTTGCACGCCCGACGCGGTCATGCCGACGATGAAGATGACGATCGACAGCGCTGCGGCGTCACGTGTGTGTGCAGCAATCGCGATCGCGATTGCGCCGCCTGTCAGCATGACCATCATGATGCGCTTCAGGCCGAATCGATCGGCCAGCCACCCGCCTGCGAAGGAACCCGCGATCGAGCCGGCATTCATCAACAGCAGGAAGGTCAGCGCGGCGTCGAGACTGAAGCCCGCGAGGGCCATCAGTCTGGGCAGCCAGGCGTTGAGGCCGTAAAGCATGAACAGACCCGAGAAGTATCCGAGCCAGAGCATGAGCGTGCTGAAGCCGCGGTTGTCGCGGAACAACAGCGCAACGGGCGCTTTGGCGCGATGGACGGGCGATGGAACACGGATCTCGTCGGTATCCGAAACGTTGCGCGTGGGGGCGATTCGGCGCACGACCGCGCGCAGGGTCGCCGTGTCCCGCCGCCTCTGCAGGATCGCGGGCGATTCCGGCATCAGCTTGAAGACGGCCGGCAGCAGCAGGAGCGACGTGCCGGCGACGAAGAAGACCGACTGCCAGCCGAATGCGTGCACGAGGTGCTTGCCGAGCCATGCGGCCAATACGCCGCCGAGCGGGTAGCCGGCAAGCACGATCGTTGTCAGCCTGGCGCGCAGACGCCGGGGCGCGTAGTCCGCGACGGTGGCCGTCACGCACGGGATCACGCCGCCAAGGCCGACGCCGGCGATCAAGCGCAGCGCGGCGAACGACACCGGGTCGCGTGCGAGGCCACTCGCGGCGGTGAAGAGGCTGAAGAGCGCCACGCATGCCGCGATCGTCCGGATCCGGCCGATACGGTCCGCCAGCGCACCCATGGCGATCGCCCCGACCATCATGCCGACGAGGGCGCAACTGGCGATCATCCCGGCCACGTGGGCATCCATTTTCATGTCGGAAATGATCGTCGGCAACGCGACGCCCATCACGACGAGATCGTACCCGTCGATCGTCACGATCAGACAGCAAAGCGCGAGTATCGCGACCTGGAACGGGCCGAATCTCGCGTCGTCGATTACCGCTGAAAGATCGATTTGCACAGGTCTGTCTCCAATGTTGTTCGGGTGGGCTGGTGACGGCTCGGCACGGCCTGCGGCCGTGCTTTCGCATCGCCTGCCGTCGATCGTCCGTGGATGCCACGATTACGCCCGATTCTGGAGGCGGACGGCCCGATCCACATCGTCGCATCCGACGAACTGCTTGCCGACGGGTTCGCCAATTCGTCGTTTCGGACGATTTGAACGGCGTCGCGGTTGCCGCATCATCGATTCCGGTGAGGACGGCATACGTCCGCGAACGGGGAAGACACATGGCGGGCGCCCTGACGGGATTGAGAGTGCTGGAATTCGCAGGGCTGGGGCCGGCGCCGTTCTGCTCGATGATGCTGGCGGATCACGGCGCGGATGTGCTCCGGATCGTGCGGCCGTGCCGCGATGGGGCCGCGGTCGACGACAGGCTGACCCGCGGCCGGCACACGCTCGAACTGGATCTGCGCCAGCCCGGAGCGGCGGGCGCCGTACTCGATCTCGTGTCCCGGGCGGATGTGCTGATCGAGGGGTTTCGCCCCGGCGTGATGGAACGCCTCGGCCTGGGGCCGCAAGCGTGCCTCGAGCGCCGTCCGTCGCTGATTTACGGTCGCATGACGGGGTGGGGGCAGTACGGGCCGCTCGCGCATGCGGCGGGCCACGACATCAACTATCTCGCACTGAGCGGTGCGCTGCATGCGATCGGCCGGCCCGGCGACGCACCGGTGCCGCCGCTGAATCTGGTCGCCGATTTCGGCGGCGGCGCGATGCTGCTGGCGTTCGGCCTGCTGGCCGCGCTGTTCGAGGCTCGCCGCTCCGGACGCGGGCAGGTTGTCGATGCGGCGATGAGCGATGGTGCGAGCCTGCTGTCGACGATGATTTACGAAATGAAGGGCGCCGGGGAATGGAGTCACCCGCGCGGCGAGAATCTGCTGGACGGCGGCGCGCCGTTCTACGACACGTATGCCTGCGCCGACGGCAAGTACATCGCGGTTGGCCCGCTCGAGGCGAAGTTCTACCGGACGCTGATGGAGCGGTGCGGGATCGAGGATCCGCTGTTCGACGACCAGATGGACCGTGCGCGCTGGCCGCTGATGAAGGTGAAGCTGGCCGACCTGTTCCGGATGTGCACGCGCGACGAATGGTGCGCAATGCTCGACGGCGCCGATGCTTGCGTCACGCCGGTGCTGGACTGGGACGAGGTCCCGGCGCATCCGCATCATCGCGCACGCGGCGCCTTCGTCGAGGTGGACGGCATCGCGCAGCCTGCGCCGGCACCGCGCCTCTCGCGCACCCCTGCCGGGCTGCCTCAATCGCAGACACGCGTCACGCTCGACGACGCGTTCGCCCGATGGCGCGTGATGCAGCCCGCCGATGCGGGCTGAATGATCGCGCGGACGACATCGAACAACGATTCACAGGAGACAAGGCCACATGCCATATACCGAACAGCATCGCCAGATCAGCGACACGCTGATCCGCTTCATCAGGAACGAGATCAATCCGCACGTGCAGGAGTGGGAGCGGGCCGAGTCCTTTCCGGTACACGAGGTCTTCAGAAAACTGGGTGCCCTCGGGTTGCTGGGTATCACGTACGAGGAGGAATACGGCGGACTGGGGCTCGACTTTACCTATTCGCTGGCGATGGCCGAGGCACTGGGGGAATGCGACTGTGGCGGCATACCGCTGGCGATCGGCGTGCAGACCAACATGAGCACGCCGGCGCTTGCGCAATTCGGCAGCGACACGCTCAAGCAGCAGTATCTGGCCCCGGCGATTGCCGGCGAAGCGGTCGGCTGTATCGGCGTCAGCGAACCGGGTGCGGGCTCCGATGTGGCGTCGTTGAAGACGCGGGCGGAAATCTCGGGCGGCGACTACGTGATCAACGGCACCAAGATGTGGATCACCAACGGCATGCAGGCCGATTGGTGCTGCCTGCTGGCCAACACCTCGGACGGTCCCGCGCATCGCAACAAGAGTCTGATCGTCGTGCCGATGGACGCCGCCGGGATTACGCGCCAGAAGATCGACAAGATCGGGATGCACGCTTCCGACACCGCGCAGCTGTTCTTCGACGACGTACGGGTGCCGCGGCGAAACGTGATCGGCGAAGAGGGAAAGGGTTTCACCTATCAGATGCTGCAATTCCAGGAGGAGCGGATGTGGGGCGCGTCCCGGGCACTCCGCACGCTCGACCGCGTGATCGATGCGACCATCGAGTACACGCGGCAACGCAACGTGTTCGGCAAATCCCTGCTGGACAACCAGATCGTGCATTTTCGGCTGGCGGAACTGCGGGCCGAGGTCGAGGCGCTGCGGTCGATCACCTACCGGGCGGTGGATCAGTATGCCGCGGGCGAGGACGTCACGAGGCTGGCGTCGATGGCCAAGCTCAAGGCCGGCCGGCTGATGCGGGAAGTCACGGACAGTTGCCTGCAGTACTGGGGCGGAATGGGATTCACGCGCGAAAACCTGGTGTCGCAGTTCTATCGCGACGGCCGGTTGACGTCGATCGGCGGGGGCGCCGACGAGATCATGCTCACCATCATCTGCAAGTACGAGGGCACGCTGCCCGGCAAGACACGTTGAGCATGCCGGTGCGGAGCCGCACGGATGTCGGCTCGTCCGCACATGCCCGCACATGAGGGCAGCTTTTTATTCGTTGCCGATCGAGGGGTTATCACGATGAAGATCATTGCAGCCGTCACGCACGCGCCGAATGCGCCGTTCGCGCTCGAATCGGTCGAGCTGGACGAGCCGCGTGCCGACGAAGTGCTCGTTCGGATCGCCGGGGCGGGCGTGTGCCATACCGACCTGGTCGCGCAGGAAGGCTATTTCCCGATGACCTTGCCGGCCGTGTTCGGGCATGAAGGCGCGGGCATCGTCGAGCAGGTCGGATTGCACGTCACGAAGGTCAAGCCGGGCGATCGCGTCGCGCTGACCTTCATGTCCTGCGGCCGCTGCGTGTGTTGCACGGCAGGCGCCTCGCCTTACTGCAAGGCATTCACGTCGCTCAACTACAGCGGCGTGCGCGAGGATGGCTCGAAAACGCTGCGCGCGGCACGCGACGCGGTATCCGGCGGCTTTTTCGGCCAGTCGTCGTTCGCGTCGCACGCGATCGCGAAGGAACGCAATCTCGTCAAGGTGCCCGACGGCGTACCGCTCGAGCTGGCCGGCGTGCTCGGGTGCGGCGTGCAGACGGGCGCCGGCGCGGTGATGCGTGCGATGGCCTGCCGCGCGGGTGCGTCGCTGATGGTGATCGGCGGCGGTGCGGTGGGGCTCAGCGGGGTGATGGGCGGGGTGATCCAGGGATGTACGACCATCGTCGTGGTCGAGCCGCATCGAGGCCGGCGCGAACTTGCGCTCGAACTCGGCGCGACCCATGTGATCGACCCGGCGGAGACCGGCGATCTGGCCGATGCGGCACGTGCGATCCGCGCGGACGGCATCGACTACGTGCTCGACACCAGCGGGCGGCACTCGGTGATTTCGGCCGTTCCGCGAATCCTGGCGTCACGCGGGACGTTCGGCGTCGTCGGTGTCCCGCCGGCCGGCGAGCGCGAACTGCCCTTGCCCGTAACGCTCCTGCAGCTGATGCGGGGCGGGTTCACCTATCGCGGCATCATCGAAGGCGACAGCGAGCCCGACGTGTTCCTGCCGCAACTGATGGCGCTGCATCTCGAAGGCCGGTTTCCGTTCGACAAGATGATTCGCACCTACCCGCTCGCACGTATCAACGAAGCCCTTGAAGACCAGCATCGCGGCCTGTGTACGAAGATCGTCCTGCTGCCCTGACGCAGCCGGCCGCCGGACTATTTCAAACGAGGAGTTCATGATGGATCTGTCGCATCCGTTTCACATGCTGATCGACGGCGAGCGGGTGGGTGCAGACACGCTGCTGCCGGTGGTCGATCCGGCCGATGAGCAGGTGTTCGCACACGCGCCGGATTGTTCGCGGGACCAGCTGGATCGCGCGGTCGCGGCTGCCCGTCGTGCTTTTCCGGCATGGCGCGCCGTTCCGGTCGAGCAGCGCCGGGCATTGCTGGAACAGTTCGCGCCACGCGTCGAAGCCGCACGCGACGAACTCGCGGCGCTGCTGACGCGGGAGCAAGGCAAGCCGCTTGCGTTCGCGCAGCTGGAGTTTCATAGCCTGCTGCGCTTCATGCAGGGCCAGTGCAAGCTGACGTTCCCGCAGGAAGTCGTCAACGAGGACAGCCCGCAGCGCCGCAGCATCACGCGGCGTGTGCCCCTTGGCGTGGTGGCGGCGCTGGCGCCGTGGAATTTCCCGGTGCTGCTGGCGTGGTGGAAAGTCATTCCGGCGCTGCTCGCCGGCAATACCGTCGTGCTGAAACCGTCGCCGCTGACGCCGCTGACGGTGTTGCGTATCGCGGAGCTGCTGGCCGACATATTGCCGCCGGGCGTGATCAACGTGATCAGCGGCGGCGACGATCTCGGGCCGTGGCTCAGCGCGCACCCCGGCGTCGACAAGGTGAGCTTCACCGGTTCGACCGAGACCGGGCGACGCGTGATGGCGGGCGCGGCGCCGACGCTCAAACGGCTCACGCTCGAGCTCGGCGGCAACGACGCGGCGATCGTGCTGCCCGATGCCGACGTGGACACGCTGATCCCGTCGCTGTTCTGGGCAGCCTTCACCAACAGCGGGCAGGTTTGTATCGCGGCCAAGCGACTGTACGTACATCGCGACTGTTACGACGCCGTACGTGACGGACTGATTGCCTATGCGAAGGACGTGGTGGTCGGTCCTGGAACCGACCCGCGCAGCCAGCTCGGCCCGATCCAGAATGCGCGACAGTATCGCCGTGTGCTCGACCTGATCGACGAGACGCGCCGAGCCGGTCTGAATATCTGTTTTCAAGGGAAGGTGCCGAGCGGTCCGGGGTATTTCGTTCCCGTCACGCTGGTCGACAATCCGCCGGAGGACGCTCGCGTGGTATCGGAAGAAGCGTTCGGTCCGGTATTGCCGATCCTGCGCTACGACTCGATCGACGAAGTGGTCGAGCGTGTCAATGCGGGCCCGTACGGGCTCGGCGGTTCGATCTGGGGGCGTGACGAAGCGCTCGCCGCGCAAGTCGCCGAACGCATCGGCAGCGGGACGGTGTGGATCAACGAAAGCATGTATCTGGCCCCGGACGTCCCGTTCGCCGGCCACGGCCAGTCAGGCCTGGGCATCGAACACGGCGTCGAAGGGATGCTGGCATGCACCGAACCGCAGACCATCACGATCAAGCGCCACTGATCCGGCCAATGCGGCCGGCAGGCGGGCCCGGCGGCGGTCGCTTCGCGACCGTCGTCGAGTGCCCGCCGTCGCGGCGTCGTTCCGTCAGTCGATGCGCAAGTAGCGCTGCATCATCAGCGACAGATGGCTTTCGAGTGTGCCGTCCTCGAAACGCATCGGGCCGGGATCGGTCAGCACGGCCATTGCGAGGGTGCTGGAGATCATCTGGATGGCGGACCTGATTTCCTGGGTCGAGACCTTGGTCGAGCGGCCGGCGAGCAGCGGCGCGAGGATCGGCACGACGAGATCCTTGATGTGACGATCGAGCAGGCGCATGGGGTGCGCGTCGGGCGCGATCGGTGCGATATAGCGCAGGACGGCCTTGAAGACGCCGCGGTTGCAGCGGCACATGTCGGTGTAGTGATGGACGATGCCGGCAGCGATCGCGCGCGCGTTGCCGCTGCGCCAGACGGCGTCTTCTGCGACGGACTTGTCGGCTTCCGCGCGGAGCTCGACGAACGTCGCGTCCATGACTGCGGCAACGAATGCGTCCTTGTCCTTGAAGCGGCAATAGAACGCACCGGTCGAGGTGCCGGCTGCGCGAATGACGTCGGCGATCACGACATCGTCGAAGTCGCCGTGCTGTTCGATCAGTGTGCGCCCGGCCCGAAGCATGTTGGCCAGCGTCGCTTCGCTGCGCGACTGACGCGGCGGACGCAATGCGGGCAAGACGTCGCCGCGCTGCTCGGCGGTCGCCGGGGCGCGCGTGGCGTGCCGACGCCGGCTTTTCGGCTTGTCCGGGGTCTTCTCGGATACGGTCATGGGCGCTGGACTGTCGAATGTTGCGAACCAGGTTCGCATTATGCAGTAGCGCGACGGCGGGTAGCGCGCTCGGCATGGTGCCGTCCAGGCCGGCTGCGGCGCTAGGGGAAAGCACGCATTGGACTGACGGGAGAAGGGCACTGAAAATTCAGAAACAGAATTTTGATTCTGATTTATGCGTGCGTTGACGCTTCCGCGCGAAAGCGCGCATCAGGACGACACACGATGCGGACAGTCGGCCACGCAATGTGCTGCTCTCACCAACGAACTCTCGAGCCACGATCATGAACACGACGAATTTTGACTTGCCTGGCGACATGGCCAACCAGTTGGTCGATCCGAAGGCCTACACCGATCTCGATCGCCTGCATGCGACCTATACCTGGGCACGTGTGAACAATCCCGTCGCACGCGCGGTTGCCGACGGGCACGATCCGTTCTGGGTCGTCACGAAGCACGCCGACATTTCCGCGATCTCGCGGGACAACGCGCTGTTCCGCAACGGCGACTACTCCGTCGTCTGTCGACCGAAAGCGTCGATCCAGCACCTGATCGAAATGACGGGCAGCCCGAACGTCGTGAAATCGCTGGTGCACGTGGATGGCGACGAACACAAGAGCTTGCGCGCACTGACGCAGTCGTGGTTCATGCCGAACAGCATTCTCAAGCTGGACGACCGGATCCGCGCGCTGGCACGCGCCACCGTTGAAAAGCTCCGACAGCAGAACGGGGAGACGATCGACTTCGCGAACGATATTGCGCTGCATTACCCGCTGCACGTCATCATGGACATTCTCGGCGTGCCGCAGGAAGATGCGCCGCGCATGCTGTCCCTGACGCAGGAGATGTTCGGCAGCGAGGACTCCGAATTCAAGCGCGAAAAACGGCGTGAAGGAAATTCCGACAGCGCGATGGGCAAGGCGCTGATGTCGGTCGTCGCCGATTTCAAGACGTATTTCGAGCGCCTGACGGCATTGCGCAAAAGCGAGCCGCGCAACGACGTCGCGAGCCTGCTCGCGAACGCCGTGGTGGACGGCAAGCCGATCGACGAGATGAGCCGCCTTGGCTACTACGTGATCATCGCGACGGCGGGGCACGATACGACGTCGTCGTCGACGTCGGTTGCGATGTGGGCGCTGAGTCGGTTCCCGGGGCTTCTGGAACGGCTTCAGGCGAATCCGGCGCTGATTCCGCAATTCATCGACGAAGCGGTGCGTCATGCGTCGCCGGTGCGTCACTTCATGCGCACGGCGACGGCCGACACCGAGATTCGCGGGAGGACGATCCGCAAGGGCGACTGGCTGATGCTGTGCTACGGATCGGCGAATCGCGACGAGGAGGTTTTTCCCGAACCGTTCGAGTTCGACATCGATCGCAAGCCGAATCGGCATCTTGCGTTCGGCTTCGGCGCCCACGTCTGCCTCGGCCAGCATCTCGCGAAGATGGAGATGCGCATCCTGTTCGAGGAGCTTGTTCCTGCGTTGCGCAAGGTCGAGCCTGTGGGCGACATGGATTTCATCGCATCCACGTTTGTGAGCGGGCCCAAGCATCTTGCCGTTCGCTGCACGATGCAGTGAACGGAATCCTTATCCCCGGTCAGGGAAACATCATGAACGAAAACAACACGATCGTCGTCAGGATCGAACGCCGTACCCTGGAAACGCCCGAGATCGTCTGTATCGAATTTCGCTTGCCCGACGGTTCGCCACTGCCCGCGTTCGACGCCGGCGCGCATATCGACGTACATGTGGCGCCCGGCATCGTCCGGCAGTATTCGCTCTGCAATCCGCCGTCGGAGCGCGACCGCTACGTGATCGGCGTATTGCGCGATCCGGCGTCGCGGGGCGGATCGATTGCGATTCACGATGGCTTTGCGGAGGGCGCGCTGGTGGAGATCGGCCTGCCGCGCAATCATTTCCCGATGAGCCCCGGCGTGGGCGTGCACCTCATGGCGGGCGGAATCGGGGTGACGCCCCTGCTGTGCATGGCCGAGGCACTGCAAGCGCAAGGGCGCGATTTCATCATGCACTACTGCACGCGCAGTGCGAGCGGCACCGCGTTCCTGAATCGCATTCGGCAAGCGCCGTTCGCGTCGCGCGTCGTGTTTCATTTCGACGACGGCGAGCCGTCAGGACAGCTCGACATCGATGCCGAATTCAACCGGATGGGCGACGACGAAATCTATGTCTGCGGGCCGTCCGGTTTCATCGACTGGGTCTGCGCCGCCGCCGAACGGGCAGGCATACCGAAGCATCGTGTCCGGTTCGAGTATTTCAGCGCGAAGCCGGTCGACACATCGCATGACGGCGCGTTCGACGTCAGGATCGCCAGTACGGGGCAGACCTTCCACGTGCCGGCGGACCGGTCGGTCGCGGCGGTGCTGGCGGGTGAGGGCATCGACATCTATACGTCGTGCGGCGAGGGGACGTGCGGTACGTGCCTTACCCGGGTCCTCGAAGGGCAGGTCGAGCATCGCGACGTGTTCCTGACTGACGACGAACACGCGGCCGGGGAGATGTTTACGCCGTGTTGTTCGCGCGCCAGGTCTTCGCTGCTCGTGCTGGATCTGTAAGCCTTGAAAACGTATCGAGGCCGGCGCGACAGGCGCGTCGGCCCCAATCACGGGAGAATGAACGTGCCCCTTGTCACGGACGCCTGGAAGGCCGACTGGCAGCCGATGGTCGCTGCCGTAGGTCGAAACTTCGACGACCGCCCGATCGTGTTTGCAGCCGATCGTATCGAATACAGCGCGGTGCGCCGCTGGCTCGAACCGTTGGAGTTCGATTGCGCGTTGCATTACGACCGCGACGTTGCGCGCCGTCATGGCCATGAGGATGTCGTCGTGCCGGTCGCCGCGTTGCCGACCTTCGCGCTCGAACCGATGTGGCGCCCGGGCGACGTGCTGTTCGACAGCGACGCGCGCGATGCGCAGCCCTCGCGCAGCGCGGTGTCCGGCATTCGATGCGGGCTGGAGCCGCCGACGACCGGCTTCTTCGCGACCGATCTCGACATCGACTATCTGCTGCCGGTGACGGTTGGCGATCGCCTGGCGAAGCACGGAGCATGGCTCGTCGCCTGCGAACCGAAGGAAACCCGGGTCGGGCGCGGCGCATTCATCACGTGGCAGTCGCAACTTGTCAACGAGCGGCTTGACGTCGTGGCGCGCATCCGCACGACATTCTTCCGCTACAACCCGAGCCCTGAATCATGACGCACGTGCAGCGATATTGGGAGGACGTGATCGAAGGCGAGTCGCTGGACAGCGTCGCGTTTCCGCTCACCGTGTACCGGCTGGTCATGGCCGCCGGCGCAAACCGCGATTTCAACTCGATCCATCACAACAGCGAAGTCGCGCGGGCGACGGGTGCCCCCGAAATGTATGCGAACAACTTCCTGCTGCAGGGGATGTGGGAGCGTACGGTGCGGCAGTACATCGGCGAGGCCGGCACGATCCGGCGCCTGAACGGTTTCCGGATGCGCCTGTTCAATACGGTGGGCGATACGGTCGTCGTCAACGGGCGCGTCGCGCGCAAGTGGTGCGAAGGCGCCGGTTTCGTCGAATTCGAGATGTGGTCGGAGAACGCGCAGGGCGTATCCGTTGGTCCGGGAAGGATCGTCGCCGTGCTGCCGATGCGAGCCGGGCAACTCGCGTAAGCCGCGTACGCGCAGGGCGGCGCGGTCGGGGTGTTGCCGTTCATCATGAGCGAGGCGGACCGATCCGGTCCGCCTCACGACCAGCCTGCGCGAATCAGCGGTTCTTCCACATCGGCTTGCGCTTCTCCTTGAACGCGTTCGGCCCTTCCAGGTAGTCCTCGCTCGTATACAGTTCGTCGAGGTGGCGGCTCGGCGTCGTGCTGTCGCCGGCATCGACGTCGTTGACGATCTTCATCGACACACGCACCGATGTCGGCGATACGGACAGGATCTCTTCCGCGATGCCCAGTGCGCCGGCCAGCGCTTCGCCGGCCGGCGTCACCCGATTGACGAGGCCGAGTTCGGCCGCCCGGCGTGCGTGAATCGCGCGACCGGTGAGGATGTGTTCGAGCGCGATCTTGCGCGGTATCTCGCGCGGCAGGCGAACGAGGCCGCCGCAGGCGGCGACGACGCCGACCTTGACCTCGCTCAGCGCGAACGACGCGCGTTCGTCCGCCACGACGATGTCGCACGCGAGGGCCATTTCCATGCCGCCCCCCATCGCGTGACCATTGACCGCGGCAATCACCGGCTTGGTCCGGACACGCGCGGTCAGGCCGCCGAAGCCGCTTTGCGGAATCCACATCGGATTGCCGCTGGCCGTGTACTTGAGGTCGTTGCCGGCCGAGAACGCGTCGCTTCCCGCGCCGGTCAGGATCGCGACCCAGAGGTCGGGATCGGCGTCGAACGCATCCCAGATCCCGGCGAGTTCCTCATTGGCCGCCGGGTGCAGTGCGTTGCGCACCTCCGGGCGGTCGATCGTCACGATCAGGAGGTGGCCCCGACGTTCGACCTTCGCGAAATCGTACGCCGCGCGCAGCGCCGCGGAACACCGTGGAAACTGCTCGTCCAGCCGCGCCTCGCTGAACGCGAAGCGATTGCCGCGATCGGTTGCCCGCACATGGATCGTACGCCCCACCGGATCGCCGTCGAGCATGGCGTCGACCGTGCTCGCGTCGCCGGCCACCGTTCTCGCGAGAAAGCGGGCCCCGTCCGCGTTGCGGCACACGGCGACCGCGTAGTCGGGAATTCCCTTCGCATACACGACCGTGAACGTCTCGACCGTCGCGCTGCCTCGGGGTTTCGTGGCCCGCGGCGGTGCGGGCCAGCCGTCGATCTCGGCCTGCAGGTGGGCGGAATCGTTCGGCACGAACGGTGCGGGGCGCGTCGTGTAGATGCCGACCGCGTACTTCGACAGGTAGCCGCCATTCGCGCCGATCAGGCCATACGTGCCGTGGTGCGCGCGCAAACGCTCGACCATCGTCGCGATCGCGTGCATCGAATAGTTGTTGCCCGGGCCGCCGAAGTAGGGCAGGCCGCCCGTGACGGTCAGGCCGCGCGGATCGTCGGCCGTCAGGCCGAGACCGTCGATTGCGACGCTCGACACGGCGATCGGATAACAACTGTAGAAGTCGAAGAACGCGAGATCGTCGGTCGTGACGCCGGCCTGCCGCATCGCATCGCGGCACGCGAGCACCGCGGCCGGATACCGGCCGAGTGCCTGGCGCTCCATCACTTCGCGTTCGACCGTGGCGGCATGACCGGCCAGGAACACCCATTTTCGTTCGTCGATGCCGAGTTCGCGCGCCACGCCGACGGTCGTCAGCAGGAGCGCGGCGCCCTGGTTGACCTGGTCGCGTGCGACAAGTCGCTGCGGATACGGCGAAGCGATCATGCGGTTGCGTTCACCGACGGTAACGAGTTCTTCGGCGGTGTACGGCGACACGGCGGACGACGCGTACGGATTGGCGGCGGCCACGCGGGTAAAGGGCGCGAACAGCTTTCCCATCTCCACGCCGTACTCGGCGGCTGTCTGGCCCAGCGCGCTGCGCCGCGCCGTTTCGCACAGTCCGTATGTCGGCGGCGTACCGACCAGGCCGTGGCTCGTGTTGTAGCGATAAACGAGGCCGCGCAGTCCCATGCCGCGGTTGTCGACGCTGCCGTCCACCTGTTCCGACCAGTCCGCCGTTCGACCCTCCGCCTTGAGCTGCCGAGCGGTGGAGATATTCTCTGCGCCGGCGATCAGTACCATGCGGCATTCACCGTCCGCGAGCCGCGCACAGAATTCGTTGACGAGCTTTTGCGGCGAATCGCCGCCTCCTTGTTCCCATACCGCGATGCGCGGTGCAATGCCGAGCCGGTTGGCGACGGAGCGCGGGAAATTGTTCGAGCGGCCGAACGGTTGTGCGCGTAGCGGATTCGAATCGTCGAAGGTTCGAGTGGTTGCGATGGCGTCGATATGTGCGCGCAGCCGGTCGAACGACCGTGCGTCCTCGATCGCGCGTGTTGCCGACTCGGCCGCGATGTCGACGGCACTCAACGCACGATAGGCCGGCGAGCCGATTCGCTCGGTGAACTGGCCGACGCCGACGATGACGGGGGTGGACGGGGAGAGTGACATGGTGTGAGTTTTCCAGCGGAAGGTCGATGAGCAACGGCAAGCCTGTCGTCATGGATTATCGCGGAGCGGAACGGAGCCGGATTCGTCGAAACCGACGAATCCGGGCAAGCATCTCCACATGGTTCGACGCCATCGAAAATTCGTCGGTTCCGACGAATCGCGCACCGAGGATCGGGCCAACAATGGCGTGACGGTTGGAACCCCTTGGAGAACATATGTCCGAAGCATTTATCGTGTCCGCCGCGCGCACCGCGGGCGGGCGCCGCAATGGCCGCTTGTCCGGATGGCATCCGGTCGATCTCGCGGCGACGGTGATCGACGCGCTCATCCAGCGCACCGGTGCGGATCCGGCGATCGTCGAAGACGTCATCATGGGTTGCGTCGGCCAGGTCGGCGAACAGGCGATGAATATTGCTCGCGGTGCCGTTCTCGCCTCGGGGCTGCCCGAAGCCGTGCCTGGCACGACGGTCGACCGCCAGTGCGGGTCGTCGCAGCAGGCGGTGCATTTCGCCGCGCAGGCCGTGATGTCGGGGGCCATGGACGTGGTGATTGCCGCCGGCGTGGAAAGCATGAGCCGCGTACCGATGTTCACACCGGTATCGCTGCCGCAGCAGCACGGGCTTGGGCATTTCGTCAGCCCCGGCATCGCGCGGCGCTATCCGGACGTCGAGTTCAGCCAGTTTGCGGGTGCCGAGGCAATCGCGAGGAAGTTCGGACTGGCCCGGCCGGAGATCGATGGCTATGCGTTGCGCAGCCATCGTCACGCGATTGCGGCGACCGAGGCGGGCCTGTTCAACGCGGAAATCGTACCCGTTGCGGTGAAGACAAAGGACGGCGCGCCGAGCGGCGAGATGCATGTCGTCGACGAAGGCATCCGTTTCGATACGTCGCCGGATTCGATCTCGTCGGTCAAGCTGCTGGCTGAGGGCGGCGTGATCAGCGCAGCCAACGCCAGCCAGATCTGCGACGGCGCGAGCGGCGTGATGATCGTCAACCGCCGCGGATTGAAGGCCCTGGGTGTCGAACCGGTTGCGCGGATCCATCAGATGACGGTCATCGGGCACGATCCGGTGATCATGCTCGAGGCGCCGTTGCCCGCCACCCGCAAGGCGCTCGACAAGGCCGGCATGACGATCGACGATATCGACCTCTTCGAAGTCAACGAAGCATTCGCGCCGGTGCCGCTCGCGTGGCTGAAGGCACTCGACGCCGATCCGGAGCGGCTGAACGTCAACGGCGGCGCGATCGCGCTCGGACACCCGCTCGGCGGGTCCGGGACGCGGTTGATGACGACGCTCGTCCATGCGCTGGGCCAACGCGGCAAGCGCTACGGGTTGCAGACGATGTGCGAGGCCGGCGGACTGGCCAACGTCACGATCATCGAACGGCTCTGACCGTTCGGCGGCAGGGGTGCGGGTTCGCTCGATGCGTGCCGTGCCCGCATGCCGCGGGACGGGGCGCCGAGGCCTGTCCCGTCGCACACGAAAAATGGCGCGAAGTGTGCGCCCGCAGTCATAAACCAGTTTCGGAGACAGCCTGATGAAGCCTTCATTGCTTAGCGGCCTGCGTGTGGTCGACATGACGACGGTCATCTTCGGCCCGTATTGCACGCAGATTCTCGCCGATCTCGGTGCCGATGTGATCAAGATCGAGCCGGATGCCATCGGCGACGCGTCGCGAAATATCGGGAAGTCGGCCAGAACGCCCTACATGGGGCCGCTCCATATGCGCCTCAATCGCGGCAAGCGATCGGTGGTATGGGATCTGAAAAGCAGAGAAGGACGCGACGCGCTCGAACGCCTGCTCGCTACCAGCGACATCCTCATCCACAACATCCGTCCTGACGCCGTCGAGCGTGCACGGCTCGGTTACGAGACCGTGCGGGCATTGCGTCCGGACATCATCTATGTCCATTGCACGGGGTTCGATACCAGCGGCCCGTCAAGCGGACTGCCGGCTTACGACGACATCATTCAGGCGTCGTCGGGCGCAGCATCGTTGCTGCCGCGCGTGGACGGCAACCCGGCGCCGCGATTCCTGCCGATGGCATTCGCGGACAAGGTTTCCGGATTGCATGCGGCCTACGCGACGATGGCGGCCGTGATTCACCGTCTGCGAACGGGCGAAGGGCAATTCGTCGAAGTGCCGATGCTGGAGGCGATGGCGAGCTTCAACCTGCTCGAACACCTGTACGAGCGCACCTTCGATCCGCCGATCGGATCCACTGGCTACGCGCGGCAACTCGACCCGACGCGCCAGCCGATGCGGACGAAGGACGGCTACATCGTGATCGCGCCTTACCAGGACGGCCGATGGCTGCGCTTCCTCGAACTGACGGGCCTGTCGCACGTGACGCAGGAACCGGGGCTGACCACGCTGATGGAGCGGCGCGCGAACGCGGACCGGCTGTATCGGTACATGGCGCAGGTGTTGCCGGAAAGGACGACGGACGAATGGCTTGCGTTGCTGGCCGAAAACAACATTCCGGCCAGTCGCGTGAACACGATCGACGATCTGCTCGACGATCCACAGCTCAACGCGTCGGGGCTGTTCACGCAACGCGAACATCCGAGCGAAGGACGCTATACGGAGGTCGGTCAGCCGGTTCGCTTCTCGGCGGCTGAAAAGACCGTACCGCGACATGCGCCGACGCTCGGCGAGCATACGCAGGAGCTGAATCGCGAGCTGGGATTCGGCGAATAGGCGAGAGGGGCGGATCGAACCAGCCGTACCCGGAGGTGACGCTCCGGGATGGTGGGCGGTTTTGCCGTGCCAGAGCCACATGCGAAGGTGGCGGGGCGGCAGTGGTGTCGAGCGATTCGAACGGCGGGAAAGGGAGCGATTGAAAGTGGATTGACGGAATTATTCCGGTATTTCCGGTTTATTAATAAGTATAACGAAATTAAATGGGTGGAGACAAATGAAGCGATTCAGACGTGCCATGGCGCCGCTTGCGATGTCGTGCGTGCCTTTTGCGATACCCATGTCGGCATGGGGAGCACTCGGTGCGCAGCCGGATTCCTATTCGCCGCTGCTGATGGGGATGGGGGGCGCATCGATTGCCAATCCGGTGGACGCGATCTCGGGCGCCGAGAACCCGGCGAACCTGTCGAAGGTCGGCAATCGGGCCGATTTCGCGACACTGCTGCTGACGACGGATCAGAACAACACATACCTGTCTCCGAAAAACCAGCTGTCCGGACTGAAGTTCTTCGTGATCCCGAGCGGCGGCTTCAATTTCCAGTACGACAGCAAGACGACGTTCGGCGTGGTGGTCTCCGGCGAAGGCGCGGGAGGGTTGTATAACCAGTCGGGCGTACCGGTTCCCGGGTTGAGCCATTCGACGACGATCTTTGTCGCGAACTTCATTTCGCCAACCGTCACGCGCAAACTGACGGACAACCTCGCCGTGGGCGTGTCGCTCAACCTGGTGTCCGCGGCGTTCCTTGCACGCGGCGTCGCGGTGCCCGATGGCCAGCCGATCGCCGCCGACTTGTCCAGCGGATTCTCGCAGTTGCCCGGCCACGGGATGCGCTTCGCCTATGGCGCCGGTTTCAGGCTCGGGGCCCTGTGGGACGTGCTGCCGACCCTGTCCGTCGGCGCAAGCTACACATCGAAGACGGCACTCAGCCGCTTCTCCGGATACAACCGTGATGTGCTCGCGTCGAGCGATGGCCGCGGAGATCTGCCGGAAGAATACGGCGTCGGCGTGTCGTGGCGTCCGACTTCCGCACTCACGCTGGCGGCGGACTACCTCCGCATCAATTGGGGCAACACGCGGGTATTCGGCAATCCGGAGTCGTTCGGCTACAGGAACATCAATGCCGGGCGATTCGGTGCTTCCTACGACATCGACAACCGGTGGACGGTACGCACGGGCTACATGGTATCCGGCCAGTGGTCCGATTCCGCTCACACGATGACCAACGTGCTCGGCCCCGTCACGCAGAACCGGTCGGTCACCGGCGGCTTCACCTGTCACGTCGACAAGACGCAGGACATCAGCTTCTCGTTCGACTACGGGCTGCCGAACAAGGTGTACGGGACCGGGGCTTCCACGGGCACGAACCTCGATACGTCCATCAACTTCTACGCGCTCCAGTACTCCAGGAAGTTCTGAGCATTCGTGTAGCGAGTCACGCGGAATGAAGAGAACCGTTCCAAGGAGTATGGGTTTTGACCATGGCGTCGATCAAATCTGCGCCCTGCCGCCATCGACGAAGAGTTCGATACCGGTCACGAAGCTGGAGTCGTCGGAGGCGAGAAACAGCGCGGCCCTGGCGACTTCGTCGGCTTCGCCCATGCGTCCCATCGGAATCGTGGACACCATCCTCGCGATGAGATCCACCGGCTGGCCGTCCATGATCGGCGTGTCGATCGGGCCGGGGCTGAGGACGTTCGAGCGAATGCGGCGGTCCTTCAGTTCCACGCTCCAGGCACGGACGAAGTTCCGTATCGCGGCCTTGCTCGCGCCGTACACGCCGAAGGCAGGCGTGCCTTTCATGCTCGCCACCGAGCCCGTGAGAATGATGGATCCGCCGTCGTTCAGCAGCGGCAATGCCTTCTGCACCGTGAACAGCGTTCCTTTGACGTTGATGTCGAATATCGTGTCGAAATGCTCCTGCGTGATGTGTCCCAGTGGAGCGAAGCCGCCGACGCCGGCATTGGCGAAGACGATGTCGATCCGGCCTTTCGCGCCGACGGTTTCGTAGAGGCGATCGAGGTCGGACATGTTCGCAATGTCGCCCTGAACGCCGGTGACGTGGCTGCCGATTTGCGCCACGGCCTCGTCGAGTTCCTTCTGGCGGCGGCCCGTGATGAAGACATGGGCCCCTTCGCTGACGAAGCGTTTCGCCGTGGCCAGACCGATGCCCGTCGTGCCGCCCGTGATGACCGCGATTTTTCCGTCGAGTTTGTTCATCGATGCAACTCCAGTGATCGTCGAGAGGCGTTACGCTGCCGCGCTGGGGCGGCTCGATATCGCGTCGTACCAGCGCTGGAGCGCGGCCTGGTCGGTTGACGGGGACAGCCCCAGCGACCTGGCGAAGTCGACGGCCACCAACGCAGTGATGTCCGCCACCGAATAGCGCGCGCCGGCCACGAACGGCGTCTGCTCCAGCCGCCGATTCAGGTCGGCGAAGAAGTCCCGTACTCGCAGGACGCTGCGCTCGACCAGCGCCGGAATCTGCTCGTAGTCGTGGGGGCCGGCAATGGCGCGGCCCTTCAAGCCGGCCAGTTTGTTTCGGATGCCTTCCATCACGGGCGCGAAGCCTTCCAGCTCGGCACGCCGCTCCCACATCGCGATCAGCGCCTTGTCCGTCGGCGTCGTGCCCGTCAACGGCGTGTCGGGAAAGGCTTCGTCGAGATAGCGCATGATGACCGGCACTTCGCCGATGGCGGTGCCGTCCTCCAGCACGAGGGTCGGCACCACCCGGCGCGGATTGATTGCCCGGTAGGCATCCGAATGTTGTTCGCCGTTGCCGAGATCGACGGCGACGAGCGGGACGTCCAGGCCTTTCTCGGCGAGGAGAATCCGTATCCGCCGCGAATTCGGCGAGGCGGGAGCGTGGTAAAGCTTCAGCGTATCGGGCGTCATCGCGATATACCCATGGAGTCGTGAACGAGGAGGTGAGGGCGGCTCAGAGCCTGGAGCCGCCGTCGACGTTGACGGTGTCGCCGGTGATCCAGCGTGCGTCGTCGGATGCCAGGAAGGCGACCACCGGAGCGATGTCCTCCGGCTGGGCCAGACGCTTGAGCGCCTGCATGCCGAGCGTGACCTCGCGGCCGGCATCGGTCCTGGCGAAACTGGACATGTCCGTTTCGACCACGCCGGGGGCGACGGCGTTGACGCGCACGCCGCACGGCCCCAGGGCCGTGGCGAAGTGCTTCACCAGGGTATCGACGGCGCCCTTGGTGGCCGCATAGGCGGACAGCGTGCCGACCGAGGCGTGGGCGGCCAGCGAAGACGTGAAAACGATGCTGCTGCCCGTGCACAAGACCGGCATCAACTGCTGCACCAGGAAGAACGGCGCGCGGACGTTGACGGCGAAGAGGCTGTCGAAGTCCTCGATCGTGGTGTCCTCGATGCTCGCCGCCCGGGATATGCCGGCGTTGGCCACCAGGATGTCGAGACGGCCGCCGACCGTCTCGCGGACCTGGCCGGCCAGCGCGTGCGGGCCGTCCGCCTGCCGCAAGTCGGCGCCGACTTTTCCGGCGCGGCCGCCGAGCGCGCGGATTTCGGCGACGACGGCATCGGCCTCCTGCTCGCCGCGGCTGTAGTGAACCAGCACCTGCGCACCGGCCCGTGCGAGGGCCAGGGCGATTGCGCGGCCGATGCCGCGCGAGGCTCCCGTGACGAGAGCGGTCTTTCCGGAGAGATTAGTCATGATCGCAACGCTTGCTCGAAGGATGGATGGGGGCGCGCGGCGCGTTCACGCGTTCATGCCGCCGTCGACGGTCAGATTCGCACCGGTGATGTAGGACGATTCCGGGCCGGCGACGAACGACACCGCCGCGGCGATCTCGTCCGCCCGGCCGTAGCGATCGAGCGCGGTCGCGGCCTTTTGCGGTACGGCCCAGTCGCCCGAGGCGGGATTCAGGTCGGTATCGATCGGGCCCGGCTGAACGTTGTTGACCGTAATGCCCCGGCGTCCGACTTCCCGGGACAGCGCCTGGGTGAACATCTTCACGGCGGCCTTGGTGGCGGCGTAAGGCACCAGCCCGGGCGCAACGGCACGCTCGCCGACCGCCGAGCCGATCATGATGATGCGTCCGCCGTCGCTCATGTGCTTCAGCGCGGCGCGGGTGGTGGCGAACACGCCGCGGACGTTGATGTCGAGGACGCGGTCCATTTCCTCGAGCGTGGTGTCCTCGAACGTCTTCGGAATGGCCGTGCCGGCATTGTTCACCAGCACGTCCAGCCGGCCGAGGGTTGCCACCGCCTGGTCGACCGCGCGCGTGACGGCCGCGGCGTCCGCCGCGTCGGCCTGGATCGCCAGCGCCTTGCCGCCGTCGGCTTCGATTGCCTTGACCACGGCGTCCGCCGCGGCGGCGTCCCGGGCGTAGGTGATGGCGACGCTCGCGCCGTCCGCCGCGAGGCGCCTGGCGATCGCCGCGCCTATGCCCCGCGAGCCGCCCGTTACGAGTGCTACCTTGTTCGTCAGCGTGTTCATTGTCTTGCTCCTGATGATCGTTCGATCGAAAACATCGTTCAGGATCAGCAGCTTGCCGGTTGGCATGCGTGCTTCCATGGATGTCAATGTAGGCGGGTATTCCGGTCCTGAAAAATACCTTGTAAGCTGAGGGGCATAACTTAAAAGCATGGATAGGCGATGGAACTCCGGCATCTGCGTTACTTCATAGGCGTGGCCGAGGAAGGCAGCCTGACGACCGCCGCCGAGCGGCGCCTGCACGTTTCCCAGCCGGCGCTGAGCCGGCAGATTCGCGATCTGGAGTACGAGGTGGGCGTCGAACTGCTGACGCGCAGCATTCACGGCGTCGAACTGACCGCCGCGGGGAAGGTCTTCCTCGACCATGCCCGCCTGGCACTGGCGCAGGTCGCGGCCGGCGTGGAGGGCGCGCGCCGTGCCGCGCAGCCGGCCAGGAAGACCTTCGCGATCGGCTTCCAGACCGGGCACGAGATGAACTGGCTGCCCCGGGTGATGCATGTGCTGCGCGACGAACTGCAGAACATCGAGGTCAACGTGTCGAGCGACTATTCGCCCGATCTGGCCGAGGCGCTCGTTCGCGGCCGGATCGACGTGGCCTTCATGCGCGTCGAACCCGGATTCGATCTGGGCTACGAGGTTGTCGATCACGAGCCGCTCATCGTCCTGATGCCGAGCGATCATCGGCTCACCGCCAGGGAAGCGATTCATCCGCGCGATCTGGTCGGGGAGATCTTCATCGGCGGCTCCAACAAGGCGGGCGTGCTGCACGACGTCACGATGGAATACCTGCGCCGCTCGGGAGTCGACATCACGCTCGACCACCACGTCGACAACATGGCAATGGCCATGTCCCTCGTGGCTTCCACGCGCGGGCTCGCCCTGATGCCCGCCTATGCCAGGGATCTGTTGCCGTGGTCGGTCGTCAGCCGTCCGCTGGAAGGCGAGGCGCCGACGATCGACGTCGCGGTCGGCTACAGCAAGGCGAACCGCTCGCCGACGCTCAAGCTGTTCCTGTCACGTCTGAACGAATTGCGGGCGTTGAGCGAGAAGCGCTGACAGCGCCTCGCGTGTCATGCTCCGGTGCAAGGCTGCTCATACGGCAATGGGCGAAAAGACGGTGAGCGCGAAGATGGCCGACTACGTCAGGCGGTCGGTGGCGGCGAAGCGCAAGAGCGCGCTGGTGCTGGACGTCATGCAGGGCAAGACGACGTCGCCGAAGCGTTCAGCTTGGCCGCCTGACCCGAGCAGGTTTCGACGGGTGTTACCACCGGCGCACTCCGTCGCCCCGAGCCGATCCGGACTTGAGCCAGCACGCGCGCATCGTCCGGATCTCGACTGCCTCACTCGACCGTCACCGATTTCGCCAGATTCCTCGGCTTGTCGATATCCGCGCCGCGCAAGCATGCCGCGTGATACGCGAGCAACTGCAACGGCACGACGTGCAGGATCGGCGACAGCAACCCGTAGTAATCCGGCATGCGCAGCACCGACACGCCTTCGCCGTTGTCGATCCGCGTATCGGCATCGGCGAACACGTAAAGCTGCCCGCCGCGCGCCCGCACCTCCTGCATGTTCGACTTCAGCTTCTCGAGCAGCGCGTCGTTGGGCGCGATCGTCGCGACGGGCATCGTGTGGGTGACGAGCGCCAGCGGCCCATGTTTCAGCTCGCCGGCGGGATACGCCTCCGCATGGATATACGAAATCTCCTTCAGCTTCAGCGCCCCTTCGAGCGCGATCGGATAATGCAGGCCGCGCCCGAGAAAAAGCGCATTCTCGTGCTGCGAGAATTCCGCCGCCCAGCGCTCGATCTGCGGTTCGAGCGCGAGCACGTCTTCGAGCGCGCCGGGCAGCCGTCGCAGCTGCGTCGCATGGCGCGCGAGCTGCGCATCGTCGACGTAGCCGCGCAGCCGTCCGAGCGTGACCGCGAGAATGAACAGCGCGACGAGCTGCGTCGTGAACGCCTTGGTCGACGCGACGCCGATTTCCGGGCCGGCCCGCGTGAGGAAGCGCAGGCGGGTCTGGCGCATCATCGCGCTGGTCGGCACATTGCAGATCGCCAGCGTGTCGATATGGCCGAGCGCCTGCGCATACTTGAGGGCGGCCAGCGTATCGGCGGTCTCGCCGGATTGCGACACGCTCACCACCAGCGTGTTCGGCAGCGCGAGCGCATCGCTGTAACGGTATTCGCTGGCGATCTCGACCTGCGCGGGCACGCGTGCGATCGTTTCGAGCCAGCGGCGCGCGGTCAGGCCGGAATAGTGACTCGTGCCGCACGCGAGAATCAGGACATTGTCGATCTGCCGGAACGCCCGCGCGGCGTCCGGGCCGAATACGGCCGGATCGAACAGCCCGGCGTCCGGGATGGTCGCGGCCACGGCCTGCGGTTGCTCGAAGATCTCCTTCTGCATGAAATGCCGGTACGGCCCGAGTTCGACCGCGCCCTGCTCGGACGAGATGGTCTGTACCGCGCGCTCGACCGGCGCGCCGCCGCGATCGAGCACCCGTACGCCGCCCGGCGTCAGCTCGACGATGTCGCCTTCCTCGAGAAAGATGAAGCGGTCGGTGATGCCGGCAAGCGCGAGCGCGTCGGACGCGAGAAAGCATTCGCCGTCCTTCACGCCGACGACGAGCGGCGAGCCGGCGCGCGCGCCGATCAGCCGCTGCGGCTCGTGCTTGCTGAACACGGCGATCGCGTAGGCGCCGTGCAGCTGCGCCGTCGCGGCGCGCACGGCGGCGAGCAGGTCGCCGCGATACTGGCTGTGGATCAGGTGGGCGACGACTTCGGTGTCGGTCTGGCCGTCGAATTCGTAGTGTTCGTCGGAAAGTTGCTTGCGCAACGTCTCGTGGTTCTCGATGATGCCGTTGTGCACGAGGGCGATCTCGTCGCGCGAGAAGATCGGATGCGCGTTGCAGGTGGCCGGGGCGCCGTGCGTCGCCCAGCGCGTATGCGCGATGCCGGTGCTCCCGGTCAGGCCGGCGGTGCGCACGTGCGCGTCGAGGTCGGCAACGCGCGACACGCTGCGCTCCCGGCGCGCCTGGCCGTCGACGACCGTCGCGACGCCGCACGAATCGTAGCCGCGATACTCGAGGCGACGCAAACCTTCAATCAGAATCGGGACGATGTCCCGTTGCGCGACCGCGCCGACGATGCCACACATGACACGTCTCCTTCCCGTTCAATCATCATGGACCGCGCGCACCGTTGCATCAGTGCGATGCGGTTGCCGTTGCCGACACCGTCGTGAATCCGCATCGAGCGGGTGCGACGGGCGGGGCTGTCCGGCTCTCGAATGCCAGATAGAGCGTCTCCTCCAGTACGTTCCAGTGCGCGCCCTGCCGGTACGTGCCCGACCGCGCATGCCAGCAGGCCATCGTGTTCCCGTCGTTCATCTTGAGCGCGACCAGCCCGATCAGGCTCCACGGGTAATCGGCGTCGGCGAGTTGCGGCCAGCGCTTGCCGTATCTCCGCATCCACTGCGCGTAGATCTCCTCGTTGGAGAGTTCGGGGACCTGGATGTCCGACAGGAGCGGGAGAATCTGGGCGACTTTCGCCGGATAAAGACTCGTCTCGCCAACCTGCTGCGTGCTGGCGCGAAAGCCGGATTGCCGGCCGCGCCAGAACACCTTCAGGATCGACGCCGCGAGCCGGTCGGCGCGCTGGCTCCAGGGGCGTGCGTGGGCGTAGTCGGCACGCCGGACGTAGTAGGTCGACAGTGCGAGGAACGCGCTGTGCACCTCGACGTTGTCCATCAGCCACGCGACCTGCAGGGACGAGGAGACCCGATAGACGCCGGAGGGTTTGTCGAACAGCGTGTCCAGATGTTCGCCCGCGCGGTTCAGGCTGAGTTCCCACGCGGCAGGCAGGCCTTCGGGGGGCGCGAAGCGGGCGAGCAGTTCGATCCAGGTGGCCATCACGGCATCGTCGGTTTCCGCTTCGGCGCATGCGCTGTACTGGTCGTTCTTCACGCAGTAGCGCGCGAAGCTGCCGTCGTCGCGCTGGCGCGGCATCAACCAGGCGATCCAGGCGAGGGCCGCCGCCCGGGTGTCGAGTTGCGCGTCGGACGCGGCGAGCAGCGCCTTCGCGGCGAAGTAAGGATCGATGCCGGCGCCGTTCGCGCGGACGGTGATCGCACCGTCGGCGCGTTGATACGGTCCGTCGAGCCGGAGTTCGGCGGCGTTCGCGAGCAGTGCGAAGCCGCACGCGGCGATGCAGCAGGCGATGTGCCACAGGCGGCACGGCGAGACGGCGGCCGCCACGCGCACGTGTGCGGGCGGGAACAGCTCGGGCCGGGTCATGTTCTTGGTCGCCTGCGCGGCGGTCCTGTGCAATCGTCGCCGCGCGCGGCGTTGGCCGCGTCGCGCCCGGCGGGCGTGTCGATGTCGTGGCTCGGTTCACCCTGGAGCCGGTGAGCACGAGGCTGGAGCCGATAGGCGCGCGCACGAACCGGTTCTGCACATGCGAGCCCGAAAACGGCCCGCGGATCGCGCGTATCTCGACGGGGCGCGGCGACACGTCGAACGTGCAGGAACGCTTGCCCTTCGTTCCCGGCGGACGCGTCGTCATCCGGCTTCGTTGCTTCGGTGTTCCCGTCCGTCCGCTGTCGTGCGCGTGCGTCGGGGCTTGCCTGTGCGTGATGAAGCAAGGCGTGAGCCATCGGTCGCGATGCCGCGCGCAGCAAGGATCGGGGCGCGGGCCGGGCGTGCGGCCCGCGCGGCGGCGGCGCATTTTGATTCATCGAAGAATCAGCTTGCACATGCGTCGAGCGACCGTGCACGACCGGCTTCGTTTGCCGCGTGCGCGATGTGCCGGGCGATTCGTCTGCCGAACCGGTGCCGCCTTGTCGGCGCGGCCTGGCGTCGCGATGCGTCGCGCGCCGTTCGTTGCGTGTGCATCGGCCCGGATGCGAGCGCATGGCGTGCCGTGGCACGCATCGGATGAACCGGACTCCGATGCAACCGGCCCGTTCGCGAGCCGCGTTACACATTCGCAACATTTCCCGCCCCGTTAATTCGTGCGACGTGAACGACGTTGCATGTCCGGCCAAAGCGATGGAAGGGCGGTCGCTCGCACGCTGCGCACTGCACTGACGAAAGCTGTGAATCGAGACGACGCAACGCCTCTCGGCGGATTCGTGACGGACGACGCGCAGCGTGTGCCGGACGTGCATGCGCGATTCGTCCGACGACGTTGTCGAACGAATGGTGCGATCGCCCGGATGTCCGTCTGTATCGCGCTTGCGCGTCGATGCAGCGCGCGTAGCAGTTGTGAAACGTTCCGCCGCGCGCTGCGAGTACGGCCCGTGTGCGGCATGAACGGGGCGCGGGCACAGGGCGGCTGGTTTGAATATTGCTGTAGTGGAAGGGGCGTGACGAACAGGCGCGATGCCCGATGCAGCGAGGCGCCACGCCCGATTCGACCGATCAAATGCAACGGGACGCCGGTGATACGACGATTCGCGCGACGCAGTCCGCGCGGACAGGATGGCGCGCTCGCTCCGCGACACGACAACGTGTCGACCGGGTGCGGGTACGGGAGGCGCCGCCTGAATACATGCTTCGCGCCACGAGCGGGGTCGTTCGGTGCGCGGCGGCTTAACGAGGATAACGATGAAAAAGATTCTGATTGTGTTCGGGACCCGCCCGGAGGCCATCAAGATGGCGCCGCTGGTGCGCGCGCTGAAGGCGCAGGCGGATGTCGACGCCAGGGTGTGCGTCACCGCGCAGCATCGGCAAATGCTCGATCAGGTGCTGACGCTGTTCGACATCAAGCCCGACTACGATCTCAACGTAATGCGGCAAAGCCAGACGCTGACCGACGTGACGACCGGCATTCTTCAGGCGATCGGCGTCGTCTTCGACGAATTGCGTCCGGACGTCGTGCTGGTGCACGGCGATACGACGACCACGCTCGCGGTGAGTCTCGCGGCGTTCTACCGCTATCTTCCCGTCGGGCACGTGGAAGCCGGTTTGCGCAGCGGCGACATCTGGTCGCCGTGGCCGGAGGAATTGAACCGGCGCGTGACCGATGCGGTGTCGTCGTGGCATTTCGCGCCGACCGGGCAGGCGCGCGACAACCTGCTCAGCGAGGGCGTACCGGGCGGGGCGGTCGTGCTCACGGGCAATACCGTGATCGACGCGTTGCACGAGGTCAAGCGCATGCTGGACTGCACCGCCGCGCTGACGGAGCGGGTCGCCGGGCAGTTTCCGTTTCTCGATCCGTCGCGGCGCGTGGTGCTGATCACCGGCCATCGCCGCGAAAGCTTCGGCGAACCGTTCCTGAATTTCTGCGACGCGCTGTGCCTGCTGGCGAGCCGCTATCGCGATGCGCAGTTCGTCTATCCGCTGCACATGAATCCGAACGTGCGGGAACCGGCGCGCGCCCGGCTCGGCGGCGTGCCGAACATCTACCTGATCGAGCCGCAGGAATATTTATCGTTCGTATTCCTGATGTCTCGCTCGCACTTCATCATCACCGATTCCGGCGGCATTCAGGAAGAGGGGCCCGCACTGGGCAAGCCGGTGCTGGTCACGCGCGAGACGACGGAGCGGCCCGAAGCGATCCAGGCCGGCACCGCTCGGCTCGTCGGCACCGATCCCGAACGGATCGTGCGGGAGGCGTCGCGCCTGTTCGACAGCGAGAGCGCCTACGAGGAAATGGCGCGCGCGAGCAATCCGTACGGCGACGGTCACGCGAGCGAGCGGATCGTCCACGCGCTGATGCGTACGCCCGGGGCGACGACGAAGACGACGAGCTTTTCGATGGGGGGCGCGGATTTGCCGTACAACGCGCTCACGCGCGGGTTGCAGGCGCTGCGCTCGCCGTAAGCGGGGTGGCGCGGCAGCGTTGCCAGGGCCGTACGGTGCGGTCGCACGCGGCCCGGTCCGTCCGCGAGGACGGATGCGCGTTCGTGTGCCCCCCGGAACGCGTTTCCCTTCCTGGTTCGGTCCTCGTCGACCGCCCGTTCCGTCGTGTCGTGCGCCGCACCGGTACGTCGACGGATGCCGGCCCCCGCATCTTCCCGAACGCCCGTCCGGGACGTGGTTTCCCGCCCCCGGGGAGCACTCGCCCCCGAGCGCCGATCGTCCGTCGCGACGCATCCGGCGCGGCGGCACGAACCCGCAACGGTTCGGTTAAAGTTGGAGCCTGACTCGATCCCCCTACGATTCCGGCCCCGGAGGCGATGTCGACGCCGCCCGGGCGGGCGCGCAGGCGGCGCTATCCGGCCGGCGTTCGCTGGCAGTCCGGACAGGGCCGCGTTGCCTGGGCGACGGTTTGCATGCCGCACAATTCGAATCCCCACACGGCGCCCGTTGTGCGACGCGGGCGCCTCGACCAGGAGGTGAACGATGATCACGCTGACCGTCAACGGCAGCGAGCAGCACTTCGACGGCAATCCCGACATGCCGCTGCTCTGGTATCTGCGCGATGTCCTCGGCCACACGGGCACGAAGTTCGGCTGCGGCATGGCGCTGTGCGGCGCGTGTACCGTGCATCTCGACGGCGTCGCGATCCGCTCGTGCATCACGCCCGTCGTGGCGGCGTCCGGCAAGCGCGTGACGACGATCGAGGGCCTGTCGGCCGACCTGACGCACCCGCTGCAGCAGGCGTGGCAGGAACTGAACGTCGCGCAGTGCGGCTACTGCCAGTCCGGGCAGATCATGCAGGCCGCGTCGCTGCTGAAGACGAATCCCCATCCGGGCGATGCCGACATCGACGATGCGATGTCCGGCAACATCTGCCGCTGCGGCACCTACACGCGCATCCGTGCTGCGATCCGGCTGGCGGTGCGGCGCGGAGGTGCCGCATGAGCGCGTCCGACCTCTCCGTTCACAACGAAAGCCGGCGCGCGCTGCTGCTCGGCTTCGCTTCCGGCGGGCTGCTGCTCGCGTTCGGCGTGCCGTCGCTCGCGCGCGCGGCCGCGCCGGTGCAGCCGCCCGTCAGCGCGAATCCGCAGTACGGCGGCGCCGGGATGCCGCACGGGTTGCGCGACGATCCGCACCTGTTCGTCGCGATCGCGCCCGACGGGACCGTCACCGTCACCTGCATCCGCTCGGAGATGGGGCAGGGCGTGCGGACGAGCGTCGCGCTGGTGGTGGCCGACGAACTGGGCGCGGACTGGGCGCGCGTGAAGGTCGAGCAGGCCGTCGGCGACGAGCCGCGCTACGGCAACCAGAATACCGACGGGTCGCGCAGCCTGCGCCAGAGCTTCGCGGCGCTGCGCCGCGCCGGTGCGGCCGCGCGCACGATGCTCGAACAGGCCGCGGCAATCGAATGGGGTGTCGACGTGGCGCGGGTCAAGGCGACGGTGCACGAAGTCGTCGACACGCAGGGCGGGCGCGCGCTCGGCTTCGGCGCGCTCGCGGCGAAAGCGGCCGCGTTGCCGGTGCCGGATACCCGGACCGTCGTGCTGAAGGCGCCCGCCGAATTCCGCTACATCGGCAAGGGCAGGACGGCGCTGATCGACGGGCGCGACATCGTCGGCGGCCGCGCGCGCTACGGAATCGACACGCGGGTCGACGGCATGCTGTACGCGGTCGTCGCGCGGCCGCCGGCCTACGGCGACACGGTGGCGTCCTTCGATGCGTCGGCCGCCGAAAAGCTGCCGGGCGTCGTCAAGGTCGTGCAGCTCGCGTCGACGCCGCTGCCGTCCGGCTTCCAGCCGCTCGGCGGCGTGGCCGTCGTCGCGCGCGATACGTGGACGGCGATCCAGGCGCGCGCGCAACTGAAGGTGGACTGGCGGCGCGGGCCCCACGCGACCTACGATTCGGCCGCGTATCGCAAGACGCTCGAAGCCGCGGCCGCGCAGCCGGGCGACGTGATCCGCAACGACGGCGACGCGGCGGCGGCGCTCGCCGGCGCTGCGACGCGCGTGCGCGCGACGTACTACATCCCGCATCTCGCGCACGCGACGATGGAGCCGCCGGCGGCCGTCGCGCGCGTGGCCAACGGCCGCTGCGAGGTGTGGACCTGCACGCAGGCGCCGCAAACCACGCGCGACGAGGTCGCGAAGGCGCTCGCGTTGCCGGCGGAGCGCGTGACGGTCAACGTGACGCTGCTCGGCGGCGGTTTCGGCCGCAAGTCGAAGCCCGACTACGTGGTGGAAGCCGCGCTGCTGTCGAAGGCGGTCGGCGCGCCCGTGAAGCTGACCTTCACGCGCGAGGACGACATCGCGCACGACTATTTCCATGCGGTGTCGCTCGAAGCGTTCGACGGCGGGATCGATGCGGCGGGGAAGGTGGTCGCGTGGCAGCATCGCACGGTCGCGCCGTCGATCCAGTCGACGTTCCGCGCGGGTGTCGTGCACGAGCAGCCCGGCGAACTCGCGCAAGGGATCGCGGACCTGCCGTTCGCGATTCCGAACGTACGGATCGAGAACCCGGCCGTGGAAGCGCACACGCGGATCGGCTGGTTCCGCTCGGTCTACAACATCCCGCACGCGTTCGGGATCCAGAGCTTCGTGTCGGAGCTGGCGCATGCGGCCGGCCGCGATCCGAAGGATTTCCTGCTCGAACTGATCGGGCCCGCGCGGCGCTTCGAGCCGCACATCACGGTGAAGAACGTGAACTACGGCGAGGACCCGGCGCTGTATCCGGTCGATACCGGGCGGTTGCGGCGGGTGGTCGAGACGGTCGCGCGCGAAGCCGGCTGGGGGCGCAAGCTGCCGAAGGGGCGCGGGCTCGGGATCGCCGCGCATCGCAGCTTCGTGTCGTACACGGCGGCGGTGTGCGAGGTGCAGGTCGATGCGGACGGCAGGATCGCGGTGCCGCGCGTCGACATCGCGATCGACTGCGGGCCGCAGGTCAATCCGGAACGCGTCCGCTCGCAGCTCGAGGGCGCCGTCGTGATGGGGCTCGGCATTGCGCTGCACGGCGAGATCACGTTCAAGGACGGCCATCCGGAGCAGGGCAACTTCAACGGCTTCCAGGTGCTGAGAATGAACGAGGCGCCGCGCGAGATCCGCGTGCATCTCGTCGCGCCGGACGATTTCGCGGCGCCGCTCGGCGGCGTGGGCGAACCGGGCCTGCCGCCCGTCGCGCCGGCGCTGACCAACGCGATTTTCGCGGCCACCGGCACGCGCATCCGCACGCTGCCGGTGGGCGGTCAACTCGCGAAGCCGCAGGCGAGTTGACGCACAATAGGCGCCACGCCGGTCCGCATCGTGCGGCCCGGCCCGCATCAACCCCCGAACAAGGAGCGTGACGTGGCCTTATCCGATGTCAGTGTGAAGCAGTCGGTTTCCCCCGCCGAATGGAATGCACGGGTCAATCTGGCGGCCGCCTATCGCCTCACCGCGATGTTCGGCTGGGACGATCTGGTGTTCACCCATATCTCCGCGCGCGTGCCCGGCCCGGAACATCATTTCCTGATCAACCCGTACGGCATGATGTTCGACGAGATCACGGCGTCGTCGCTGGTGAAGGTCGATCTCGACGGGCGCAAGGTGTCGGAATCGCCGTACGAGATCAACCCGGCCGGCTTCACCATTCACAGCGCGGTCCACGCGGCGCGCGACGACGCGCTGTGCGTGATGCATACGCATTCGATCAACGGCGTCGCCGTGTCGGCGCAGGACGCGGGCTTGCTGCCGCTGTCGCAGCAGTCGCTCGGCGTGCTGGCGTCGCTCGGCTACCACGACTACGAAGGCATCGCGCTCAACGAGGACGAGAAAGCGCGCCTCGTGCGCGACCTCGGCGGCAACACCAACCTGATGCTGCGCAACCACGGGCTGCTGACCGTCGGCGCGACGCCGGCCGACGCGTTCGTCGCGATGTACTTCTTCGAAGCGGCCTGCATGATCCAGGTCCGCGCGCAGGCCGGCGGCTCGGCGCTGCGGCCGATCGCGCAGCCGATTCTCGACGGCATCCGGCAGCAGATCGCCGCGGTCACGCGCGGGATGGGGGCCGGCGCGCTCGTCTGGCCCGGACTGCTGCGCCGGCTCGACCGGCATCATCCCGGCTACGCGGACTAGCTCGACCGTCGTTGTCGTTTGCGAACGACCGTGCTAAATTCGTGCCGGCATAGGCAGTCACGCAACCCTTCATTCGGCTGACGAAGCCGGCACCCCGGGAGGCAGCACGATGAGCTTGTTGATGTCGCGACGCGATCTCGCGTTCCTGCTGTATGACTGGCTCGACGCCGAAGCGCTCGCCGCGCTGCCGCGTTACGCGGAGCACGGTCGGGAGACTTTCGACGCGGTGCTCGACACCAGCGAGCGGATGGCGGAGGCGCTGTTCGCGCCGCATGCGGCGCGCGGCGATCGCGAGGAGCCGCATTTCGACGGCGAACGCGTGACGCTGATCCCGGAGGTCGCACCGGCGGTGCGGGCCTTCGCGGACGCCGGGCTGATCGCCGCGGGCCATGACGAGGCGCTCGGCGGCATGCGGTTGCCGAAGCTCGTCGAAGCCGCGTCGTTCCTGTACTTCCAGGCCGCGAACATCGCGACGGCCGCGTATCCGTTCCTGAGCGCCGCCAACGCGAACCTGCTCGTCGCGCATGGCAGCGGCGCGCAGATCGATGCGTTCGCCCGCCCGGAGCTGGAAGGGCGCTTTCTCGGCACGATGTGCCTGTCCGAGCCGCAAGCCGGCTCGTCGCTGTCCGACATCGCGACGCGCGCGGATTTCGAATGCGACTCGCCGCTCGGCCCGCGCTATCGGCTGACCGGCAACAAGATGTGGATTTCGGGCGGCGAACACGAGCTGTCCGAGAACATCGTCCATCTCGTGCTCGCGAAGATTCCCGACGAACACGGCCGCTTGCAGCCCGGTACGCGCGGCATCTCGCTGTTCATCGTGCCCAAGTACCTGCCGGGCGCCAGCGAAGGCGCGCGGGGCGAGCACAACGACGTGGTGCTCGCCGGGCTGAACCACAAGATGGGCTATCGCGGCACGACCAACTGCCTGCTGAACTTCGGCGAAGGCACGCGCTACCGTCCGGAAGGGCGGGCAGGCGCGATCGGCTATCTGATCGGCAAGCCGAACCACGGCCTCGCGTACATGTTCCACATGATGAACGAGGCGCGCATCGGGGTCGGCGCGGGCGCGGTGGCGCTCGGCTACACCGGTTATCTGCACGCGCTCGACTACGCGCGCAGCCGGCCCCAGGGGCGTCCGCTCGGGCCGGCCGGCAAGGATGCGGCGGCGCCGCAGGCGCCGATCGTCGCGCATCCCGACGTGCGTCGCATGCTGCTCGCGCAGAAGTCCTACGTCGAGGGCGGTCTCGCACTGATCCTGTATTGCGCGAAGCGGGTCGACGAGGTCCGTGCGCATGAAGACCCGGAGGTGCGCGCCGAAGCCGGGCGCCTGCTCGACATCCTGACGCCGATCGCGAAAAGCTGGCCGTCGCAGTGGTGTCTCGCCGCGAACGACCTCGCGATCCAGGTGCACGGCGGCTACGGCTATACGCGCGACTACGCGGTCGAGCGGCTCTACCGCGACAACCGCCTGAATCCGATTCACGAAGGCACGCACGGGATCCAGGCGCTCGACCTGCTGGGCCGCAAGGTCACGCAGGACGATGGCGCGCTGCTGCGCGCGCTCGACGCGCGGATCGAGGCAACCGTCGAACGCGCGCGGGCGCCGGATGCCGGCACGCGCGAGTTTGCCGATGCGCTGGCGCGGCGCTGGGCGCGGCTGGGCGACGTCACGCGGCAGTTGGGCGCGATCGACGAGCCGCCGGCGCGGCTCGCGAACGCGAGCGTCTATCTGGAAGCGTTCGGCCATCTCGTCGTCGCCTGGCTGTGGCTCGACGTGACGCTCGCCGCGCATGGGCACGACGGCGATTTCCACGACGGCAAGCGTGCGGCGGCCCGCTATTTCTTCCGCTGGGAACTGCCGAAGGTGGACGCGCAGCTCGATCTGCTGTCGAGCGTCGACACGACGACGCTCGAGATGCGCGACGCGTGGTTCTGAACGTTGCATCGCCAATCCCCGGGAATGCGGAAGCAGTTCGCCGCTGCCGCTTCCGGCGGTATCGCGTACTTGTCGTGAACCGGCCGCGCGCGGGAGATCCGCAGGCTACATCATCGATGCCCGGCGAGGCCGGGCAAGGAGACGGAAACGCATGAAAGCCCTGTTGTGTAACGCATTCGGCCCGATCGACAGCCTGCGCATCGAGGACGTGCCGCTTCCCGAACCGGCCGCCGGCCAGGTCCGGATCCAGGTGAAGGCGGCGTCGCTCAATTTCCCCGACGCGTTGATCGTCCAGGGGCTGTATCAGGTGAAGCCGGCGCTGCCGTTCGCACCCGGCGCCGAGTTTGCCGGCGTGATCGACGCGATCGGCGAAGGCGTGACCGCGTGGCGGCCGGGCGATGCCGTGGTCGCGTTTACCGGGCACGGCGGGTTCGCGGAGCAGTGCGTGGCCGACGCGCGCCAGATCGCCGCGCTGCCGCCGGGCATGACGTTCGAGCAGGGCTCGGCGCTCGTGCTCGCATACGGCACGTCGCTGCACGCGTTGCAGCAGCGCGCGCGGCTGCAGGCCGGCGAGACGCTGCTCGTGCTGGGCGCGGCGGGCGGTGTCGGGGTCGCGGCGATCGAGATCGCGAAGGCGCTCGGCGCGCGCGTGATCGCGGCGGCGTCGAGCGCGGACAAGCTGGCGCTGTGCCGCGAAGCGGGCGCCGACGACACGATCGACTATGCGACCGAGGACCTGCGCCGCCGCGTGGACGAACTGACCGGCGGGCGCGGCGCCGACGTCGTCTACGATCCGGTGGGCGGGGCCTATAGCGAAGCGGCGCTGCGTGCGACCGCGTGGCGCGGCCGGTTCCTGGTGGTCGGCTTCGCGGCCGGGGAGATCCCGAAGATCGCGCTGAACCTCGCGCTGCTCAAGGAGCGCGACATCCTCGGCGTGTTCTGGGGCGACGCGGTGCGGCGCGATCCCGCGCAGCATGCCGCGAACATGCGCCAGCTTGCCGAATGGTTCGCGGCGGGCAAGGTACGGCCCGCGATCACCGAGCGGGTGGCGCTGGCCGGTGCGGCCGACGCGATCGCGCGCATGGCGAACCGGCAGGTGAAGGGCAAGGTGGTGATCCTGCCCGGCGCGTGATCCTGGCATGCGTCGGGCCGCCGACGCATGCCCGACGCAGGTTCAATCCTTCGGCAGACGCAGCGTGTCGAGCGCGTGCTGCGAAAACTCGACCCAGAAGCGCTCGTTCGCGATGCCGGCCTGCAACACGAGGTGCTGAAGGCGCTTCGCGCGCGAATCGGCCTCCGCCGAAAAATCGCGCGCCTCGATCTGCAGGTACAGATCGAGTTTCTCCTGATGAAGGGCGATGCGTCGCCTGATCTCGTCCTCGAGCCCGGCCGGGCCGAGCACCGCTTCCGCCCGCAGACGCACCATCAACGCTTCGCGCAGCGGCGTCGGATCTTCCTGTTCGGCGATCCAGCGCCGCAACTCCTTCTTGCCGGCCGGCAGGATCCGGTACGCGCGTTTGCGGCCGCGCCCCGATTCGGCCGGAAGCGATTCGATCCAGCCCGTTTCCTCCAGGCGGCCCAGTTCGCGATAGATCTGCTGATGGGTCGCCTGCCAGAAATAGCCGATCGAGCGGTCGAAGCGGTCGGCAAGCTCGGACCCCGAACCGGGGCGTTCGGCGAGCGCGGTGAGAAGGGCGTGGGGCAAGGACATGTCGGATCGGAGGCGGCGGCGCAATGCCCCGCATCTTGCCATATCGCGGTCGCGGCGCAAGCACGCAAGCCTGTTTATGCAACATGTTGCATAAACAAATGCGACGAGCTACCATCCGTGCAACTTGTTGCATAAAAAATGGAGACGCCCCATGACTGCCCGCTATCCGCATTTGACGACCCCGCTCGAACTCGGTTTCACGTCGCTCAGGAACCGCGTCTTGATGGGGTCGATGCACGTCGGCCTCGAGGAGGCGCCGAACGGCTTCGAGCGGATGGCGGCGTTTTACGCGGAGCGCGCGCGCGGCGAGGCCGGCCTGATCGTCACGGGCGGCTTCGCGCCGAACGAGCGCGGCCGTCCGGCGCCGGGCGGCGCGATGCTGACGACAGAGGCGGAAGCCGAGCGCCATCGCGTCGTGACGCGCGCGGTGCATGCGGAAGGTGGCAGGATCGCGCTGCAGATCCTGCACTTCGGGCGCTATGCGTATCATCCGGCGCTCGTCGCGCCCAGTGCGCTGAAGGCGCCGATCAACCCGTTCACGCCGCATGCGTTGAGCGGCGATGAAGTCGACGAGACGATCGCTGATTTCGTGCGATGCGCGGCGCTGGCGCAGCACGCGGGTTACGACGGCGTCGAGATCATGGGCTCGGAAGGCTACCTGATCAACGAATTCATCGCCGCGCGCACGAACCATCGCGATGACGCGTGGGGCGGCGCCTACGAGCACCGCATCCGCTTCGCGGTCGAGATCGTGCGGCGGGTGCGCGAGCGCGTCGGCGCGAACTTCATCGTCATCTACCGGCTGTCGATGCTCGACCTCGTCGAAGGCGGCTCGACGCTGGCCGAGGTGATCCGGCTCGCGCAGGCGATCGAGGCGGCCGGCGCGACGATCCTCAATACCGGCATCGGCTGGCACGAAGCGCGCATCCCGACCATCGCGACCAAGGTGCCGCGCGCCGCATACGCGTGGGTGACGCGACAACTGAAAGGCAAGGTCGGCATCCCGCTCGTCGCGACCAACCGGATCAATACCCCGGAAGTCGCCGAGCGGCTGCTCGCCGACGGCGATTGCGACATGGTGTCGATGGCGCGGCCGTTCCTCGCCGATGCCGAATTCGTCCGCAAGGCGCGGGAAGGGCGCGCGGACGAAATCAACACGTGCATCGGCTGCAATCAGGCGTGCCTCGACCATACGTTCAGCGGCCGGATCACGTCCTGCCTCGTGAATCCGCGCGCCTGCCACGAAACCGAGCTGGTGATTCGGCCCGCGCAGCAGCGCAAGCGGATCGCGGTGGTCGGTGCGGGGCCGGCGGGCCTCGGCTTCGCGGTCACGGCGGCCGAGCGCGGCCATGCGGTGACGCTGTACGAAGCCGCCGCCGAGATCGGCGGCCAGTTCAACATCGCGAAGAAAGTGCCGGGCAAGGAGGAGTTCAACGAAACGCTGCGCTATTTCCGCCGACAGATCGAACTGCGCGGCATCACGCTGCACGTGAACACGCGCGCAACCGCCGGGATGCTGCTGCAGGGCGGGTTCGACGAAGTGGTGATCGCCACGGGCATCGTGCCGCGCACGCCGCCGATCGACGGCATCGGGCATCCGAAGGCGCTCGGCTATCTCGACGTGCTGCGCGACGGCAAGGCGGTGGGCGACGACGTCGCGATCGTTGGCGCCGGCGGAATCGGCTTCGACGTCGCGGAATACCTCGTTCATCGCGGCGACGGCGAGCGTGCCGACGCGCAGCAGTTTTTTGCCGAGTGGGGCGTCGATCCGTCGTATGCGAACGCCGGCGGCCTGGGTCGGGCGCGGCCCGAACCGGCGGCGCGGCGCGTGCATCTGCTGCAGCGCAAGGCGTCGAAGGTCGGCGACGGGCTCGGCAAGACCACCGGATGGATCCATCGCACGGCGCTGAAGGCGCGCGGCGTCGGGATGTCGTCGTCGGTCACGTACGGGCGCATCGACGACGACGGCTTCCACGTGACGATCGACGGCGTCGAGCAGACGCTGCCGGTGGACCACGTCGTGATCTGCGCGGGGCAGGAGCCGCTGCGCGAACTGGCGGTGCAGCTCGAGGCCGCCGGGCGCAAGGTCCACGTGATCGGCGGTGCGTACGAAGCGGCGGAACTCGACGCGAAGCGCGCGATCCACCAGGGCACGACGCTTGCCGCGACCCTCTGACACCGATCCGGTGTTTTTCCGTCCGACGAGACAGGAGACTTCGATGACGCATTCACCGCAGCACCTTCAACCCGCCGTCGCGAAATCGCTCGACGCGTGGCATGCGATGATCGAGCGCAAGGACTTCGGCGCGCTGGAATCGATCGTTCACCCGAACGCCGTGTTCCGCTCGCCGATGGCGTTCGGGCCGTACGGCCCGGCGCCCGCGCTGCTGATGGCGCTGCGCACGGTGATCACGATCCTCGAGCATTTCACGTATCACCGCCAGTTCGTCACCGACGACGGCCGCAACGTCGTGCTGGAGTTCAGCGCGTCGGTCGGCGACAAGGCGTTGAAGGGGATCGACATGATCCGCTTCGACGACGACGGGCGGATCGTCGAATTCGAGGTGATGATTCGGCCGTTCAATGCGCTGCAGGCGCTCGGCGCGGCGATGGGCGCGCGCCTCGGGCAGCAGTTGCCGGCGTTCAAGGTCGGCGGCGGCGCGCAGTAGCGCGGCCCGCCGCCGCGTCGCGTCACGCGCGCGCCAGCCGCTCGACGAACCAGTCGCACACGAACGCGGTGCGCTCGGACGCGTGGTTGTAGATCGTATGCTCGCCGTCCGGCCAGACCTTCAGCGTCGCATCGCCGGACGTCGCGGCGTCGAGGAACGGCTGCTGGTCGTCGAGCCGGATCAGCGGATCCGCACCGCCGTGCAGGACCAGCAGCGGACACGCGATGCGATCGTGTTCGGGCGAGAAGCGCATGCGCGCGAAGTTCGCCGCGACCGCATCGGGATCGTCGTTGCCGAGCATCGCCGCCGCCTGTTCGACGAACGTGCGGAACGGCAGCAGCGTCGGCGCGGCCAGCGCGCCGTTCACGCAACAGGCCGCGATCCGCCGGTCGCCGGCGGCGGTCGACGCCGCCCACAAGCCGCCGATGCTGTTGCCCCAGATGCCGATCGGCCCGGCCGCGCGGCCGGCCAGATGATCGACGAAGCGCTGGTAGGCGGCGCGTATGTCGACGTCCACGAAGATCCGCTGTTCGAGCCGCGTCTCGCCCTGGCCGGGCCCTTCGGCGAGCAGCGTGGCGATGCCGCGCGCGGCGAGCGCGCGTGCGATCGGCCAGTACGCGAAGCCCCAGCCGCTCTGGCCGCCGAACACGATCACGGTGCCGCGCACGCGTTCGGTCGGCGGTCGCACCAGCCAGCCGATCAGGTGCGCGTCGCCGAACGGGACCTCGACCCGTTCGATCCGCTTGTCCGACCAGCGCGCGAGGCCGTGCGACGCGTCGACGAGCCGCGCATAGAGCGCGCGCTTGCGCGGTTCGTCGTGGTTGAACGCCATCTGCGCGAACAGCAGGTTCGCGATGGCCATCGCCTGCGCGTCGGCGGCCGTGACCAGGTGGCCGGCATCTGCCGCCTGCGCGGCGCGCCTGAGCTGCGCGTCGGCCAGCGCTTCGGCCGCGACGTCCCACGGTTCGCCGGCCGACGTGCGTGCGTGCAGCGCGATCGCGTCCGCGTAGTCCATCCCGCAATCGAGCAGGCGCGTGACGGGCATCGCGCGCTGCAGCGACAGCGCGAACGGTGACAGTTCGGTCGTCATGCGTAAATCTCCTTCATGAGGCATGGGTGACGTCCGCCGAAGCCGCGGACCAGTGCAGTGTGTCGCGCAGCGCATCGACGAGCGCACCGAGGTCGCGCAGGTCGGCCACCGAACCGAACACGATGAAATCGGGGCGCCGGAGATACGCGGCGATGCCGTGCGCGTTCATGAACGCGTGCTGTTCGCCGTCGAGATCGACCACCGCGTCCGGCGCGCATACGTCGTCGGCCAGCACGGCCACGTGGCAGCCGAGCCGGGCGAGGAACGCGCGTTGCGCGTCGTCGAGATGGCGGGACGGATGCTCGCGCGTGACGAGCTGGAACCCCTGGCCGACGACGTCGTCGAAGCGGCCCTCGGCCGCGCCGCGCCGTGCGCGCCCTTGCGGAGCCGGTGCGCCGGTCGCCGGCAGCAGCGTGCCGTCGGATTCGGCATGGACGATGCCGTGGCCGATCTTCGGGAACGGCGGCATCGGCGGCATGGTGCCGCTGCGGAACGCCGCGTCGCGTTCCGCCACCTTGCGCGGATCGTCCTCGTTGACGACCTGCCCGAGAAACAGCGACATCTGCGTGATCGCGGTCACGTGCGGGCGCCGCTCGGCCTCGTAGCTGTCGAGCAGGTCGGCGGACGCGCGCCCGCTCAGCACCAGGTCGAGCTTCCATCCGAGGTTGATGCCGTCGCGCATGCCGGAGCACGCGCCTTGTCCCATGTACGGCATCATCGTGTGCGCGGCGTCGCCCGCGAGCAGCACGCGGCCGACTCGCCAGCGTTCGGCCATGCGCGTCTCGAACGTGTAGACGACGTGGCGCAGCAGCGTCAGGTCGTCCGGCCCGTAGCCGTAGTGATCGTGGAGCCACTTCCAGCCGGCTGCTTCGGTTTCCCAGTCGGCCGTCGATTCGTTCGGCAGCACGCGCAGCTCGAAACGCGTGCGCTTCGTGCCGATCGGCATGTGCATGTACGCGCGGGCCGGATCGCAGTAGATCGTCGTGCGCGAGCAGGCGTCGCCGAGCTCGCGCCGGTTCTCCGAATCGAGGTTGAGCCAGCGCTCGTTGTAGCCGAAATCGGAGCGTTCGATGCCGAGCGTGCGGCGCACGAAGCTGTTCGCGCCGTCCGCGCCGATCACGTAGCGCGCGCGAATGGTGCGCGGCTGGCCGGTCCATTGCGCGTCCTGACCGCCGCGCCACGGGTGGGCGGTGAGCGTCACGCCGTCGTCGTCCTGCTGCAGCGTCTCGACTTCCCAGCCGCGCAGGATCGTCACGTTCCCGAAGGTGCTGGCGCGTGCGTCGATCGCATCCTCGATGTCGGGCTGGTAGATCGAGATATGGGCGGGGTAGCCGCACGCGCGGCCGGTCCAGTTCAGTTCCAGCAGCAGGTCGCCGTTCGCGTCGCGGTAGTGGTAGGTGTCGACGGCCTTCGCGTGGCGCAGCGCGTGATCGACGTCGGCGCTGGCCTGCACGATGCGCGCGGTTTCACCGTCGATGTGCGTGAGGCGCGGCAGGCCGTAGGGCGTCGGCCAGCGCTCGAGGACGATCACGCGATGGCCGGCGCGGCCCAGCATCGAGGCGGCGACGAGGCCGGTCGGGCCGTAGCCGACGATGGCGACGTCGCAGGGTTCGACGTTGCCGTCACAGTGGGCGCTCGGGGCGGAATTCATGTGGGTTGTCTCCATGATGGGTTCGTTTTTTGGGGTGGGGTGCGTCGGGGTCAGCGCACGGCCGGGCGGGGCGGGCTGCCGTCGAAGGCGTCCTGCAGCAGCGCGCGCAGGCCGTCGCGTTCGATCGGACGCGGGTTCCAGTACGGGTTGGCGGCCGCGAGATCGGCCGCCCGGTCGAGGTCGGCCTCCTGCATGCCGATCGCCTTCAGCGAGACCGGGGCGCCGTTGTCGCGCGCCAGCGCATGGATGCCGTACGCCGCGTCGGTCGTGCCGAGCGCACGGGCGATGCGCTGCAGCGCGTCCGGCGCGTGCGCCGCGTTGTACGCGAGCGCGTGCGGCAGCACGACCGTATGGGTCTGCGCATGCGGAAGATTGAAGCTGCCGCCGAGCGTGTGGCACAGCTTGTGATGCAGCGCCATGCCGACGTTGCCGAGCACCATTCCGCACAGCCACGCGCCGTACAGCGCATCGCTGCGCGCGCCGGGATCGGCGGCGTTTCTGCGCACGCCGGGCAGCCCGCGCGCAAGACCGCGGATGCCTTCTTCCGCGATCAGGCTCATGACCGGATTCGCGTTGCTCGCGTACAGGCCTTCCGCCGCGTGCGCGATCGCGTTGATGCCGCTCGTCACCGACAGCTCGACGGGCAGCGTGACGGTGAGCTCGGGATCGTAGATCACCGTTTTCGGCAGCACGCGCGCATCGGAACCCGTGCGCTTCACGCCGCCTTCGGTCAGGCCGTAGATCGGCGTCATTTCGCTGCCCGCGTACGTCGTCGGGATCGCGAGGATCGGCAGGCTGCTTTCGAGCGCGATCGCCTTGCCGAGGCCGATCGTCGAGCCGCCGCCGATCGCGATCGCGCAGTCGGCCTCGTGCGACCGGGCGAAGGCCTGGGCGTCCCGGGCGATTTCGATCGGCACGTGCATCGTCGCGCGGTCGTACAGCCCGGCGGCGCGCGCGCCGAGGCGCTCGACGATGCGTTGCGCGAGGTCGCGCTGCTCGGGCGTGCAGAGCACGAGCGCACGCTGCGCACCCAGTTCCAGCACTTCGCGTTCGAGATGCTGCAGGCTGCCCGCGCCGAAGATCACGCGTGCGGGACGCGCCTGGTAGATGAAGTTCATGTCGCCGTTACTCCGTTGCGTAGTCGACCTGGTGGCGCGCGATGCGCAAGCCCGTCAGCGCATCGCGCACGCGTTCGTGTTCAGGGTGCGTCGCATAGGCGTCGAGCGCCGCGCGCGATTCGAATTCGGCCACGAGAATGAGATCGCACGCGTAGTCGGCCGCGCTGAAATCCGCGCCGACCTCGAGGTGCGTCATGCCCGGAATCCGGCCGCGCAGGCTCTCGAAGGCCGCCTTCACGTCGGTGCGCGCCGCCGCGCGCTCGCGATCGGTCTCGCCGGCAACCTTCCACATCACGACGTGGCGGATCATGCGGCACGCTCCGACGGATTCAGCACGAAGTCGTAATCGAGCGTGTAGAACGGCGTGTCCATGCGCGAGCCGTCGGGCGCGGTGCCCGGCGCGTGCCGGACCCAGTCGGCGACGAGCGTCGAGCGGACGCCGAACACCGCATCCGAGTCGAGATAGCGGTCGCCGTCGCGGAACACGTGCGTGATCAGCGTTTCGTAGCCGCGCGCCTCGATCATGAAATGCAGGTGCGCGGGGCGCCACGGATGGCGGCCGAGCGCCTCGAGCATCGCGCCGACGGGGCCGTCGTGCGGGATCGGATACGGCTCGGCCAGGATCGAGCGGAATGCGTAGCGGCCGTCCGCGCCGGTCCGCAGCCGGCCGCGCGCGCGATGCGTGACGGACCCGTCGTCGGCCGGCAACTGCACGTCGTAGTGCCCGTCCTCGTCGGCCTGCCAGACTTCCAGCGACGCGTGCGGCACCGGCGTGCCGTCGATGCCGCGCACGTGGCCCGATACGAAGCAGGGCGCGCCGCACGCGCCGTTCGCGATGTCGTCGAACATCCCGAACTCGCGGCTGCCTTCGACGTAGAACGGGCCGAAGACGGTCGCCTCCGTGCAGCCGGCCGGTTTCGCATGGTTTTGCGCGGTGACGAGCGTCGACAGCCCGAGCACGTCGGACAGCAGGATGAACTCCTGGCGCTTGTCGTCGGTGATGTGGCCGACCGCCGTCAGGAACTCGATCGCGGCCTGCCATTCGGCTTCGGTGAGCCGGGTGTCGCGGGCAAACGAATGCAGGTGCTGGACCAGGCTGGTCATCACGGTACGCAGCCGCTCGTCGCGGCAGCCGCGCAGCGACGCGATCACGGCCTGCGTGATGGTGTCTTCGTTGAGATTGCGCATTGGGGTTGTCTCCTGATGTCGTTCGATGGCGCGTTGACGTAACATTAATTCCTCCCGAAGCCGTAAAAAAGATGGTTGAAAGGAGTTTTGTTCTCCGCTGGGTGGAATAATCGGACGTATGGACAAGTGGACGCAGATCGAATTTTTCGTGCAGGTGGCCGAACTGGGCAGCCTGTCGAAGGCCGCCGAGCGGCTCGGCATGTCGAGCGCGGCGGCGAGCCGCTGCCTGAACGCGCTGGAGGAGCGCCTGGCGGCGCGGCTCGTGGAGCGGACCACGCGCCGTCTGTGGCTGACGGATGCGGGGCACGAGTACCACCGGCGCTGCGTGGCGATCCTGACGGAGATGGCGGAGGCGGACGCGGCGGTCAACGAGGCGAGCGTCAATCCGGCCGGCACGCTGCGGGTGACGGCATCGGTGTCGTTCGCGTCGATCTACATCGCGCCGGCGCTGCCCGAGTTTCATCGGCGTTACCCGAACCTGAACGTGCAGATCGTCGCGGCGAACCGTTATCCGGATTTCATCGAGGCCGGCATCGACGTGGCGATCCGCACGCGCGAGCACGAGGCCGATTCGGGCATCACCGTGCGCAAGCTCGCCGAGACGCGGCGCGTGCTGGCCGCGTCGCCCGGGTATCTCGCGAAGCACGGGGCGCCCGCGACCCCCGACGCGCTGGGCTCCCACCGGATGCTGGTCTACAACCTCGCGAACGATCCGTACGTGCTGCATTTTCGCCAGGGCGCGAAGAAGCAGTCGGTCACGATCAAGAGCGTGCTCGATGCGAACGAAGGGCAGGTGATCCGCGCGGCCGCGCTCGCCGGCTTCGGCATCCTGATCCAGCCGCTCTACATCATTCACGACGATATCGTCGCGGGCAAGCTGGTGCCGGTGCTCACCGACTGGCAACTGCCGGCGCTGACCGTCAATATCGCGTACCAGAGCCGCCGTCACCAGCCGGCGAAGATCCGCGTCTTCACCGAGTTCCTGATCGAGCGCTTCGAGCGTCTCGGCCTCGCGCGCAAATGGCAGGAAGTCGGCGGCTGAGCGCGCGCCCGCGCCGCACCGCGGCCCATTTCTCCGCGTAACGGAGAACTGTTCTCCCGGGCGTCGGCTTTTTCGCCGCCGCCTGGCGTTTTACATTCCGTCTCCCCGGGCCGGCAGTGTGCGGCTCGCGATCACACGACAACAATCCGGTTTGGAGACGACATGAAACACGCATTGCGACGGGTGCCGTTGGCACTCCTGATCGCCGGAGCCGTTCACGTTCCGGCATCGGCCACCGAAGGCGGGCAGATCAGCTATCCGTTCGGCGTCAACACGGTGATGAACGGGCTGCTGCCGCCGCCGGGCGGCACGCAGTACTTCAACTATTCGCTTTACTACACGTCGAACCGCTTCGCCGGGCCGGACGGCGGCAGCGCGGTGCCGGGTTTCCACCTGAGCCTGGTCGCGGAAACGCCGCGCGTCGTCCATACCTGGGACGCGACGCTCGGGCCGTTCTCGCTGTCGAGCAGCGCGATCGTGCCGATCGTGCATCTGCACCTGTCGACGCCGGGCGGCACCGGCAATCATACGTCGCTCGGCGACGTGATCCTCGAGCCGCTCATGATCAACTACGCGAACGCATCGAAGACCTTCTTCGCGTTCTTCTCGCCGTCGTTCGCGGTGCCGACCGGCGCGTATGCGGTGAACCGGATCGCGAACCCGGGGCTGAACACCTATGCGTTCCTGCCGTACGTCAGCACGACGTGGTTTCCGGGCCGCGACTGGGAGATCTCGACGACCACGCTGCTGGAGCTGAATTCGCCGAACCACGCGACGCAGTACCACTCGGGCGCAGTGGCGGTGCTCGACTACCTGATCGGCTATTCGATCGACCGGCGCGTGCAGCTCGGCGTGCAGGGCACGGTGCTGAAGCAGTTCACGGACGATACGCAGGACGGCGTGAAGGTCGCGTCGGACGGCTTTCGCGGACAGTCGGTCGCCATCGGCCCGCAACTGCGTTACATGTGGGGGCCGGCTTCGGGCGTGGTCGTGAAGTACCAGCACGAGTTCGCGGTGCGCAACCGGTCGCAGGGCGACAAGCTGTGGGTGCAGTTCAGCTTTCCGCTGTAGGCGGGTTCGCCGCGCCGGCCGGGCGCGGCGCGCGTCACGACCGCGGCGGCGGCGCGTAGCGGTCGTCCGTGTGCGCGAACGTCACGATCTCGACGCGGCGATCCGGTTGCAGGCACGCGACCAGGCGATCGTGCGACTGATTGTCGGTGCACTGCGTGATCGGATCCTGTTCGCCGAGCCCGCGCGCGTCGATGCGGTCGGCCGGAATGCCTTGCTCGACGAGCAGCGCCTTCACCGCGTCCGCGCGCCGCTGCGACAGCTGCTTGTTGTACGCCGACGCGCCGAGCCGGTCGGTGTAGCCGCGCACTTCGATGCGCCCGATGCGGGTGGCGTCCAGCTTCGCCGCGATCTCGCGGATGTCGGCGCGACCGCCCGGCAGGATGTCGGCGAGATCGCCGCGATCGAACGCGAACAGCGCGTCGGCGGACAGCCGCATCACCTGCGCGACGGGGGCGACCGGCGGGGCGGGCGCCGCGACCACGACGCGGCGTTCGACCTCGTTCCAGTGGCCGGGCACCCAGACGTAGCGGCCGTATTGCCAGCCCCAGTAGCCGTGTGCCCAGGCATGGCCGGCGCGCGGCGCCGGTGCGGCTTCATAGACCGGCGCGGGCGGCGCGAGCACCACGACTTGCGCGGCGGCCGGCGCGATGTCGCCGCACCAGGCTGCCACGACGGCGCCGCAGGCGGCCAGCATGAATGCGATGCGACGGTACGGGGCGCTTGCTTCGCGACGGGCGGTGAGTGTTTTCATGATGAGCAGTCCAGCGTATCGAAGGTTGGATCGGGTGGCGCGGAACGATCGTTTGCGCGGTGATTCAAGGCTAACGGGGTCGATGATGAAAAGCCTTTGCGGTGTGTAAGCAAACGTCGCCGCGGAATTCGGCCGGCGGTAGCGGGCAGGCGCCGCGCGGGCGCGGCTCGATGCGATGCGGGTGGCGTCCGGCGGGGTAACGGGGCGTAATGCGGCGGATGCGGCGGGGCCCTCGCGCAGGGGCCGCGAGTCGCATGCCGGACGGGTGCGTGCGATTCCGGTATCGCATGTGCGGCGTCGTCGTTGTCGGCAGCGATGCGCATCCGGGGCGCTGCCAGTCCATTCACCGGGGTACGGGAATCGTTTGAAAGTGTGCTGGAGTACTGAACGATTGCAGAGAAACTGATAGGGCGATGCATGTTCGCGGTTACACCGGGCGCATCGGGCCGCGATTCCTGACAAAACCCTGACGATTCATTTGATATAACGTATCATCCGACGTTTGCGTCGCCGGCTGGCCGCGGTTGCAGGGGAGGCCAGGCCGCAGGCGATGGAACCACACGACGACCGATACGAAGTGACGAAGACGAAACACATGCGGACTCGCGACGCACGACGGCATGCCCCGTCGCGTCGCGACGACGGGGGCTGGCGCGCGCACGCCGCGCACGGATGCGCGACCCTGCTGGGTTGCGCGATGGCGACCTCCGGCGCGCTGGCCGCCGAAACGGCGGCGCCGGCACCGGACGAACGCCACACGCTGCCCGCCATCAGCGTCGCCGCGCGCACGGCGCCGCCCGATCCGCTGACGCTGCCGCTCGAAACGGGCTCGCGGCTCGGGCTCGCGAGCCTCGACACGCCCGCGAGCGTCGAGACGGTGACGGCCGACACGATCGAGGCGCGCGGCGATCGCACGGTGCTCGACGCGGTCACGCGCACGGCCGGTTTTGCGAGCGCGATGGCGCCGGGCACCGGCGGCACCGCACTGAGCGTGCGTGGCTTCAGCGGGCAGGAATCGGTGATGACGCTGCTGGACGGCGTGCGGCTCATGCCGGCCGCCGGCACGATCACGTTTCCGTTCGATACCTGGTCGGTCGAGCGCATCGAGGTGCTGCGCGGCCCGGCGTCGGTGCTGTACGGCGAAGGGGCGATCGGCGGCGTCGTGAACGTGGTGCCGAAGCGGCCGCAGCGGGCCCGCGAGACGACGCTGCAGGTCGGTGTCGGCCCCGACGGCGCGAAGCGCGTCGCGGTCGACACGACGGGCGCGCTCGGCCCGCGGCTGTCGTACCGCTTCTACGCGAGCGATGCGCGCGCCAACGGCCTCGCGGCGCGAGCCGACACGCATACGACGGCGGTCGGCGGCGCACTGAAGTTCGACGTGAGCCCGCGCTTCACGCTGACGCTCGACTACGACTACGGCCGCCAGATGCCGGCGACGTACTACGGCGTGCCGGCGCCGAACGGCGTGCTCGATCCGTCGCTGCGCAAGCTCAACTACAACGTCGGCGATGCGACGATTGCGTACTACGACCAGTGGACGCGACTGTCGGCGAGCTACCGGCCGACGGCCGGCGTGACGATCGACAACCAGCTCTACTACCTGACGTCGAACCGCCACTGGCGCAATGCGGAATCGTATGTGCTCGAACCCGCCACCGGACAGGTGACGCGCAGCGACTATCTCGACATCGGCCACCACCAGCGGCAGATCGGCGACCGGCTGAGCGCGCGCGTCGACGGCACGCTGTTCGGCCGCGCGAACCGCTTCGTCGTGGGGACGGAATTCAGCCAGATCACGTTCGACGGCACCAACAATTCGCCGTACGGCGGCGAATCGACCGTGGCCGCGCACGGCTTCGATCCCGGCGTGTTCGCGAGCCCCGACCCGACGGTGCCGCAGTTCAGCACGCGGGCGCGGCAGGCCGCGGTGTTCGCCGAGAACCGGCTCGAGGTGCTGCCGCGGCTCGCGTGGGTGAGCGGCCTGCGTTACGACCACATCGCGTTCAGCCGCGAGCAGGCGGCCACCGGCGCCGGCTTCGACAAGCGATTCGCGAACGTCGGCTGGCGCACGGGCTTCGTGTTCGAGGTCGCGCCGACGCTCAGCGCGTATGCGCAGTACACCACGGGCGCGGAGGGGCTCGGCTCGCTCGTGACGCTGTCCGCGTCGCAGGCGGGCTACCGGCTCGCGACCGGCGAACAGTGGGAAGCGGGCGTCAAGCAGACGCTGCTCGACGGCCGTGCGTACTGGACCTTCGCCGTATACGACATCACGAAGCGCAACCTGCTCAGCACCGATCCGTTCAATCCGGCGCTGCGCCAGCAGGTCGGCAGGCAGTCGTCGCGCGGCACCGAACTGACGGGCGGCGCCCGGCTGCCGTACGGCTGGACGATCGATGCGAACGTCGCGCTGCTGCGCGCGCGCTACGACGTGTTCGACCAGAAGGTCGGCGGCGCGATCGTGTCGCGCGCCGGCAACGTGCCGTCCGGCGTGCCGCAGCAGACGGCGAACCTGTGGCTCGGCTGGGCGTTCGCCGAGCGCTGGCAGGCGAATGCGGGCATGCGCTACGTCGGCGCGACGTACGGCGACGACGCGAACCGCGTGCAGGTGCCGTCGTACACGGTGTTCGACGCATCGCTGCGCTGGCAGCCGACGTCGCGCACCGAGCTGGCGCTGTACCTGCGCAATCTCGCGAACCGCACGTATGCGGTGACGACGTCGAACGGCGGCGAGCAATGGCTGCTCGGTCCGTCGCGCTCGGCGGAGCTCGTCGCGACGATGCGTTTCTGAGCGAGGCGAAGATCCCGTGGCGCACATGCTCGACATCGAACGCGTGAGCTGGTCCCCCGGCGGCGCGGTCGCCGTGCTCGATTCGGTGACGCTGAGCGTGGCCGAAGGCGAGTTCGTCGGGCTGATCGGCCCGAACGGCAGCGGCAAGACGAGCCTGCTGCGCTGCGTGTTCCGCTACGCCCGGCCCGACGCGGGCCGCGTCGCGCTCGACGCCCGGGACGTGTGGCGCATGCGGCCGCGCGCGGTCGCGCAGCGCATCGCGGTGCTGCAGCAGGAGACGCCGGACGATTTCGGGCTGACGGTCGACGAGCTGGTCGGCATGGGCCGCACGCCGCACCAGCGGGCACTCGACGGGGAATCGGCGGACGATCGCCGGATCGTCGACGCCGCGCTGCGCGACGTCGGTCTCGTCGAGCGTCGCGCGCAGCGTTTCGCGTCGCTGTCGGGCGGCGAGAAGCAGCGCGCGCTGCTGGCCCGCGCGCTCGCGCAGCAGCCCGAGCTGCTGCTGCTCGACGAGCCGACCAATCACCTCGACCTGCGGCATCAGCTCGAACTGCTCGCGCGCGTGCGACGCCTGCGCATCGCGACGCTCGCGACGATTCACGACCTCAATCTCGCGGCCGCGTATTGCGACCGGCTCCACGTGCTCGCGCACGGCCGGATCGTCGCGTCCGGCGCGCCGGCCGACGTGCTGACCGACGCGCTGCTGCGCGACGTGTTCGGCGTCGCCGCGCTCGTCGACCGCCACCCCGTCACGGGCCGGCCGCGCATCACGCCGCTTCATCCGGAATGACCGCCATGCTCTGCTTTCCCGCCTTGTCCGCCGTATCCCGCCGGCTGCTCGTTGCCGCGGCGCTCGGTTGCGCCGCCGTTCACGCGGCGGCATATCCCGTCACCGTGCGCAGCTGCGATCGCGACGTGACGTTCGAGCGCGCGCCGTCGCGCGCGGTCAGCAACGACGTCAACCTGACCGAGATGATGCTCGTGCTGGGCCTGAAGGACCGGCTCGTCGGCTACACGGGCATCGGGGGCTGGAAGACGGGCACCGCGCACGTGCGCGACGCGCTGCGCGGCGTGCCCGAACTGGCGAGCCAGTATCCGTCGCTCGAGGTGCTGGCCGCCGCGCGCGCCGACTTCTATCTCGCGGGCTGGAACTACGGGATGCACGTCGGCGGACCGGTGACGCCCGCGACCCTCGCGCCGTTCGGCATCCGGACGTATGAGCTGACCGAATCGTGTTCGCACGTGATGAAGCAGTCGGCCGCGTCGTTCGACGACGTGTTTCGCGACCTGGACAATCTCGGCCGGATCTTCGGCGTGGAGGCGCGCGCCGCGCAGGTCGTCGCCGCGATGCGTGCGCGTCTCGCGGCGGTGTCGCGCGCGATCGGGCGCCCGGCGCCGCTGCGCGTGTTCGTCTACGACAGCGGCACCGACAAGCCGATGACGGCAGGCGGGCTCGCGATGCCGACCGCGCTGCTGACGGCGGCCGGCGCGCGCAACGTGATGGACGACGTGCCGCGCAGCTGGACGCAGGTGAGCTGGGAAAGCGTGGTCGCGCGCGATCCGCAGGTGATCGTGATCGTCGACTACTCGGCGGTGACGGCCGGGCAGAAGCAGCAGTTCCTGCTGAGCCAGCCGTCGCTCGCGCGCGTGGCCGCGATTCGCGACCGGCGTTTCGTCGTGGTTCCGTACGATGCGGCGACGCCGGGCCCCGAGAACGTCGCGGCCGTCGAGACGCTCGCGCGCGCCTTCTATCCGGCCGCGTTCGCCGGGCCCGCGCGATGAGCGTGCCGGTGCGGGCGACGCGGCCCGGCCTGCGCACGACGGTGGCTGCGCTGGCGTTGTTGCTGGCCATATCGATCGTCGTGTCGGCCGCGTTCGGGCCGGCGCCGATCGCGATGCCGGCTGCCGTGCGGATCGTCGCCGCGCACGTCGCGTCGGCGTTCGGCGCGGCCGGCGGGTTCGCGGCCGCCGCGGGCGACGACAGCATCGTGTGGCTGATCCGCATGCCGCGTGCGCTGCTGGCCGCGATCGTCGGCGCGACGCTGGCGGCGGTCGGCGTCGCGTTGCAGGCGGCGACCGCGAACCGCCTGGCTGATCCGCACCTGCTCGGCGTGAGCGCGGGCGCGATGCTCGGCGCCGTCGCGGTCACGGTGCTGGCCGGGGCGGCGTTCGGCCCGTTTACGCTGTCGGCCGCCGCCTTTGCGGGTGCGCTCGCGGCGACCGCCTGCGTCGTCGCGCTCGCCTACCGGCGCGGCCGGCTCGAATCGGACCGGCTGCTGCTCGCGGGCGTCTCGGTGTCGTTCATGATGGCCGCGTTCGGCAACCTGCTGCTGTATCTCGGCGATCAGCGCGCCGCGTCGTCGGTGCTGTTCTGGATGCTCGGCGGCGTCGGGCTCGCGCGCTGGGATCTGCTGCCGGTGCCGGCCGTGTGCGCGGTGCTTGCCGGCGGCGCGTTGTACGCGCGGCGTCGTGAACTGAACGCGCTGATGTCGGGCGATGTCGCGGCGGCCGCGCTCGGCGTGCCGAGCGCGCGGATGCGGCGCGAGGTGTTCGTCGTCGCGTCGTTCGCGACGGGGGCGATGGTCGCGGTGAGCGGCGCGATCGGCTTCGTCGGGCTCGTGACGCCGCATCTGTGCCGTCGCGTCGTCGGCGCCGAGCACGGCAGGCTGCTGCCGGTGGCCGCGCTCACGGGGGCGATCCTGCTCGTGTGGGCCGATGTCGCCGCCCGTACGCTCGCGGCGCCGGAGGATCTGCCGATCGGCGTCGTCACCGCGATGTTCGGCAGCCTGTTCTTCGTCGCGCTGCTGCGGCGCCGGTGAGTGGGGCGCATGCGGCGGCTTGGGGCAGGTGCTCAAGTGCTCAAGCGATCAGGCGATCAAGCGAGGGCGGCAGCGGCGCCCGTCGCACGCTTTATGGCCGCGGCATGGCCGTGCCCGTACCGCGACCGGGCGCGTTTGAATGGACGAGCGCGCCCGTCACGTCGAAGAGACCTTCCGGCAGCGTTCGCGCGGGCAGCGTGATCACGAAGCGTGCGCCGCCGAGCGGAGAATCCTCGAGCCGCACGTCGCCGCCGTGTACCTGCGCGACGCGTCGCACGATCGCGAGGCCGAGCCCGAATCCGCCGGTCTGCCGGTCGCGGCTGGAGTCGAGCCGCTGGAACGGCTCGAACACGCGGGCGCGTTCGGCGACCGGAACGCCGGGGCCGTCGTCGTCGACGCTCAGCACGAGCGCGCCGGCCCGGTCGCTTTCGGCGGCGAGCAGCACCGTGCGCGACGCATAGCGCGCGCCGTTGCGGATCAGGTTCAGCAGGGCGCGGGCGACGAGTTTCGGGTCGCACACATGGGTCGCGGGCGCGTGGAGCGTCGACACGTCGAGCGCGATGCCGCGATCGGCAACGTCGTTCGCGACGCTGCCGGCGACGCTGTCGATCAGCGCATCGATGCCGACTTCCATCGGTGCGAGCTGGCTCGCCCCCTGTTCGAGCCGGCCGATCGTCAGCAATTCGGTGACGAGCTCGTCGAGCTCGCGCACGTCGCGCCGCAGCGCGTCGCGGCGTTCGCGCATGCGGCCCGTCTCGTCGGGTTCGGCGAGCAGCGCGAGCCCGAATTCGAGCCGTGCGAGCGGCGTCTTAAGTTCGTGCGAGATGCCGTGCATCATTTCACGCTGCTGCTTGATCGACGCCTCGATGCGCTCGGCCATGTCGTTGAACTGCTGCGACAGTTCGAAGATGTTCGACTTGCCCGACAGCTTCACGCGCGTGGACAGCGTGCCGGCGCCGAACGCGTGCGCGGCGTCCCGCAGCTTGCGCAGGTCGCGCCAGTGATAGTGCAGCCACAGCACGACCGCGAACAGCGTGCCGAGCGCGAGCAGCAGGTACGCGTAGATCTTGATGTCGAGATCGGGAGCTTCGTTCGGCCGCGCGTGCAGCACGGAGCCGTCGGCGAGCGGCATGTAGTAGTCCTTGCCGTTGTAGCTGATCGCGATGCGGCCGGCATCGAGATCGCGCAGCGGCGTGCCGCTCAGCTGCGCACGGGCGGCGGGCATCGACATGAAGCCGAATCCCTCGTTGCCGTGTTGCGCGAGTTCGCGCAGCGCAAGCGCGCGCTGCCCGCCCGGATGGCGTTCGAGGTAGTCGTTGAGCACGAACGCGTAGGTCGACAGCGAGTCGCGCTGCGCCTGCGCGACGCGCTCGTAGAAGATCCGGTCGAACGTCAGCTGGATGAACATGATCGACGCGCCGACGAACAGGATCACGACGAGGTACAGCCTGATCAACGGACGCAGCATTTATTCGTCCCACGCGGAAGGGCTGAACAGGTAGCCGCGGCCCCAGATCGTCTTGATCTTGTGCGGCTCCGACGACGCATCCTCGAAACGGCGGCGCAGCTTCGAGATGCCGGAATCGACCGAGCGGTCGAGCCCGTCGAACTCGATCCCGCGCAACTGCTTCAGGATATCGTCGCGGCTCAGCACGGTACCGGCCGCGCGCGCGAGGATCAGCAGCAGGTTGAATTCGGCGGTCTTCAGGTCGACCGGCTCGCCGCGCCAGGTGACGGTGCGGTTCGGCGGCGAGATCGTCAGCTCGCCGAACACCAGCGCCGTGGGTGCGACGGCAGGCGCTTCCGCGGCGGCCGGCTGCGCGCGGCGCAGCAGCGCGCGGGCGCGCGCGACGAGCACGCGCGGCTCGATCGGCTTCGTCACGTAATCGTCGGCGCCCGTCTCGAGGCCCGCGATCTGGTCGTAGACATCCGCGCGTGCGGTGAGGATCAGCACGGGGATATTGGTGAACGCGCGGATGCGCCGGCACACCTCCATCCCGTCGAGGTTCGGCAGCATCAGGTCGAGTATCACGAGGGCCGGCTGGTGCTCGCGCACCGCGGCGACGGCGAGGTCGCCGCGCCGTACGACCGTCACCGCGAATTCATAGCCGTCGAGGTATTCGCGGACGAGCTGCGCGAGGCGGTCGTCGTCCTCGATCAGCAGCACGCGGTATTTGAGCGGATTGTCGTTCATGGTCTCCTCAGAATGCACGCGCGATCTCACCGCCCGGCAGGCGGAGGGCGGCGCGGCACGCAAATTCTATCCGGCGCGTGGAGGGCCGGGGGACGGGTACGACAATCTCGGACAATCGAACACAATTGAGCACAGATTCTGCGCAGATTCGGGACAGTCTTGGCGCAAGGCGGCACCTAGACTGCGGGCTCCGTCACTCTTATCTCAATATTGTGCGCCCAATCCTTCGCCGTTACCGCTATTGCATGCCGCTTGCCGGGCTGACCCTCGCCGCCGCCGCCCATGCGGAAAACCAGTATTCGCTGTCGCTCGGGGGCGGTTTCGCGCCGCGCTACCAGGGCAGCAACCAGTATCGCGGCGTCGTCGCGCCGTCGTTCTCCGCGCTCTTCGGCAACGGCTTCTTCATCGACAGCACCGAGGGGGCGGGCTACAAGCTGAACCTGCCGCACGGCGTGTTCGTGTCGGCGGCCGTGAGCTACGACGCCGGCCGTGCGGACGAAAACCGCTTCGACCTGCCGGGCTCCGACTACCTGAAGGGCATGGGCCGGATTCCGGGCTCGGTGCTGGTCGGCGTGCGCGCGGGCGTGACGCTGTTCGACGCGGCCGAACTGAGCGTCACGATCGATACGCCGGTGACGCACACGTCGCGCGGCGTGTCGGGCCACGTCGATCTCGCGGTGCCCGTCTTCAAGACCTCGCAGCACGAGATCGTCGTGACGGGTACCGTACACGCGGGCTCGGGGCGCTACACGCAGACGTTCTACGGAGTGACCGACGCACAGTCGATGACGAGCCGGTTCCGGCCGTATTCGACGAGCGGCGGGATCGACAGCGCATCGATGGCGGTCGCGTGGAACTGGACGCTGTCGCGGCACTGGTCCGTGCACGCGACCGGCGGCGTGACCCGGCTGCTCGGCCGCTACGGCGACAGCCCGATCGTCCAGTCGCGCAGCAACTACTACGGGATCGCCGGCGCCACCTACAAGTTCTGAGCGGATTGCCGCGGCAGGCGCGCATGCCGCATGCACGCACCGTGGCGCCGTGCCGCGTGCGGTAACATGCTGGCGGCTACGGCTACGGCTACGGCTACGGCTACGGCTACGGCTACGGCTACGGCTACGGCTACGGCTACGGCTACGGCTCAAATGCCGGAGTCGCGGCCGGGGTGCGCCGAGCCGACCTGGCTTCGTGCGACGGCAGCCGTCGCCCATGCGCCGCCCGCTCGGCCGGCGCATCGCCCGCGTTCCGCCGGGCACGAAAGGGAGAAACCGATGAAGAAGACGATCGCGATGCTGACGGCACTGGTTGCGAGCGCAACGTTTGCGGGATGCGCGAACATGGACGCGAAGAACACGAGCGCGGGCGGTCCGCCCACGAATGGCGGGCAGGCGTGCAAGGCGGACGCGGGGCCGGACGATGCGCTGGTCGGAACGACCGAGGCGGACGCGGCGGCGCAACTGGACGGCTGCCTGTGGCGCGTGCTCGAGCGGGACGGCAAGGCGTTGCCGGGGACGATGGACTACCGTCAGGAACGCCGCAATCTCGGCATTCGCGACGGCAAGGTGATCTGGGTGCGGCGCGGGTGAGCAACCGGGCCCGCGCGCACGGGACCGTCGTACCGGCCCGCGGGTTACTTCGAGATATACCAGAGCGCGTCGGTGCTGACGCGCGTGGCCGGCGGCGTCGCGGCCGGCGCCTGGGGCGTGGCGGCGGGCGGCGTGGCTGACGTCACCGCGGTGGGCCATGTGGCCGGCGCGTTCGACGCGGGCGAGGGCGTCGGCGTGTTCGCCGTGTTCGCGGTCGTGGCCGTTCCCGACGTCGACGGCGTATTCAGATACCACAGCGCATCGGCCGATGCCGTGCGTTTTGCCGGCGGACTGGCCGCCGTCGTCGTTGCCGCATTCGCTGCCGCGTTGCCCGGCTTCTTCGTCGCGGGGGCGCCCGCGGCCGTCGTCGCGCCGGTCGCGCCGGCCTGAGCGGTCATGCCGGCGTCGCCGCCCGCGCCGCGCTGCGCGCGCGCCTCGAACGGCCCGAGCTGGAAGATTAACGTTTGCGCGGGGCGCGTCAGGACGGCATACGGAAACTGCAGTTCCCACGACATCAGCACGCGCCCGGCCGACGTCTCGGTGAAGATCGCCGGCACGTGCTTCATGTCGCTGAACTGCACGTAGATCCGCGCACCGTCGTCGAAGACCTGGGTCGGCTTGGCCTGGTCCGCCCCCGTGACCGTCCATCCGAAGTTGTACGTGCCGGCCGGGCCGGCGGGGCCGCCCTGCGGCGGTTGAGGGGGCGGCGCGGCCGGCGAGATCGTGCGCGGGCGGGTGATCTGCTGCGGGGCGGACACGCTCAGGCTCGCGAACGGGTTGTACGCCTGTGCCTGCTGCGGCGGCGTAAAGGAAGGTGGAAGGATGGGCATGGGAGTATCCGGCGAATCCGGCATGGTCCGGATTGCATCATAGACCTTGCGCGCATAGGCGAGGCGCTTGTCGGGCGACGCGGAGTTGTACGCGCCGATTGCGTTCCAGTTCGGGCCGAGCTGGCGAATGTTCTGCGACAGGATCCATGCGCCGACATAGGCATTCGTGCATGCGTCGAACAGGCTTTCCCGCGTGATGCCTTCGCGCGCGAGCGTCGGCAGCCACGTGCTGTTGATCTGCATCAGGCCGATGTCGACCGTGCCGTTGGTGTTGGTGTTGACGGCGTTCGGATTCATGCCCGATTCGACCTGCGCGATCCCGCGCATCAGGCTGACGCTCACGTGCTGGAACGCGGCCGCGTCGTCGAGGCAATCGGCCCGCGCGACGCCGTGCAGCACGCACGACATTGCGATCGTCGAGGCGATTTTCAGCGTTTCGTGGCTGATCGAACAGGTGGTCTGACGCGGCATGGCAGGATGGGGCGGAATCCGGCCGCCCGGTGCAAGGAAATTACGCAGACGCGAAGTTTGCCATAGCGGGCAGGTAAATGGCTCGCGTCGAACTTTCCTTTGCATTTGCCGGTGCGCTTGCGACGCATCGGAATCGTGTCCGGTGAGGGGAGCGGCAACGCGCAATCGGCAAGAATGCCCGGTTGTTTCGGCGAATGCCGGCTTAATGGCGGCGCCGGGAATAACGGCGCACAAGGTCATGCGTGCCGGGAAAACCGGGTTGAATCAAATACGTCGGAAATTTCACGGCAACCGGTTTTCAGGCCGAAAAGGGCAACGGCCGAAAAGAGCAATAAAAGGGAAAAGGGCAATGAAAGGCCGTGCGAAAAACCTCGGCGGCCGAAACCGCCATGCCGTTCGACGCGGATCCGGCCGGCCGCGCGGCCGGCCGTTGCGGATCAGAAGCGGTGACGCAGGCCGAGATTGACCATCGTCTGCGAGCTCGTGCCCGCATAGCCGTACGAGCCGATCGACGCCTGCGCGGCCATCGAGCCGCCCTGGCCGTCGCCGGTCCGGCCGCTTGCGTGCTGATACGCAGCGCTCAGGTAGACGTCGGTGCGCTTCGACAGGGTGTAGTCCGCGCCGGCCGAGACCTGGTGATAGGTGGCCGACGTATCGCCGCCGGAGCGTGTGTAGCTGTAGCCGAGGCCGACCAGCAGCGCGTTCGTCGCCTGGTAGTTCACGAAGCCTTGCCCCGTGTCGTAGTGCTCGTTCGAGCCGAACGCCGAGCTGGCGTCGCGGCGGTACTGCGCGTTGCTGTAGCCGACGCCGAACGTGAACGGGCCGGCGGCGTACTGGCCCGCGATGCGCGCGATGCCGATCGAGTGCGCGCTCGCGTAGCCGCTGTTGACCGGGCCGTCGAACGTGCCGTCCGACGAGCTGGCCCAGTCGCTGCGCAGGCCGTTCGACGCGGGGCTGTTGGTCGCGTGGAAGTAGCCGCCCGCGACGCTGAACGGCCCGTTGTTGTACGACACGGCAGCCGAATACGAATTGGCGGCGCCCGTGCTGCCGGCGATGCCGCCGAACGAATACATCGCCGAGAACTGCAGGCCGCCATACACGGCCGACGTGAATTTCACCGCGTTGTCGACGCGGAAGCTGTTGTCGTAGTTGTCGACGTCGCCCGCCGTCGCGAACACGCTGCCGAGCGTGTTGTCGGCGGTGATGCCCTGTACGAGATCGATGAGCGGATCGTACTGGCGGCCGAACGTGAGCGTGCCGTAGCGGTCGCTCGTCAGGCCGACGAACGCCTGCCGGCCGAACAGGCGGCCGCCCTGGCCCTGCCGGCCGTTGCTCGGGTCGAAGCCGTCCTCGAGCTGGAACAGCGCCTTCAGCCCGCCGCCGAGATCCTCGGTGCCCTTCACGCCCCAGCGGCTTCCTGCCAGGTTGCCCGCGCTGCTGTTGCCGAGCATCCACGCGTTGTCGTTGCCCTGCGCATGGTTCACGTAGGTGAGCGACGTGTCGATCACGCCATACAGTGTGACGCTCGACTGCGCATGCGCGACGGGTATCGTCGCGCATGACGCGAGCGAAATCAGCGAGAGGGCCGTGCGTTTCATTTCATCTCCTTGCGCATTCGTTGGTGTTCGTGATCCGGAATGGCAGGAGACTACCGAGGCCGCCTGAAACGGCAAAAATGAAATTCTCTCTTGTAGCCTGATGAAGACAGGGATCTCCTCCGGAATTCGCCATTGAAGGATTTGAATTGTTGGCAATCGCGCATCAATGATTTTTCATTGCGCCATTTTTTGAATGAGGTCTTGCAGATCCCGAGATAATTTCCCGCGATTTCCGGGAAAACGACGGCGGCCGGAATATTGTTATCGATCCGTCAAATGATTATTGAACGAATTGAATCGACCGGGCTGTAAGGGATGTGTTAGCGGCATGACTCGTCGCTCGCGACGGCGCGACGGCGCGGTGGCGTCGCCGGCCGCGCCGCACCGTCGTCGTCGCGCATCGAAACCGCAGGCGCAAGCTTACTTTTGTATATAATAATCATTCGCATTTACAAAATCGTTGACGCCTGCGCCTCCGGAACCCGGCCATGTCCGCTGACAAGCTGTCTCTCCATCGAGAAATCGACGCCCTCCATGCCGGCCACCACGCGTGGCTGCGCGGCTGGCTGAGCCGGAAGCTCGGTTGCGCGCACCGCGCGGCCGATCTGGCGCACGACACGTTCATGCGTCTGCTCGCGCGCGACGAGCCGATCGGCGCGGACGAACCGCGCGCGTTCCTGACGACGGTCGCGCAGCGCGTGCCGAGCAACCACTGGCGGCGCGAGCAGATCGAGCGCGCGTATCTCGACGCGCTCGCGCAGCGCCCGCTGACATATGCGCCGTCGCCCGAGGAGCGGGCCGTCGTGCTCGAGACGCTGCTCGAAATCGACCGGATGCTCGACGGCCTGCCGCTCGCGGCGAAGCGCGCGTTCCTGCTTGCGCAGCTCGACGGCCTCACGCAGGCGGAGATCGCACGCGAGCTCGGCGTGTCGCTCGCAACGGCGAAGCGCTATCTCGTGAAAGCCGGCACGCAGTGCTTCTTCGCGATGGCGGCCTGACCGATGGCCGCCCCGGGAGCGCCGGCCGTGCCGCAGGACGTTGCGCGCCGCGCGGTCGAATGGTGGGTCGACCGGCAGGCCGGCCGCACCGACGACGCGTTCGTCGCCGCGCTCGCGCGCTGGCGCGCGGAGGATCCGGCGCACGACGCGGCATGGCGACATATCGAAGCAATGCAGCGCGGGTTCGGCCGGCTGGCGGCCGGGCTCGACCCGCAGGCCGCGCGCGCGGCGCTGTTGCCGGCGCGCGAGGGGCGTCGCGAGGCGGTCATCAAGGTACTGATCGTCCTGCTGTTCTCGGGCGGTGCCGAATGGATGGCGGAGCCCGCGCGGCGCGCGGCGATCTGGCCGGCCGACCTGCGCACGGCGCTCGGGGAGCGGCGCACGGTGACGCTCGCGGATCGCACGGTCGTCGTGCTCGATACCGATACGGCACTCGACGTGCGCTTCGACGATGCGGTGCGCAGCCTGCGCCTGCTGCGCGGCACGATCATGGTGACGAGCGGCCACGACGATCGCGCGCCCGTGCGGCCGCTCGTCGTGGCGACCGCGCAGGGCGAGTTGCAGCCGCTCGGCACGCGCTTCGCGGTGCGGCAGCGCGACGGCGCGACGCATCTCGAGGTGTTCGCCGGCGCGGTGCGCGTGCGGCCCGTCGATGCGGCGGCCGGTACGCGCGTGATCGCGGCGGGCGAGGGCGCGGATTTCACGCGCGCCGCGATCGGCGCGCCGGCGCCGCTCGATGCGTCCGCGTCCGCATGGACCGACGGCATGCTCGTCGCGTCGCACATGCGGCTGGCGGACCTCGTCGCCGAGCTCGACCGCTATCGTCGCGGCAGCCTGCGCTGCGATGCGGCCGTGGCCGACCTGCGCGTGTCGGGTACCTATCCGCTCGACGATCCCGCGCGCGTGCTCGACACGCTGAAGGCGACGTTGCCGATCGACGTCCGCTACGTGACGCGTTACTGGGCGACGGTCGTGCCGGCCCGTTCGTGAGCGTGGCGAAAAAATCGACGCCGGCCCGAGCTGTTTTTCGAGGTTCGCGTGACATGGGAAGTGAAAGCAGCACTGGCCCATCGTCCACCGACTTCCCGATCATGGTTTCCATCCGTCTCACATATCGGCGCAGCCGCGCGCCCGGCTGCGCCCGCGATGCCGGGTCGCTCGTGACCTGGGAAAACGACCTGCTCGACGATCTCGCGATGACGGGCAAGCGTCATGACGTCGACTTCGGCGAAACGGGCCAGGAGCGCTGCCTGTGGCTCGTCGATGCGCCGCACCGGATCTCGGCCGGGCTGCCGGCCGGCGCGACGAACGTGTACGGCAGGCAGGCGCCGATGAGCCGGGGCTCGGCGCGATCGCGATCGCGACCGTGTACGGCCAACCCGGGAAGGCCGCGATCTTCGCGTACGAGAAGGGCGCGACGATGGACTGCGAAGCGCTCGCGCCGGCCAGCCGCGTGATGTTCTTCCTCGACAACGACACGTTCGCGAACCTGTCGCCGGCCGGGATCGCGCTGTTCGACGCGGCCGTCGACTGGGCGGCCGGGCGGCGCTGAGCGGCGGCGCGCACGCTTACGCCGGCCTCGCGGCCCGCGGCGACCCGCGCCGCCGCGCCGCCGCTTCGATCAGCCGCGCGAGCGCCTGCGCCGGCTCGGACATCGCGTGCGGCGCGCGATGCACGAGCCCGATGTCGCGGTGGAATGTGTGGCGCCCGAGATCGATCGCGCGCACACCCGCCGGCCAGCGGCGATACGCGGCGGTCTGCGGCACGATCGCGACGCCGACGCCGTGCTCGACCAGCTTGACGATCGCATCGAGCTCGTCGAGTTCGCATGTGTCGCGCACCGCGATGTGCATCTTCTTCAGGAAGCGATCGACCTGGCGGCCGCCGAACGAGGCGCGGTCGTAGCGGACGAACGGCTCGCTTGCCAGCAGCGCGGCCCAGTCCTTGCCCGTCACGCCGCGCGGCACGATGAGCCGGAACGGCTCCTGCGCGAGCGTCGTCCAGTGCAGGTCGCTTTGCAGCGCGAACGGCGGCCGGATGATCGCGGCCATGTCGATGTCGCCCGCGTCGACCCGGTTGACCAGTTCGATCGACAGCCCCGGTATCACGCGCGTGCGGCATGCCGGATGGCGGCGATGGAAATCGGCGAGCGCGGCCGGCAGCAGGGCGTTCTGCACCGACGCGATCGCGCCGATCGTGACGCGCACGGCGGCCGGCGAGCCGGGGGCCGTCGAGCTCAGGCTCTCGTACAGGCCGATCAGCGCCTGCGCCTGGTCGAGCACGTGATGGCCCCTCTCGTTCAGGCGCGCCGAGCGGCCCTGCCGGTCGAACAGCGCGAAGCCGAGTTCGGCTTCGAGACGCTGCATCTGCGCGCTCACGGCCGCCTGCGTCAGCCCGATGCGGTTGCCGGCCGCCGCGAACGTGCCTTCCCGGGCGACCGCGACGAGGGTTTTCAGTTCGCGGATCATTCATCGATTCCATTTGTGAATCAGCCAACTATATATTGATTTTATTTTTGCTCGACGTTGTCTACCATGGTGCCGTCCTCGCGTCATGCGAGCGTTCCATCACGAGGCAACCATGGGTCTTTCCCCGTTTCACCTGGCGATCCCGGTCTACGACCTGCCGGCCGCGCGCGATTTCTACGGCCGCGTGTTCGGGCTGGAGGAGGGGCGTTCGAGCGCGCAATGGGTCGACTTCGACTTCTACGGGCACCAGCTCGTGATCCATGCGCATCCGAAGACCGCGTCGCAGGAAAGCGCGCACACGAATGCCGTCGACGGCCACGACGTGCCGGTGCCGCATTTCGGGATCGTGCTCGACTGGGCGAGCTGGGAAGCGCTGGCCGAGCGGCTGAGGTCGTTCGGCGTGACGTTCGTGATCGAGCCGTACGTGCGGTTCCAGGGGCAGGTCGGCGAACAGGCGACGATGTTCCTCTTCGATCCGTGCGGCAATGCGCTCGAATTCAAGGCGTTCCGCGACATCGGCCAGCTGTTCGCGAAGTAACCGCGCTGCGCCGATCGAAGTTGGGTGCGAGAATGCCGGCTTCGGCCGCGCCGCGCACAGGCGCGCGGGCCGGCGTCGCGCCGCACGGCACCCCGCCGTGCGCGCCGTTCTCCAAGGAACCCGTATGGACCGTCACATCGCTCCGGTGGAGCTGAAGAAAGCCTACCGCCTTGTCAATCACGGCCCGACCGTGCTCGTATCGGCCCGTCACGACGGCGTCGACAACGTGATGGCTGCCGCGTGGGCGTGCGGGCTGGATTTCATGCCGCCGAAGCTGACGGTCGTGCTCGACAAGTCCGCGAAGACGCGCGAGTTCGTCGAGCGCAGCGGCATGTTCGTGATCCAGGTGCCGACGGCCGCGCAAATCCGGCTGACGCACGCGGTCGGCAGCCACAGTCTCGCGGAGCGGCCGACCAAGCTGAGCGACGCGGGCGTCACGCTGTTCGACATCGAAGGCCAGGACCTGCCGTTCGTCGCCGGCTGCTCGGCCTGGCTCGCGTGCCGGCTGATTCCCGAGCCGCACAACCAGCAGGCCTACGACCTGTTCATCGGCGAGGTGGTCGCGGCGTGGTCGGACACGCGCGTGTTTCGCGACGGCCACTGGCATTTCGAGTCGGCCGATCCCGAGCTGCGCAGCCTGCACTACATCGCGGGCGGCAGTTTCTATGCGATCGGCGAATCGCTGCAGATCGATCCGGCCGCCGAGTAAGCGCCGGGCGCACCGCCGTTTTCCGTCAGGGCGTGCGCTTCACGCGCGCCGTTCCGCATCATTCCGATCGTCTGCGCACGCATCTGGAATCCGGATGTGCAGGCGGCGAAGCAATGGCGCGCGGGCATCGTGCGCGGCGATGCCGTGCGTGATGAATTGGATTGCCGGCGCTCGGCGCATTCAATGGCATGGTGTGCGATGCGCTCGGCGGCCGCGTCATGCGCTCGCTCGCGCCCGGCGCGCACGGCAACGCCAGGCCGGCCGGTTCGGCGCTGCCGGCGGTCGACGTGCCCGACTTGACCGGCGTGACGGCGGGCGTTGCTGCCCGGCGCGGGCCGGGGTCCGTTACGGAATCAGCAGTTCGCGGCGCCCGTCCGCGTGCTCGATGCGTTCGCCGGCGATGTGCAGGCGCTGGTCGTCGCGATAGTCGTAGACGGCGCGCGCCGCGGCGAGCTGGTCGAAATCGAGTTCGACCGCATGGCGCGATTCGGCAGCGCCGGCTTCGAAGATCAGGTTGCCGAACGGATCGGCCGCGAGGCTGCCGCCGGCGAACACGACATCGTGCGCGCTTCCGCCCACCCGATTGGCCACGACCGTGAACACCTGGTTCTCCATCGCGCGCGCCGTTGCCGACGTGCGGTGGACGTAGCGGTACGGTTCCATGTTGCCGTCGGTCACGAGGATCGCCTGTGCGCCGAGGGCGGCAAGCGCGCGGCCGGTTTCGGGGAATTCGCTGTCGTAGCAGATCAGCAGGCCGATCCGCACGCCGCGCCATTCGAGCGTCGCGTAGCGGTCGCCGGGCAGCACGACGCCACGCTCGCTGACCCACAGGTGCGTCTTGCGGTAGCGCAGCGCGACGCCGTCCGGCGTGACGAACACGGTCGTGTTGTAGAAGCGGCCGCCGTCGTTCTCGATCAGCCCGACCACGACCGCGACGTCGCGTGCACGGGCGGCCGCGATGACCGCGCCGACGCTCGGGCCGTCGAGCGGCTCGGCGACTTCGGCGAGGTTCGACGGATCGAGGAAGCCGGTGAGTTGCGCTTCCGGAAACATCACGATGTCGGTGCCGGGCGCGCAGGTCGCGATCGCCTCGAGCGTGCGCTGCAGGTTGTAGTGCGTGTCGCCGTCGCGGCCGGCGAGCTGGACGATGTCGAGCTTCAGTTTCATGGGCGATGTCGCTGGGGCCGGTCGCCGGGGCGCCGGAAGGGGTGGGCAAGGAGGGCCCAGTATGCGCCGATCCCGCCGGTTTCCCATCCTGCCGGCGTGTTAACCCGTCGGGGGTATTGATTCCCGGGGCCGTGGCCGGGGGCATCCACTTTTTTTGAGTGGTCTGACCTGTCAAACCTCAAGTCGCGGGGCGGCAGGTCGTTAAATCCGTTTGCGTACTCATTTGACTGTTCGATAACAACGCGCAACCGGAGATCGCCGTCACCATGCTGTCATCCATTCGCACCCGAATCCTGGCAACTTGCGTCGCCATCGTCGTCACGGCGCTCGCCGTCACGGGAGGCCTCGTCTACGAGGTCGTCAAGCGCCACAACGACGAAACCATCGACCGGAACCTGCAGTCGGTTCTGGCCGGCCATGCGCTGGCGCTCGACGAGTGGATCGCGAGCCGGGCGCAGCAGACCCAGGCGCTCGCGGACACGCTGGCGGTCGGCGAAGGCGATCCGGTGCCGGCGCTGACGCTGCTCGGCAAGTCGGGCGGCTTCCAGGTGCTGACGCTCGGCCTGCCGGACCGCACCGCGTTCTCGAACGTCCCGCTTGCGCCCGGATACGATCCGACCGCGCGGCCGTGGTACCGGCAGGCCGTCGACGCCGGCCGGCTGGTCGTCACCGCGCTGTACCGCGATGCGACGACCGGCAAGCCGGCGTTCGCGTTCGCGGCGCCGGTCGTCCGGGGCGGCGCGCTGAAGGGCGTGCTGGCGGCGAGCCTCTACCTGGAGCGCGCCAGCGCGATCGTCGCGTCGATGCATCCGACGCCCGCGAGTTTCGCGTTCCTGGTCGACCGCAGCGGGCGCCTCATCGCCGGCGCGAAGACGGACCTGATCATGAAACCGGCCACGGAGCTGTCGCCGGCGCTGACGCCCGAGCGTCTCGCCGGGCTGCAGACCGTGACCGAGCCGGTGGCGGTCGAGGTGGACGGCGTGACCAAGCTGCTGCGCGCCCGCACGATCGCCGGTACCGACTGGTCGCTCGTGATGGCGCTCGATCAGGCGGACGTGACGGCCGGCATGCGGGCCGTGGCGACGACGACGCTCGTGGCCATCGTGATCGTGGCCTGCATCGCGGCCGCGCTCGTCGGCGCGCTGACGAACGCGGCGTTCCGGCGCGTGCTGCTGGTGCGCGACGCGCTGACCGACGTCGCGAGCGGCAGCGGCGACCTGACGAAGCGGCTGCAGGCGGACGGCGACGACGAAGCCGCGCAGATCGCGCGCGCGTTCAACGTGTTTGCGGAGAAGATCGGCGCGATCCTGCTGGAGATCCGCGGCTTCAGCGAATCCGTGAGCGTCGCGAGCGCGGAGATCGCGCAGGGCAACCAGGATCTGTCGAGCCGCACCGAGCATGCGGCGTCGAGCCTGCAGGAGACGGCGGCGGCGCTCGAGGAGATCGCCGGCACCGCACGCAACTCGGCCGATGCGGCGACGCAGGTGAACCGGCTCGCGGAATCGGCGTCGGGCGTGGCGATGCGCGGCGGCGAGGTGGTGAGCCGGGTGGTCGTGACGATGAGCGAGATCACGGCGGCCTCGACCGAAATCTCGAACATCATCGGCGTGATCGACGGCATCGCGTTCCAGACCAATATCCTCGCGTTGAACGCGGCCGTGGAGGCGGCGCGCGCGAACGAGCACGGGCGGGGCTTCGCGGTCGTCGCGGGCGAGGTGCGCACGCTCGCGCAGCGCAGCGCGCAGGCCGCGAAGGAAATCAAGCAGCTGATCGAGGCGTCGGTCGACAAGATCGAGGGCGGGTCGGGGCTCGTGCAGACGGCCGGCGCGACGATGGACGAGATCGTCGAGGGCGTGCGCGGCATTTCGAGCGTGATCGCGGAAATGACGGTTGCCGCGAACGAGCAGAGCACCGGGCTCGCGCAGGTGAACCAGGCGGTGTCGCAACTCGATCACGCGACGCAGCAGAACGCGGCGCTCGTCGAGGAGTCCGCCGCGGCCGCGGCGCTGCTGCGCGAGCAGGCGGCGCGGCTCGCGCAGACGGTCGGCGAATTCAAGCTCGCGCGTCCGGCGGCCGGCACGACGCCGGCGTGATGCGCCGCGCGGGGCGGAGGCGGCGCGGTCCGGGCGGGCCGTGCGTCATCCGCCGGTCTGCGCGTTGAGGAACAGCGAAAACAGCTCGGACTGCGAATTGATCGCGAGCTTCCCGTAGATGTTGCGCCGGTGCACCTTGACCGTTTCCGCTGAAATCGCCAGCTTGTTCGCGACTTCCTTGTTCGACCGGCCGCTCAGGATCAGCCGGATCACGTCGAGTTCGCGGGCGGTGAGCGGCGTGCCGAGCCGCGCCATCGCCTGCTCGAAGCCGTCGTGCGCGCCGGGCCGGCGCGACGGCCCGTGCTCGGCGCACGCCGGCTCGAATGCCAGCCGCTGCCGCATCAGCCCGGCCACCCACGGCCGGATCAGGTCGAGCAGCGCAACCTGTTCGGGGCTGAAGCGCCGCTTGCTGCCGAGCGACAGGCACAGCGTGCGCGCGTCGTCGAGCACGACGTTGAACTGCACCTCGTCCTCGACGACGTTGTGCGTGAAATAGAGCGTGTAGTACTCGGTGTCGCGAAAGCATTCGGGCGCGACGTCGGACAGCCGGAACAGGCCGCTCCTCGGCGCGTCGCGGTTCGCGATGTAGAACGGGTCGAGCTGGTACAGGCCCTGCACGTAGTCGCGGAACAGCGGATCGGGGCCGCCGCCTTCGTACGGGCATTCGGCGAGCACCAGCGGGCGGCCGTCGCCGAACGTCAGCGCGACCCAGCTGTCGACCGCGACGTATTCCTCGATCAGCCGGATCAGGGCGAGCCAGAAGCCCGGCCGGTCGAGCGACTCGATGAGCCGCCCGACCGACCGGTGCCATGCGACATCCTGCAAGGTCAGGTTCATGCGTGTTCCGCGTCGGGCAGGACCGGTCGATGCGCCGTGCGTATCGAGCGGGTCCGGGAGTGAAGAACGAGATCGTAACGCCGGCCGGCGCGAATGACGAGGCCGCGCCCCGTCCGTCTCCTGATAAGCTATCGCGATTCCGAGACGGAGAAGTCGATGACTCCCAGCGCCAATACCAATACCAATATCGATACAACCACGATGCCCTTGACGGGCCAGCCCCTCGACACCCTGATGGACCGGCTCGAAGCCGATCTCGAGGAAAGCGATTCGAGCCGCGCGAGCGACCTTGCGGCCCGCTTGCGCGCCCAGCCGTTGCGCGCCGATTCGCTCGACGCGATCGCGCGCCTGCATGCGCTCTGGATGCATGCCGGCGATCCGGCTGCCGCGCGCGCCGTGATCGACGACGACGGCACGGGCGTACACGACGCCGCGCAGCCCGACGTGCAGCCCGATATCCGCATGCAACTCGCGCTGTACCGGCTGCAGATCGCCCGGCACCTGGGCGAGAACGATGCCGTGTCGCACGAGATCGGCCAGATGCGCGACATCGTGCTCGCGTCGCCGACGCTCGATGCCGGGCGCTACGTGCGCGCACACATTCTCGATACGCTGGAATACGATCATGCCGAGCACGCGCTCGACGCGGTCGAGCTGCGGCACGTGCTGTGCGGCGCGATCGCCGAGCGCGCCGCGTTCCGCGCATCGGACGAGGCGAACCGGCAATGCCTGCGGGCGTGGGCGCTGCGGCGTCTCGGCCGGAACGACGAGGCGCGCGCGGCGGCCGAGGCCGCGGTGGCGGCCGTCGCATCGGCCGGGGCGGACCAGGACATCGACGTCGACGACTGGCTGCGGGTCGGCAACGCGATGATCGAGCTCGCGCCGCTGCAGTGCGCGACGATACACCGGGCCGTCGAGGCGCTTGTCGCCGGCTGGACGCCGCCGCCGCGGCGCGAGACCGAGGTGCGGCTGGCGCGGCTCGACGCGCGGGCGGCGCACGCGCAGGGCGATCTCGACGGCGCGCTTGCCCGCTGCGAGATGGCGCGTCACAGCCTCGAGTCGGACGGCAGCGACGACTTCATCGAATACGAACTGCCGTGGCTGCTCGAGGCCGGCCGTTTCGACGACGCCGGGCGGCGCGCGTTCTTCCACGTGTACCAGGTCGAAAGCAGCATGCTCGACCGGGTCGGGCACATCATCCACGCACGCCTGGCCGAGCCGTCCGATACGTCGGTCTGGTGGCCGCTGTGCGCGATGCGCGCGGCCGGCTTCGAGCCGACCTTCGAGCGGCTCGTCGAACTCGGCGCGGAGCAACCCGATGCGCTGGCCGCGCGCTCGCCGGCGCACGGCGAGATCTTCGCCGCGCTCGGCTCGCTCGAAGGCGACGACGCGCGCTACGCGGTGGCCGATGCCGCGTGCGAGGTCGCGCGGCGGCGCGTGCCGGACCATCCGTGGATCGCGCGGCTCGCCGCGGTCTACGACGGCGAAACCGGCCGTATCGACGCGACGACCCAGGCCGCGCGCCTGCTCGCGGCCGCGCAGGAAGGCGAGATGGTCGACAACCGCACCACGTTCGCGCTGACCGAAGCGTGCATCCGCGCGCTGGGCGTCGCCGCCGCGATGAAACTGCCGCCGCCGTCGCTGCCCAGCGGATTGTGGAGCTACGGGTTCGCCGGTGCGATCGACGACGCGGCCGAGGAGGCGATCGACGCACTGCCGGCGGCGGAGCAGGCCCCGGTGCGCGCGGATCTCGAGCGCATGCGGATCGCCGTCTACGAGCAGGGCCGCGCGAGCATGGAGCATTTCTTCGAGACCGGCAACGGGCATCCGTACGATGCCTGTGCGCACCTGTATTCGATGCTCTGCAACAACCTCGCGATTCTCTATCGCGGCCAGGAGCGTTTCGACGAGGCGCTGGTACTGCATCGCAACGGGATCGCGGCGAGCTCGTTTGCCGAGCATTACGACGGGGTCCGCTACGCGCTCTCGCGCCAGGGCAAGGATGACGAGATGCTCGAGGCCGCCGAGCAGCTGTGGCATTACGCTGCCGAATACGGTTACAGCCGGCACGATCCGAACTGGTACGTGTGCGACGTGGTGCGGGCGCTGTACCGCGTCGAGCGCAGCAACGAATTGCCGATCTGGCTCGAGCGCCTGGTCGGCTGGCAGCGCGAACACGATCAGCTCGACGACCGTTTGCCCGACGATGCGCTCGTGGCGCGATTCGTGTTCGTCACCTACATGTCGGAGTCTCACGCGGACCAGGCGGCGGCGCTGTACGACGCCGCGCGGGCGCAGGCCGACGCATCGAACGACCTCGGCGTGCTGACCGCGGCGGCCGACGCGGCGTACGGACTGGGCCGCCAGCCGGACGTGAAGTATTTCTACGAGCGCGTGCTGGTCCTCAACCGGCAATCGGCCGAACCGACCGACCTGAACGTGGACATGATCAAGCAGCGGATCCGCGAGGCCGGCGCGCCGGCGGGGGCGGGCGCGGCGGCCGCGCCGAACAAGCGCTGGTGGAAGTTCTGGCAATGACGGCCGTCGGCCGGCGGGCCGGTTACGCGCCGCGCAATGCGCTGAACGCCGACGCGCTGAAAGCGGCGATCGCCGCGCGCAGCAGCGCACGGGGCGACGCCGACGCCGTGCGCGCGTGGCTGCTCAACCATTTCTACCGGCATGTCGTCGCGAACTTCGCGCCCGCGCGCACGATCGTCTCGCTCGACGACGCGCGCCAGGCGCTCGGCCAGGCCGCGCCGCCGGCGTGGGTCGTCAGGCGCTTCGGCGCCGATGCGAAGACGGCCGGCGACGCAGACGCCGGCCGGCAGGCGCCCGTCGTCTGGGTCGACCCGAACGACGCGGCGCTCCTCGCGCTCGAAACCACGCTCGTCGAGTTTCTCGAGTCGCGCAAGGGGACCGGGCTCGAGGGCAAGCTCGATCGGGTCAATTGCCCGCAGGCGCTCGCGCTGTGGGAGCGCGAGCACGCGGAGATGGCGTCCCGGATCGCGCGCGGCTGGCGCGAGAGCCAGCCCGATGCGTTGCGTACGTGGTGCGACACGGCCAACGGGCGCTTCGTCGAATTCCTGCCCGACAGTGCGCTGCTGCGCGCCGAAATGGCGTTCGAGAGTTACGTGATGCGCCATTGCCTCGGCCAGTTCGCCGACCGGCAGGCGCTGGCGGGCGGCTATGGCGGGCGCTATGCGGAAGCGATCGAGGCGCGCACGCTGCGGTTGCTGAGCTTCCGGGACGCGAGCGGCCAGCCGCACATCACGATCGGCGTCACGGTGCGCGCGGACGGCGGCCTCGACGTCGATCAGGTCAAGGGCAAACAGAACCGGCCGCCGGTCGAGCGCTACGTCGACGACGTACTGGCCTGCCTGAATGCGCTGGGGACGACGGATCGCACGCCGCCCGACTGCATCGCGCTCGGCGTCGTCCATACCGCCTCGGGGTGGTGCCGGATCGAGGACGTGACGGACGCCGCGTCGCAAGCGCGGCTCGTCGCGCGCCATCCGCAGCTGTTCGGGCGGCTCGCCGAGCCGACGCCGACCGTCGAGTGGCTGGTCGCCGCGCGGCAACCGGAGCTGTTGCAGGCGCGGCCGCCGCGTGCCGGTTCGGTGCGCTACGCGGTGCGCGCGACGCTGGCGCCGGCCGCGCGTGCGGACGAGGCGCCGCCCGCGTTTGCAACCGAGGAGGTGGGCTGGCCCGGATACGAGGCGCCGCGCGACGCCGCCGCGCGCGCATGAAGGGGCAAAGACCATGATATTCAAGCTGATCGTTGCCCTGTTCGTGCTGTGGCGGATCGTGCGCTACGTCCGCGGGCGCGTCGCGCGTCGCCCCGCGTTGTCGGCCCGCAAGCACTGGGCGCTGCTGCTCGCGCATCCGTACGTGGAAGCGACGGGGTTCACGGGTTTCGACGATGCGCAGACGAGCCACCTGAACGACACGTCGCGCAAGTTCCTGCGCGCGCAGATGCTGCATCAGATGGAGTTGCGCACCGATGCGACGGACGACGATGCGCGCGCGCATCTGGCGCGCGTGCTCGAGACGCAGTGGTTCCGCGCCGACCTGCATGGGCTGCAGCCGACCGACGATCCGCGCGCGGCGCTCGCGTTCGCCTGCGCGCGGATGGCGTTCCTCGCGCGCGTGGCGATGCTGATGGGCTGGACCGGGCCGGACACCGCGTGGCGGGTGCTGCTGCTCAACGCGCAGCGCGCGCAGGACTGTTTCGGCAGCTGGGCGGATTTCGGCGGCGCATACATCGCGGGGCGCAGGCAATGGGTGGCCGGATTTCGTGCCGATCCGTTCGGCAAGGCGTTCGACGACGCGACGCTGCAGCGCTGGCTTGCGCCGGCCGACGGCGCGTGGGGCCGGGCGGCGTGGCCCGGGCTGGCGGCCTTCGATCCCGAACCGGTCGCGCAACCGCGCTGACGCGTCGATGCTGCCGGCCGTCTGTTTTCCATACTGTTCCTCGTTGCTCTCGACGCCGACATGATTTCATCCGCTCATCCCCTGGTGCGACGTCTGGCACTGTCCGTTGCCTGCCTGGTGTGGGCGGCGTCGCCGCCGGCGGCGCGCGCCGCCGGGCCGATCGCGTCCGACGGCCTGCTGCAGGCGTTCATCCACGACAGCTACGGCACCTGGCGCGCGGACCGCAAGGGCTGGCAGTCGGACCCGGGCGATTTCATCTATGCGCCGTGCGGTTCGCTGCGCGTCGCGACGGCCGACGGCCCGCGCTACCTGCTCGCGATGTGCGGGGAGACCGAGGCGGCCGTGCAGAACGGCATGCCGGGGATGGATTCGGACGGCACGACCGGCACGATCGACCTGTACGTGCTGAAGCCGGCCGCGGACGGCAAGACGCTCGCGCCGGTGGTGAAGAAGGCGGACATCGCGTCCGGCAAGCACGGCGAGCCGGGCACCGTGCGCATCGAGCGCTACGGTCCGCACCTGTTCGGCTTCACGATCGGCGACGGCGTCACGCTGCAGGGCTACACGATGGCGATGCGGTCGATCTGGCTGCCGTACGGCAATGCGCTCGTCGAGGCCGCGCCGCGGATCGACGAAGCGCTGGACAACCAGGGCTCGCTCGATTGCGGGAACGCGAAGTCGCATTGCGAGAGCCGCACGTTCACGATCGTGCCCGACACGACGGCCAGCGGCGACGTCTATCCGCTGACGGTGACCGAGACGGGTTCGCGCGGCGACCGGGATCTCCACGCGCGCTACACGGTGAAGTTCGACGCCGCGCGCGGCCGCTACGTCGTGCCGAAGGCGCTGCGCGAGGGATACTGAATGCGCGCGCGACGGCGCGGGCGGCGTCGCGCCGCCCGCCCGGGCGTCACACGTACAGGTAGCGCACGAGGTGGAAGAACACCGGGGCGGCGAAGCAGATCGAGTCGACCCGGTCGAGCATCCCGCCGTGGCCGGCGATCATCGAGCCCCAGTCCTTGGTGCCGAGCGAGCGCTTGACGGCCGACAGCACGAGGCCGCCGACGAAGCCCGCGATCACGATCGCGAGGGAGATCCCGAACGCCGCGCCGAAGCTGAACGGCGTCACGCGATACAGCGCCGCGCCGCACAGCGTCGCCAGCAGGCCGCCGCCGACGAACCCTTCGATCGTCTTCGACGGCGACAGCTGCGGCGCGATCTTGCGTCGTCCGAACAGTTTGCCGACCACGTACTGCAGCACGTCGCTGATCTGCACGACGAACAGGAAGAAGAACAGCAGCAGCGGGTTCTGCCCCGTGTAGTGCGGGATGTCGAGGATCAGCACGGCCGGCGCGTGGCTCAGGCCGTATACGCACACCATCAGCGCCCAGTTGATCTTCGCGTTGCGGCTCAGGAATTCGCGCGTGTCCTGCGTGAGCGCGGACACGAGCGACATCGCGAAGAACAGGTGCACGGGCACGAAGATCGAATACATGCCGTACCAGTTGATCCCGAGCAGCAGGTACTGCACGGGGATCGCGACGAAGAACGCGATGAACAGCGTCGTATGGTCGCTCGCGGTGGTCGGCGTGAGCGTGATGAATTCGCGCAGCGTCAGGTAGGACAGCACCGCGAACACGAGATACGTGATGTTGTTGCCGAGGCTGATGGCGATGACCATGATCGCGATCATCGCCCACCACGCGCGGATGCGCTGGTTCAGGTTGTCGATGGTCGTGCTCGCGCCGCCGCTGCGCGCGCCGAGGATCGCGCCGATCACGGTGGCGACGACGAGCACGCCCGTGACGCCCGCGACCAGTTCCCAGAAGAGAGTTCGCATGGGTATATCCGGAAAAAGGAAAGGGGGGGCCGCGTTCAGCCGGCCGGCCGCTGCGGCGGCGCGAGCGCGACGACCGCGTCGCGCATGCGGGCGAGGAAGGTCGGCTTGTCTTCCTGCGCGTCGAGCGCCTCGTTCGCGCCGAAGTGCACCTTGCAGATCAGCGGCACCGGCCAGATCGCGCCCTTCGGCATGATCCGCTGCAGGTTCTCGAGATAGACGGGGGCGAGCGCGACGTGCGGAAACTCGGTCGCGAGATGGAACAGCCCGCTCTTGAACGGCTGCGGCAGGATCTCGGCGCCGCGCGTGCCCTCGGGGAAGATGATGATCGAATGGCCTTGCCGGAGCGCGTCGCGCACGGGGTCGAGCGGGTCGCCGCCCGACTCGCGGTGGCGATCGATCAGCACGACGTTCAGCAGCTTCTGCGCGATATGGCGCTTCAGGTCGCTGCTGTCCCAGTAATCGCGTGCGGCGACCGGTCGCACGACCGCGCGTACGTCGCGCGGCAGCGCGGCGAGGATCGCGAGCGTGTCGATGTGGCTCGTGTGGTTCGAGAAATAGATCTTCTGTGTCGGGGTCGGCGGCGCCTGATGCCAGACCGGATACGCACCGGCGACGAGCCGTACGATGGACAGCAGGAAGTCGCGCTGCCAGACGTTGAGGATGTTCATCGGCGCTGCGCCTCCTGCCTGCATGCCCGGCCGCCGCAAGGGCGGGCCGGATCCCGGAATGCCGGCGCGGCAGGATGCGCGCCGGACGGCCTTTGTTTAAATTTTTTCAAATTCGTGGCTGCCTGTCGCAGGTCCGCGATAATCGGACGAGTCGCCGTCATACCGCTGTCGCGTCGCGGCGCGTGCACCGTTCGGCGGCGTGATGATCGGCTGTTGCACGAGTGCCCGGCGACAGGTCGAACGATTGTCGCTGCGGCCGGGCCAGCGGATTATCGCGAGTTTCCGCCAAAAACGCCAGATTTGGCGCCGCGCCGGCGGGCCGCGTGCACGCTTGACGCATCGGGGCCGCTCGGCGACGATTAGGGCCGTCCACGACAGGCCGACGTGGGCCGTTGCGCCGCCTGGGGCATGGCGGCGTCGAACGTATCCGACTGTGCCGCGCAAATAAAACGATGAGCCTCTACGCACTCAAACCCAAATTCCAGAATCGCCTGCGTCCGTTCGCGAATTCGCTCGCCGCACGCGGCGTCACGGCCAACCAGGTCACGCTGTTCGCGGCTGGCGGCTCGATCGTCGTCGGCGCGCTCGCCGGGCTCGGCGTATTCGCCCGCGCGCTGTTCCTGCTGATTCCGCTGTGGCTGTTCGTGCGGATGGCGCTCAATGCGATCGACGGAATGCTCGCGCGCGAGCACAACCAGAAGAGTACGCTCGGCGCTTATCTGAACGAACTCGGCGACGTCGTGTCCGATATCGCGCTGGTGCTGCCGTTCCTCGCGGTGTCGGCGTTCGCTGCGGCAGACGTCTGGCTGTTCGCGCTGACGGCGGCGATCGTCGAATGCGCGGGGCTGATCGGCCCGCTGGTCGGCGTGAGCCGCCGCTACGACGGCCCGTTCGGCAAGAGCGACCGCGCGCTCGCCCTGGGCGCGTTCGCGCTGTGGATCGGGCTCGGTTTTCCGGTCGGCAGCATCGCCGCGTGGCTGTGGCGGCTGCTGATCGTGCTGTCGATCGTGACCGTCGTGCGCCGCGTCCAGGCCGGCATCGCCGAAAAGGGCGGCTGAGCACGGCATCGCGCAGTGGCGGTACCCGGCGCCGGAGGGCGGCGCCATATGATTCGAATAACGAAACGAGAGAAATAGCATGAACGCACGCACGGCCCGCGAGGCCGACTTCATCACGCACGACGGCGAAACGCTGTTCTATCGTCACTGGCCGGCCACCGGCCCGCGCTGCCGCGGCGCAATCGTGCTGCTGCATCGCGGCCACGAACACTCGGCGCGCGTCGCGCACCTCGTCGACGAACTCGACCTGCCGGATTTCGCCTTCTTCGCCTGGGACGCCCGCGGCCACGGGCGCTCGCCGGGCGCGCGCGGCTACAGCCCGAGCGCGGCCGCATCGGTGCGCGACCTGCAGACCTTCGTCGAACACATCCGCGACACGCACGGCATCGCGATCGAGGATGTCGCCGTGGTCGGCCAGAGCGTCGGCGCGGTGCTCGCGGCGACCTGGGTGCACGATTACGCACCGCCGATCCGCGCGCTCGTCGTCGCGTCGCCGGCGTTCCACATCAAGCTCTACGTGCCGTTCGCGCGGCCGGGGCTGCGGCTGATGCACCGGCTGCGCGGGCTGTTCTACGTGAACAGCTACGTGAAGCCGAAATTCCTCACGCACGATCCCGAGCGGATCGCGAGCTATGCGTCCGATCCGCTGATCACGCGGCCGATCGCGGTCAACATGCTGCTCGACCTGCACGACACCGCGCAGCGGATCGTCGCCGACGCGGCCGCGATCACGGTGCCGACGCAACTGCTGATCTCGGGCGCCGACTGGGTCGTGCATCGCGGCCCGCAGGACCGCTTCTTCGAACGGCTCGGCTCGGCGCGCAAGGAGCGCATCGTGCTGCCGGGCTTCTATCACGACACGCTCGGCGAGCGCGATCGCGCACAGGCGCTCGCGCCGCTGCGCGCGTTCGTGTTGCGCGAATTCGACGCGCCGAGCCCGCGCGTGTCGCTCGCCGACGCCGACCGGCGCGGCGCATTCCACGACGAGTACGCGGCGCTCGGGCGGCCGCCCGCGAACGTGTTCGCACGTGCGTACTGGGCGCTCACGCGCGCCGGCCTGAAGGCCGGCGGCGCGCTGTCGGACGGCATCGCGCTCGGGCTGCGGCTCGGCTTCGATTCGGGCTCGACGCTCGACTACGTGTACCGCAACCGCGCGCAGGGGCGGCTCGGCGTGGGCGCGCTGATCGACCGCACCTACCTCGATGCGCCGGGCTGGGTCGGGATCCGCCAGCGCAAGGTGCATCTGCAGGAACTGATCGGCGCGGCGATCGGCCGCCTGCGCGGCCAGGGCACGCCGGTGCGGATCGTCGACATCGCGGCGGGGCACGGGCGCTACGTGCTCGATGCGATCGCGACGGCGGCCGAGCGCGACGGCGCGGCGCCCGACGACATCACGCTGCGCGACTACAGCCCGCCGAACGTCGAGGCCGGGCGCGTGCTGATCGCGCAGCGCGGCCTCGAGCCGATCGCGCGCTTCGAGCGCGGCGACGCGTTCGACGAGGCGTCGCTGGCGACGCTCGAGCCGCGGCCGACGCTCGCGATCGTGTCGGGGCTCTACGAGCTGTTCGGCGAGAACGCGCTGATCGAGCGTTCGCTGCGCGGGCTCGCGCAGGCCGTGCCGCCGGGCGGCTATCTCGTCTATACGGGGCAGCCGTGGCATCCGCAGATCGAATTCATCGCGCGCGTGCTCAACAATCATCGCGGCGAGGCGGCCTGGGTGATGCGCCGCCGCTCGCAGGCCGAGATGGACGAACTCGTCGCGCGGGCGGGGTTCCGCAAGCTCGAGCAGCGGATCGACGAAATGGGCATCTTCTCGGTGAGCCTCGCGCAGCGGATCGACGCGTCATGAGCGCGCTCGGCGGCGGCGCGGGCGGTCTCGCCGAGCCGGTGGACGGCCGCGCGCGTGACGCGTCGCTGGCGCTGCGCGTCGGCTGGCTCGCGGCGATGGGCGCCGTGTTCTTCTCGACCTACGGCTTCGCGAACTGGCTCGCCGCGCGTCGCGCGGCGGTGCCGACCTTTGCGTTCGGCTGGGAACATGCGATTCCGTTCGTGCCGTGGACCATCGTGCCGTACTGGTCGATCGACCTGCTGTACGCGCTGTCGTTCTTCTTCTGGACCCGCCGCGCCGATCTGCTCGATCACGTGAAGCGGCTGCTGACCGTGCAACTGGTGTCGGTGGCGTGCTTCATCGCGTGGCCGCTGCGTTTCGGGTTCGAGCGGCCCGACGCGGGCGGCGTGGCCGGTGCGCTGTTCACGCTGCTGATGGGGTTCGACAAGCCGTTCAACCAGGCGCCGTCGCTGCATATCGGGCTGCTCGTCGTGCTGTGGGCCGTCTATGCGCGGCACCTGCGCGGCAGGGTCGCGCGCGCCGTGCTGCATCTGTGGTTCGCGGCGATCGGCGTGTCGGTGCTGACGACCTACCAGCATCACGCGATCGACGTGCCGACCGGCGCCGCCGTCGGCTGCCTTGCGCTGCTGCTGTTTCCGCTGCGCGATGCGTCGGGCCGGCTGCCGGGCGCCGACGCGTCGCCGGGTGCGGCCGGCCGCGCGCTCGCGCGCCGCTACGCGCTCGGCGCGGCGGCGTTCGCGCTCGCGGCGCTGGTGTGCGTGCCGCACGCACCCGGCTGGGCGCTGGCCGCGGGGTGGGTCGCGCTGGCGCTCGCGTGCGTCGCGTGGATCTACTGGCGCGGCGCGCCCGGCGCCTTCCTGAAGGACGCGCACGGGCGTTACCCGGTGTTCGTCCGCTGGCTGCTCGCGCCGACGATCGCCGGCGCGTTCGTCAATTCGCGGGCCTGGACGTTCCGGCAGCCGGCGCCGGTGCGGATCGACGAACGCGTCTCGATCGGCCGCACGCCGACGACGCGCGACGTGCGCCGCCACGGCTTCACCGCGCTGCTCGACCTGACCGCCGAAATGCCGCGCTGGGCGGCGGCCGACGCGTCGCTCGCGTATGCGGCCGTGCCCCAGCTCGATCTGGTCGCGCCGACGGCCGCGCAACTCGCGCAGGCCGTCGCGGCCCTGGAACGGCTGCATGGCGAAGGGCGCGACGTGCTGGTGTGCTGCGCGCTCGGCTACGGCCGCAGCGTGCTGTGCGCGGCCGCGTGGCTGGCGATGCGGCACGGGCTCGGCGATGCGCGCGACGCGCTGGCCGCGGTGCGTGCGGTGCGGCCGCGCGCGGTGTGGTCGGACGAGGGCGTGGCCGTGCTGCAGCACTGGATCGATCGCCGTCGCGGCGCGGGAGGCCGGTGATGCGCGATCCGTCCGCACCGTTCCGGATCGCCGCCGCGCGCGGCGCGCTCGACGCGGGCGCCTGGGCGATCGCGGCCGCGCTGGCCGCGGCCGGAGCAGGGTGGTGGCTTGCGTCGGGCTGGGCGCCGGCGACCGTCGCGCGCGTGCTGCTGGCCGTCGTCAGCACGGGGGCGGGGATCGCGGCGCTGTGGTACGCGGTGCGCATCGAGATCGACCGCAGGCTGTTCGCCGCGCTGGCGCGCACGGCGTCGGGCGAGGCATCGGTCGACGAGGGGCTCGCGGCGCTCGATCGGGCACTCGCCGATCTCGGCTGGATCGACGCGGGGAAGGCCGGCCGGCCGCTCGACGCGCGGGTGCGCGGCGCGGTCGGCCTGTGTCGGGCGGCCATGCTGGTCGCGATCCTGCAGTGGCTCGTCGTGGGGCTCGCGATCGCCGTTCCGCAGATCGGCTGACGCCGGTGTGCGCGCCCGTTACGCGCGCGCCGTGCGCTGCGACCGCGTCCGCTTGACTTCGTACATCGCCTGGTCGGCGTGCTCGATCAGCGCGTTCATGTCGGTGCCGTCGTCGGGCAGCAGCGCGATTCCGACGCTGACGCCGAGCGGCAGCGGGCGCCCCTCGAATTCGAACGGTTCGCCGACCTGCCGCGCGAGCCGCGTGCTTTGCGCTTGCGCGTCGTCGCGGTTGCCGATGTTCGGCAGGATCACCGCGAATTCGTCTCCGCCGACGCGCGCGACCGTGTCGGAGCGCCGCACCGCCGCCTGCATCCGCGTGGCGATCTCGCGCAGCGCGGCGTCGCCCGCGCGGTGGCCGAAGCCGTCGTTGATCGGCTTGAGCCCGTCCATGTCGATGTTCAGAATGCCGAGCCGGCCGTTCGCGCGCAGCGCCGTGTGCATCGACTGGCGCAGGCGGTCGTAGAACAGCGCGCGGTTCGGCAGGCCCGTCAGCGCGTCGTGCGTCGCGCGCAGGTACAGCTCGTTCGCCTCGTTGCGCGCTGCATGGAACATCGCGGCGGCGATCAGGTCGGCCGTGAGCCGCAGCGTGCCGGCATCGGCTTGCGAGAAGCCGTCGACGTCCGGCGACATCACCTTCAGGACGCCGACCGTCGTGTCGGCATGCGTGAGCGGCATCACGAGCATCGAGCGCAGGCCGACCCGGCGGCACGCATCGCGATCGACGCGCGGGTCGGTTTCCGAATCGACGCAGTGCAGCAACCGGCCCTGCCGCACGCACAGGCCCGACAGGCTTCCCGAGCGCCGCAGCCGCAGGCCGAGCATGCCGGCGGCGGTGCCCGACGCGGCGCGGTACACCATGTCGTCGCCCTCGGCGAACTCGACCGCGGCGGCGCTCGCGCCGGTGAGTCGCGGCACCTGTTCGGCCACGTAGGCCATCACGCTGCCGAGATCGAGGCCGAGTTTCGCGATTTCGGTCTGTACCGCGATGATGCGCAGCAACGTATCCGGGGACGGGGTGGCGGTGTCGGCGATTTGATCCAAGTCGGTGATCCGTGAAGAAAAAAATGCGTCGTGCGGCGCAAGCTTGCGGTAGCATACGCGCCGCCTTGCGGCAGCGCGTCCAGCGCGATCCGCAACGGACCGCCGGCGGCCGGCCGCATCGCGCCGGCAGTATGCCGTTCGGCTCGTCCGCCGACAATGGCGCAATTCTTACCGTTCGTCCCGTTCACGCCGCAGTTTCGACCGGATCGAGGCTTTTTCGCCTCGCCTGCGCGAATCGGGGTAAGTTTTGTCCGATTTTTGAGATAGTGTGACGAATAGGCGGGTGCCAGTGCCAGGCGCACGCAACACGATGACAGGGATTAAAGAAATCACCGCATCGTTTCGATAATTGATTCAGGCCAGTTAGTGATATGAGGGAAGCAGTGAGGATATGCACTCACGGGCATAGCTGCTTTGCGCGCGTCGGGTTCGACGCGGCGGATGACCGGATGACCCGGGCGCAATGGAGCGGCACATGAAGCCTGCCCTGTCGCTGTTCGTACTGTCGACCGCCATGGTCGGCGCATTCCACGCGGCCGCGCTGTCGGCCGCTCCGATGCCGGCGGTGCCGGCAGCCGCATCGGCGGCCGGCACTGCGCCGGCGCCGGTGCTCGCGGCCGCGCCCGCGGCGGCCAGCACGCCCTCCGCCGGCCTGCCGGCGACGACGGTGCGCTTGCCGTTCGCGTCGCTCGGCGCGTTCGATCCGCTGCGCCTGCGCGGCGCCGACGACGCGCGCACGATCAACGCCGGCGTGCGGCTCGATCGCGTGGTCACGGGCGCGCGGTTGCGCCTGACCTATGCGTATTCGCCGGCGCTGGTGTTTCCGATGTCGCACCTGAAGGTGTCGATAAACGGCGAGGTCGTGGCGACCGTCCCGTTCGACGCCGCGCAGGCGGGCCGCACGGTGACGCAGGAGATTCCGGTCGATCCGCGCTACTTCTCGGATTTCAACCAGATCGGCGTGCGGCTGATCGCGCACTACACGCTCGACCATTGCGAGGATCCCGCGAACTCGGCGCTGTGGGCCGACGTGAGCCCGACGAGCGAGCTGATTCTCGACGAGTCGCCGGTCCGCCTGCCGAACGATCTCGCGCTGCTGCCCGCGCCGTTCTTCGACCGGCGCGACAACGGCCGCGTGCGGCTGCCGTTCGTGCTGCCGGCATCGCCCGATTCGGCGACGCTGCGCAGCGCGGGCGTGCTGGCGTCCTGGTTCGGCGCGCTGGCCGACTACCGGCATGCGCGTTTCCCGGTGTCGTCCGCGCTGCCGGCCGGCGACCAGGCGGTGGTGGTCGGCACGGCCGCGACGCTGCCGGCCGGCCTCGCGCTGCCGCCGATCAACGGCCCGCTGCTCGCGGTGGTGGACAACCCGGCCGCGCCGGCGCGCAAGCTGCTCGTCGTCACGGGCCGCACGGCGGCCGAGGTCGACGACGCGGTCGCGACGCTCGTGCTCGGCCGCGCGGCGCTGTCGGGACCGGCCGCCACGGTCGCGCACGTCGATCTCGGCGCGCCGCGCAAGCCGTACGACGCGCCGCGCTGGCTGCCGGTGAACCGGCCGATCGCGTTCCGCGAGCTCGTGCCCGACGTGCGCGACCTGGAAGTGCGCGGCACCTCGCCCGACGCGATCCGCCTGAACCTGCGCGTGCCGGCCGATCTCCATTCGTGGAACGGGGCGGGCGTGCCGATCACGCTGCGCTATCGCTACACGGCGCCGACCGTGCAGGACAACTCGACGCTCGCCGTCGAGATCAACGACCAGCTCGTGAAGTCCTACCGGCTCGGGCCGGCCCATGCCGAGGACGCGCACGGCCGCATGCAGCTGCCGTTGCTGTCGGTGCCGGAAGGGCGCGTGACGAGCGACGTCGACATCCCGGCATTCCGGGTCGGCAGCGGCAACCAGCTGCAGTTCCGGTTCACGCTTGACTCGCAGAAGACGGGGCTCTGTTCGAGCACCGCCACCGAGCCGCAGCGCGCGGCGATCGATCCCGATTCGACGATCGATTTCTCGCATTTCGTCCATTACGCGCAATTGCCGAACCTCGCGTTCTTCGCGAACAGCGGCTTCCCGTTCACGCGCTTCGCCGACCTGTCGCAGACGGCCGTCGTGCTGCCCGACCGGCCGTCGCCGCAGGAGCTCGAGGCGTACCTGACGATGCTCGGCCACATGGGCGAATGGACCGGCTACCCGGCGCTGCGCGTGCAGGTCGCGCGGCCCGGCGACGTCGCCGCGCTGTCGGGCAGCAAGGACCTGCTCGTGATCGACGGCTCGCCCGCGTCGCCGCTGCTCGCGCACTGGCGCTCGGCGCTGCCGCTCGTGATCGGCGAGCAGGGCGGCACGGGCGGCGAGGGCGCCGCGCGCGTCGCGTTCTCGGTGAAGGAGCGCTGGCGCAACGGCGTCGGCCTGGCCGACGGCGGCGCGCACATCGAGCAGACGGGGTCGCTCGCGGCGCTCGCCGGGTTCGAGCTGCCGGGCAGCCGCGGGCGCAGCGTCGTCGCGCTGACGGCGACCGACCAGCCGCGTCTCGGCGATCTGCTCAACGTGTTCGAGAATGCCGGGCTCGTGTCGCAACTGCAGGGCGACCTCGCGCTGGTACGGCCGGGGCAGGTCGACAGCCTGCGCATCGGCGAGCCTTACGTGGTCGGCTTCGTGCCGTGGTATGCGCGGGTGTGGACGCATGCGGCGCAGCATCCGGTCGTGCTCGGCGCGGTCGGCGTCGTCGCGGGGCTGCTGCTCGCGCTCGGCGTGTTCAGCGTGCTGCAGCGAATCGCCGCGCGTCGACGGGGGATGTAACGGATGGCGCGGGCAATGGCGAAGCGACGGGCGATGCGGCCGGCGCGGCGCGCCGGCGCGGCATGCGCGCTGGCGGTTGTGCTCGCGTGCGCGGCGGCCGGCACGGCTGCGCGCGCGCAGGCCGCGGCCGGCAACGCGGTCGAGGCGGGCGGTGCGGGATGCGGCGCGGCGTGGCCGCGCTGGGATGCGTTCAAACGGGATTTCATCTCGGCCGACGGCCGCGTGATCGACGTCGGCTCGGCCGATTCACGCACGGTATCGGAGGGGCAGGCATATGGACTGTTCTTCGCGCTGGTCGCGAACGACCGGCGCACGTTCGACACGATCCTCGCATGGACCGAGAACAACCTCGCGCAGGGCGACCTGAGCGCGCATCTGCCCGCATGGCTGTGGGGCCGTGCGCCCGACGGCGCGTGGCGCGTGCTGGACGCGAACGCCGCGTCGGACGCCGACCTGTGGATCGCGTATGCGCTCGTCGAGGCCGGGCGGCTGTGGCAAGAACGCAGCTATACGGCGCGCGGCGCGCTGCTCGCCAGGCGTGTGCTCGACACCGAGACGGCGACCGTGCCGGGGCTCGGCCTGACGCTGCTGCCGGGGCCGACCGGGTTCCGGCTGGCCGACGGCCAGTGGCGCGTGAACCCGAGCTATTCGCCGCCGCAGGTGATCCGCGCGCTCGGCGCGCGCCTGCCCGACGACCGCCGCTGGGCGGCGCTGGCCGCCAGCACCGGGCGCGTGCTGCTCGACACGGCGCCGAAAGGTTTTTCGCCCGACTGGGCGCTGTATCGCGCGGGCACGGGGTTCGGGCCCGATCGCGACACGCGGGCGGAAAGCGCGTACAACGCGATCCGCGTGTATCTGTGGGCCGGCATGCTCGATCGCGCCGATCCGCTCGCCGCCCCGTTGCTCGCACGCTTCGCGCCGTTCGCCGACCATATCGCCGCGCATGGCGCGCCGCCGGAGAAGGTGGATACGACGACGGGCGTCGCGGGGCCGAACGACGGCAACGGCGGGTTCTCGGCGGCGGCCGTGCCGTTCCTCGACGCGCGCGGCCAGCGCGCGCTCGCGGATGCGCAGGCGGCCCGCGCCGAGACGCTCGCGCGCCAGTCGGCGCCCGGCTACTACACGAGCGTGCTGACGCTGTTCGGCCTCGGCTGGCGCGAAGGGCGCTACCGGTTCGACGCGGACGGCACGCTCGACGCACGCTGGGGAGGCCGTTCGTGCGCCGCCCGTTGACGCGCGTCGTGCCGCATGTCGCGGGATTCGCGTGGCTCGTGTCGTCGGTGTGCGCGGCGGCGCCGGGCGCGGCGACGCCGGCGACTTCCGCGTCCGCCGACGCACAGCGCGAGCTGGCCGTCGCACGGATGTGGGGCGTCAAGCATCGCGACGACCTCGCGCGCGACGCGCTGCGCAAGGGTCTGCTGATCGCGCCGGGCGATCCCGGCCTGCTGGCCGAGCAGGTAAGCGTGCTGCTGCGGCTCGGCGATGCACAAGGCGCGCAGGCCTCGCTCGCGCGCCTGCGGGCGCAGGCGCCGAATGCGCCGGCGACGCGGCGGGCGGCCGACGAATACCGTGTCGCGACGAGCGGGCGCGGCGAGATGGCGCAGATCCGCCTGCTCGCGCGCAGCGGCCGCGCCGAAGAAGCGGCCCGGCGGATCGTCGCGCTGTTCCCGAACGGCGCGCCGTCGGGCGCGCTCGGCGCCGAGTACTACCAGATCGTGTCGAACGCGCCGGGCGGGCGCGAGCCGGCGATCGCCGCGCTGCGCCGCGCGGTCGCGGCCGACCCGCAGGACACGAGCGCGTCGATGGCGCTCGTGCGGCTCCTGAACCAGCGCGCCGACACGCGGCCGGAGGCGGGCCGGATCGCGGCGGCGCTCGCGAAACGCACCGACGCCGACCATACGGAGGCGATGGCACTGTGGCGGCGCGTGCTGCAGTCGGCCGGCAGCGATCTCGCCTATCTCGATGCGCTGCATGCGTATCTCGCGCTCGTGCCGGACGACACCGAATTCGTCGACCGCGCCGCGGCGCTGGATCGCCAGCGCGACGCGCAGCGCCAGCTCGAACGCAATCCCGACTACATCGCGCAGCAGCGCGGCCTGCAGGCGCTCGCGCGCGGCGACCTGGCCTCCGCCGATCCGCTGCTCGCGCGCGCCGTGCGGGCGCGCGCCGACGACGCCGACGCGGTCGGCGGCCTCGGCCTGCTGCGCCTGCGCGAAGGGCGGCACGACGAGGCGCGCGCATTGTTCGCGCGGGCCGCGACGCTCGCGACCGACCAGCGCGGCAAATGGCAGGGCCTCGCGCGCACCGCGCAATTCTGGGGGCTGCTCGCGCAAGGCCGGGCCGCCGCCGCCGCGGGGCGCCCGCAGGACGCCGAGCGGGCGGCGCGGGCCGCGCTCGCGATGCAGCCGGGCAACCCGGACGCGAAGCTGCAGCTCGCCGACGCATTGCTCGCGCAGCGCGACTGGGCGCGCGCGGAACCGCTGCTGCGCGAGTTGCTGGCCGCGCGTTCGCCGAACCTGTCGGCCGTGCGCGGCACGGCCACGCTGTATGAAAACACCGGCCGCGCGGACCGGATCGGGCCGCTGCTCGACGCGCTGCAAGGCCGCGTGACGGGCCGCGACGATCGCCGCGCGCTCGACGGCCTGCGGGCCGAGCAGCTCGCGAACCAGGCGCGCGCGCTCGCGGACAAGGGCGAACGCGGGCCGGCCGCGCAACGCTACGAAGCAGCCGTGCGCGCGGCGCCGGACGCGGCGTGGACGCGCTTCGCGCTTGCGCGGCTCTATCGCGACATGGGGCTGCCGCAGCTCGGCCGCACGGTGATGGACGACGGGCTCGCGCAAGGCGATACGCCCGAGATGCGCTATGCGACCGCGCTGTACCGCAACTCGCTCGACGACGTGGCCGGCGCGCAGGCCGCGCTCGCGCCCGTTGCCGACGCGCAGCGTTCGGACGGGATGCGCGCGCTCGCGCGCAAGCTCGACGCGGAAGGCGCGCTGGCCGACGCGCGCGGTGCGCTCGGGCGCGGCGATCGCGCGGCATTGGCCGCGTCGCTCGCGCATGCGCAGGCGAGTGCGCCGGACGACCCCGACATGCTCGCCGCGATCGGCGCGCAGTGGATCGACGCGGGCGAACCCGAGCGCGGTCTCGCGCTGCTGCACGACTGGATCGCCGCGCATCCGCGCGAAGCCGATGCGGACGTGCGGTTGCGCTACGGCGACCTGCTCGGCAGCGCGGGGCGCGACGACGCGCTCGCCGCGTGGCTCGACGCGCTGCGCCGCGACGCGTCGCTGACGCCCGCCCAGACGGCGAGGCTCGAGGATCAGTCGCTGCGGCTCGTGTTGCGGCAGACCGACGATGCGATCGCGCAGCAGGACTATGCGCAGGCGCGCCGGCGGCTCGACCGGGCGAGCCCGGCCGGCCGTGCGGACAAGCGCTATACGATCGAACTGGCCGATCTCGAACGCGCGCAAGGCCATTACGATGCGGCGCGCGGTGTGCTCGCGCCGGTCGTCGCGCGTACGCCGGACGATGCCGATGCGCAGCTCGCGCTCGCACGGATCGACGAGGACGACGGCAACCGCGCGGCCGCGCTGGCGCGCGTGCAGGCGGTGCTCGTGCGTACGCCGGACGACGACGTCGACACGCAGCTGTCGGCCGTCCGCCGCCTGAACGCGCTGCGTCGCCCGGACGAAGCCGCGCAGGTGACCGACCGGCTGCAGGCCGCGTATCCGGCGCGGGCGGACGTGACGGTCGCGGCCGGGCGCGTGGCCGAGGCCCGGGGCCGCTATGACGACGCGGCGTCGCTGTACCGGCTGTCGCGGTCGCAGGAACGCACGGCGGGCGTGAGCCCGGGCCGCGACGGCCTGACGCCCGCGCAGGCCGCGTTCGCGGATCTCGAGCAGCGGCGCAATCCCGAGATCGAAACCGGCTGGACGCCCGCGTACAAGTCGGGCGACGAGGGCATCTCGTCGTACCGCGCCCAGCAGGTGCCGGTCTATGTGCAGATGCCGGTCCGCTACGACGGGCATGTGTTCGCGCAGGTCGACACCGTGCGCCTGGACCCGGGCACGCTCGACACGAGCGACCCGAACGCGTACGCACTCAGGACGTTCGGCACCTACGCGGCGCTCAGGGCGCTGAACGCCCTGAGCGCCGCGGCGATCGCGAATCCGCCGGGGTCGCTGCACCAGACGGCCACGGGCGTGGCGCTCGGCGCGGGCTACCTGTCGGACGCGTGGCGCTTCGATCTGGGCACGTCGCCGCTCGGCTTCCCGGTGCATTACCTCGTCGGCGGCGTGCGTTACCGCTTCGACGCGGGCCCGGCCAGTTTCTCGGTGAACGCGTCGCGGCGGCCGGAAACGAGCAGCGTGCTGTCGTACGCGGGGATGCGCGACCCGTGGACGGGCGCGGTCTGGGGCGGCGTGCGGCGCGACGGCGTGAACCTGCGCGCGTCGGTCGACATCGGCCGCACCAACCTGTTCGCGGAACTCGGCGCGGGCGTGCTGTCCGGCCGCGACGTCGAACGCAATGCGGAAGTCACGCTGCGCACGGGCTTCACGGTGCCCGTGTACGAGCGCGCGACGATGAAGATCAGCACCGGGCTGGTCGGCAATGCGTGGCACTACGCGCAGAACCTGCGCTACTACACGTACGGGCAGGGCGGCTACTACAGCCCGCAACGCTACCTGTCGCTCGGCGTGCCGATCGAATGGGCGGGGCGGCACGATGCACTGTCGTGGGATTTCACCGTCACGGGCGGGATCTCGAACAGCTACGAGAAGGATTCGCTGTATTACCCGACGTTCTCCAGCCTGCGGGCCGAGCAGGTGGCGGCCGGGTTCGTGTACGCGGGCAGCTCGACGGGCGGCGTGTCGTTCTCGTACGGCGTCAACGGCATCGTCGAATACCGCGTGAATCCGCACCTGAGCGTCGGCGCACAGCTGCACGTCGACCGTTCGCACGACTACGCGCCGAGTTCGGCGCTCGTGTACCTGCGCTATGCGTTCGACGCGCGCGCGCAACGCAGCTGGCTCGTCACGCCGACGCCGGTGCGGCTCTACTCGGATTACTAGGGGTACGTCGTGAATACTGAAATCGATTCGACCCGTCCCGCGTCCGGCCCCGCCGGCCTGCTGGGCCGCCTGCGCATGCTGTTGCGCGCGGGGCCGGCCGGCGGTCGCGCCGGTGCGCCGAACCGGCTGGCGATCGACGGCCTGCCCGACGCATGGACGCAGCTGGAGGCCGGCGGCCTGTACGCGATCTACGCGGCCGCCGGCACGCCGGCGTGCGACGCGCTCGTCTGGGAAAGCGCGCGGCAGGCGCGCACGCGCAACGTCACCGTCGTGCTGGCGCGAGACGCGGCCGCCGTGGCCGGGCAGATGCAGGCGCGCGGCTTCGCGGGCGGCGCCCAGCCGGCCGGCTGGCCGCGCAACCTGAACGTGCTCGCGATGCCGCCGGCGGCCGAGGCGGCCGCCGATCCCGCATCGCGCCGCGCCGCGCCGGGCGCATTCGCGCGGCTCACCGGCGGTCTGCGTGCGATGCAGCGCTACGGCTTTCGCGCGCGTTCGCTGTATTTCATCGAGGGCGCGCAGCGCTGGTTCAGCTGGGACGACCCGAGCGCGCTGGCCGACGAGGCGCATGCACTCGCCGACTGGTGCCGGTCGCGCCGGATCGCGCTCGTGCTGCTGCTCGATCCCGAAGCGACCCGTGCGGCCGACGAAGCGCGCACCGACGACGCGCCGCTCGTGCGCGACGCGGATCGCGCGCCGCGCAGCGGCTTCCACGGCATCTGCTCGGGCGTCGCGCAGTTGCAGCGCACGCATGGCGAGCTGCTGTGGATCGTCGATTTCTGGCGCGCGGGCGACACGCTCGCGGCCGGCGAGGTGCGGCCGCTGCGCTTCGCGCCGGACGGCCGGCTGTCGGCGAGCGTCGACGGCGATGCGACCGAGCCCGCGCAACGGATGAAGCTCGCGAGCGACGAGGATCGCGTCGTCGCCTGCCGCGCGGTGCTCGACGGCGCGAACCGCGTGCCCGAAGGCTGGGAAATCGTCAGCGACAACGCGGCCGTCGTCGCGGCCTGCGCGCATGCCCAGGCGGCGACCGCGGTGCTCGTGTTCCGCTCGCATGCGCAGCTCGAAGCGCTGTGCGCGAGCGTGCACGCGCTGCGCCGGCAGTGCGGCGGCGCGCTGAAGATCGTGATCGTCGAGCGCGGCGAGGTGCTGCGCCATCAGTTCGAGATGCTGGTGCTGAGCGTCGGCGCGAGCCGCATCGTCGCGCGCGACCTGCCGGTGGCGCGGATCCAGTCCGCCGTGCACGCGCTGCGCGGCCAGCTCTATGCGCGGCCCGTCGCGGCCGACTATCGCGCGGCGCTCGCGGCCGCACTCGGCGATCCGGTGCTCGGCTATCTGCCGGTCGGCGCGTTCTGCCAGCGGATGCGCGCGGTGCTCGATCGCGGCGCGGTGCTCGCGCTGCCGCACACGCTCGCGAAGATCGCGCTGCTGCCGGGCGTGTCGCACGTCGACGCGCTCCGGCATTGCCGGCCGCGCCGCGCGGGCGACGTCGTGACGGCCGATGCCGGGCACCTGTACGTGTTCCTGTTCGCGTGCGAGCCGGCCGACGCCGAGGACGCGCTCACGCGCATCTTCGACGTGCCGGTCGACACGCTGTCCGACCGCGTCGTGTGTCTCGGCAAGGGCAGCATCGACACCGAACTCGAGGCGCTGAAGGCCGAGAACCGCCGCGCGCCGATCGCCGACTACAGCGACCTGTTCGCGGCCACGCCGTCCGTGCGTGCCGGCCGCGACGCGGCATCGGCCGAAGCGGCGGAGGTGAGCGACGCGATCGACGCCATCGATGCAATCGTCGCGCTCGAGGCGCTTCGTGCGACGCCCGCGCCCGGCGACGCATCGGCGCCCGTCATTCCCGCCGCGCGTACGCGCGGCGCCATCCGCAGCGCGATGCCGCTGCGCAAGCAGGGGGTTGCATGATCGCCGAACTCGTCATCGGTTTCCTGGCCGGCATCGTGATCGCGGTGCCCGTGTGGATCGTCGCACAGCACCTCGGCATCGGCCGCGGTTTTCGTGCGCCGCGCGGGATCGACCTGCGCAACGCGGTGCCGTGCGAACTCGTGCCGGTCGCGCTGCGCGGGCGGCTGCTGCCCGGCGCCGAGCCGGCCGGCAAGGCGGCGCGATGAAGACGATCGCCATTACGTCGACGACCGGCGGCGCCGGCCGCACCACGCTGGCGGCCGCGCTCGCGGTGCTGCTCGCGCGCCGCGGCCGTCCGGTCGTCGCGGTCGAATTCGATGCGCAGAACCTGATGGGCGCGACGCTCGGCCTCGATACGCTGGCCGAACACGGCCTCGCGCAGAGCGTGCTCGGCGGCGCCGAGCCGTGGCATGCGCATACGTGGCGTAACGCCGACGGCGTGCTGTTCGTGCCGTACGGGCAGGTCGATGCGGCCGGCGCGGCCGCATGCGATGCGCGGCTCGCGGCCGATCCGGCATGGCTGTCGAACGCGCTCGACGAGATCGCGTTGCCGGCCGACGGCGTCGTGCTGGTCGACACCGCCCGCTATCCGTCGACGCAGGCCGAGCAGGCGATCCGCCGGGCGGACCTGACGCTCGTCGTGGTCCCGCCCGAACCGGCCGCCTGCGCGACGACGGCCGCCCGGCTCGGCGCGCTGCGCGCCGGCGGCGGCGAACTGCAGATCGTCGTGAACCGGCTGAATCCGGCGCGCGACATGCAGCGCGACGCGCTCGCGATGTTGCGCGCGGTCGCGGGGCCGGCGTCGATGCTCGAGCAGCGGATCCACGTCGACGCGGCGTTGCCCGAGGCGCTCGCGCGCGGCAGCTGGATCTTCGACGACGCGCCGTACTCGCAGGCGTCGCACGACCTGAACGGCGTCGCGAACTGGGTCGACGCGTGGCTGGCGGCGGCCGCGGCCGGTCGCCGGGGAGCGGCGCGATGAAGGCGCGCGTCGCGTCGCGCCTGCGCGCGTCCGGCCGCCGGGCAGCCGACTGGTTCGCACGCGGCATCGGGCTGCCGGCGCAGCGTACGACGGTCGACTGGCTCGTGCGCCTGCTGTTCCACGCGCCGCCGCCGGGCCGTCCCGATTACGTGCGCCGTTGGGTGCGCGTCGCGTTCCTGCGGCTCGCGCACGACTGGGGCGTGCTGCAGCCGCTCAGTCCGCGCGAATGGCTGTGGCGCGCGATCGTGCGTGCGCCTCGCGCGGCCGATGGCCGCCCCGCACGCGATCCGCTGGCCTGGTTCGACACGCTCGTCGTGCCCGTCTACGTCATCGCGCGCGCCGCCGGCCGGCGCTTCGACGCGATGCTCGCGCGCCTGCCGTGGGCCCGCTGGGGCGGGTGGCTCGACGCCCGCGCGAACGGCGTCAGCCGGCGCCGCTGGCTCGCGCCGTTGCTGCTCGCGGCCGGTGCGCTGCTGTGGGCCGCGGCCGGGATGTCGCCGCTGATGCCCGGCGCGCAGTTCGCGTTCTTCGCGATCGTCGCGCTCCTGGCGCTCGCGCTGCGCCGCCTGCCGGGCCATCTGCCCACGCTCGCGCTCGCGTCGCTCGCGCTGCTCGCCACCCTGCGCTACGTCTGGTGGCGCACCACGCAGACACTCGATTTCCGCGGCCCGGTCGAGGCCGTCGCCGGCTATCTGCTGTACGGCGCCGAAGCCTATACGTGGATGATCCTGCTGCTCGGCTTCGTGCAGACCGCGTGGCCGCTCGACCGGACGGTCGTGCCGCTGCCGGACGATCCCGACAGCTGGCCGAGCGTCGACATCTACATCCCGACCTACAACGAGCCGCTGTCGGTCGTGAAGCCGACGGTGTTCGCCGCGCAGAGCATCGACTGGCCGGCGGCGAAGCTGCGCGTCTACCTGCTCGACGACGGCCGCCGCCCCGAGTTCGCGGCGTTCGCGGCCGAGGCCGGCATCGACTACCTGACGCGCGACGACAACCGCCACGCGAAGGCCGGCAACATCAACCGCGCGCTGCCGAAGACGCACGGCGAATACATCGCGATCTTCGACTGCGATCACGTGCCGACGCGCTCGTTCCTGCAGACGACGATGGGCGTGTTCCTGCGCGACCCGAAGTGCGCGCTCGTGCAGACGCCGCACCATTTCTTCTCGCCCGATCCGTTCGAGCGCAACCTCGGCACGTTCCGCGAGATCCCGAACGAGGGCAACCTGTTCTACGGGCTCGTGCAGTCGGGCAACGACCTGTGGAACGCGACGTTCTTCTGCGGCTCGTGCGCGGTGCTCAAGCGCAGTGCGCTGGAAGAGGTGGGCGGCGTCGCGGTCGAGACCGTGACCGAGGACGCGCACACGGCGCTCAAGCTGCACCGGCGCGGCTATACGTCCGCGTACCTGCCGACCGTGCAGGCGGCCGGCCTCGCGACCGAGAGCCTCGCGGGCCACGTGAAGCAGCGCACGCGCTGGGCGCGCGGGATGGCGCAGATCTTCCGCATCGACAACCCGTTCCTCGGGCGCGGGCTCGGCCTCATCCAGCGGATCTGCTACGGCAACGCGATGCTGCATTTCTTCTACGGGATTCCGCGGCTGGTGTTCCTGACGATCCCGCTCGCGTACCTGTTCTTCCACCTGTACTTCATCAACGCGTCGGCGCTCGCGCTCGCGAGCTACGTGATTCCGTACCTGGTGCTGTCGAACGTCGCGAACTCGCGGATGCAGGGGCGCTATCGGCACTCGTTCTGGGCCGAGGTCTATGAATCGGTGCTCGCGTGGTATATCGCGCTGCCGACCACCGTCGCGTTCTTCAGCCCGAAGCACGGCAAGTTCAACGTGACCGACAAGGGCGGCAAGATCGACGAAGGCTACGTCGACTGGTCGACGTCGAAGCCGTATCTCGTGCTGTTCGCGCTGAACGTGCTGGCGATCGTCGCCGGCGTGTGGCGGCTCGTGGCCGACCAGGGTGACGAGGCGTCGACGATCCTGATCACGCTCGGCTGGACCGCCTACAACCTCGCGATGCTCGGCGCGGCGCTGGCGGTCGCACGCGAAACCCGGCAGGTGCGCGTCACGCACCGCATCGCGATGCGCGTGCCGGCCACGCTGCTGCTGGCCGACGGCTCGACGGCCGCGTGCTTCACGAGCGACTACTCGACCGGCGGCCTCGGCCTCGAGGCGGTGCCGGGGCTCACGCTCGCGGTCGGCGACACGCTGACGGTGTGCGTGACGCGCGGCGACCGGCCGTTCCCGTTCCCGGTGCGCGTGAGCCGCGTGACGCCGACCCATCTCGGCGTGAGCTTCGACGAGCTGACGCTCGAACAGGAGCGCCAGCTCGTGCAGTGCACGTTCGGCCGCGCGGATGCGTGGCTCGACTGGCACGCGGGCGAGCGCGCCGATACGCCGCTCGGCGGGCTGAAGGAGGTGCTGCGCGTCGGCGTGGACGGCTATGTGCGGATGTGGAAGGGTGCGGCGCGCGGCCTGCGGGCCATGCTGGCGCCGAAACTCGATCGGGCGCGCGACTGACGCGGCGCCCATCATGGAGTGGTTTAGATGACGTTCTGGAATCTGTATTTCATCCTGAAGTTCGCGATGTTCGCGACCGGGCGCCTGCAGCCGTGGTGGCTCGCGAACCTCGCGTTCGCGGTGGCGCTCGCGGCGAGCGCGCCGATCCGGCAGCGCGCGTGGCGCATCGTCCGGCAACTGGTCGCGCTCGCGATCGCGGTGCCGCTGCTCGCGCGCGAACTGCATGCGCCGCCGCTCGCCCGTCTCGTCGAGGCCGCGCGCGAAGTGAGCACGTTCCGCCTCGACTACTGGATGGAACTGCTGCCGCGCCTGCTGCCGCCGGTGCTGGTGCTGACGGTGGCCGGCGCGCTGATCGTGTACTTCATCGTCAATCGCTGGCTGCGCGTCGCGACCTTCGTGCTGGCCGTGCTGATCGCGATGCCGCTGTGGCAGGCCGGCAACGGGCTGATGGCGCGCGTCGTCGCGCCGCTGCCGCAGCAGCAGGCGAACGCGGCGGGAGCCGCGCGCGCCGACCAGCCCGAGGACCACAACGCCGCGCTCGCGACGTTCCGCACGCAGGAGTCGCAGCGCCAGGTCGCGTTCGGCCATCTCGGCAACGATCCGGCCGCGCAGTTCGACGTGATCGTGCTGCATGTCTGCTCGCTGTCGTGGGACGACCTCGACGCCGCGAAGGTGCGCAACCACCCGATGCTGAGCCATTTCGACTACCTGTTCACGAACTTCAGCACGGCTGCGAGCTACAGCGGCCCGGCCGCGATCCGCGTGCTGCGCGCGAGCTGCGGGCAGGAGGCGCATGCCGACCTGTACAAGCCCGCGCCGCCGCAGTGCCACCTGTTCTCGCAACTGGCGAGCGCCGGCTACTCGGTGCAGTCGCTGCTGAACCACGACGGCCACTTCGACAACTTCCTGCAGGTGATTCACGACAACCTCGGCGTGCCCGATGCGCCGATGATCTCGAACGCGGCCGCGCCCGTCGCGATGCATGCGTTCGACGGTTCGCCGATCAAGGACGACTATGCGACGCTCGCGGGCTGGTACGCGCAGCGCGCGTCGGTGCCGGGCCCGGTCGCGTTGTACTACAACACGATCAGCCTGCACGACGGCAACCGGGTCGTCGGCAGCTCGCTGACGAGCATCGACTCGTATCCGCAGCGCGCGACGAAGCTGATGGGCGATTTCGACCGCCTCGCCGACCTGATCGCGCAATCGGGCCGCCGCGCCGTGATCGTGTTCGTCCCCGAGCACGGCGCCGCGTTGCGCGGCGACAAGAACCAGGTCGCGGGCCTGCGCGAGATTCCGACGCCGCGCATCGTGCACGGGCCGGTGGGCGTGCGGCTCGTCGGCTTCGCCGGCAACCACGGCGCGACGACCGTGATCGAGCAGCCCACCAGCTTCCTCGCGCTCGCGCAGCTGATGTCGAACCTCGTGTCGAACAGCCCGTTCAAGCCGGGCGCGACGCTCGCGCAGTACGCGGCCGACCTGCCGCGCACGCGAATGGTGGGCGAGAACGAGGGCACGGTGACGATACAGACGGCCGCGGGTTACGCGGTGAAAACTCCGGATGGCGTATGGATCGACGAACAGTAATCCTTCCCGGCGAAGGCGACGACGATCGCCTGTCGCAACCGAACGACGTCATCGGCCTCGCGCGGCACCTGCCCGCGCTCGATCCGGAGCGTTACGTCGACGAGCAGGCGCGCCGCGCGTTCATCGAGTCGCTCGACCGCTGGCCGACGCTCGCGAAGCTGATGGGATTGACGCGATAGGCGAACGACGGCCGGCCGATGCGCCGGCCGTCTTCGGCCGGCGGACGGCCGGCCCGGCTTACTGCGCGTTGCGCTCCGGCTGGCGCGTCCACTGGTCTTCTTCACCCGGCACCTTGCCGAAGGTCTGCGCGGCCCACGCCGCGCGTGCGGCCTCGATCTTCGCGCGCTCGCTCGACACGAAATTCCACTCGATGAACCGATCGCCCGGCAGATGCGCGCCGCCGAGCAGCATCACGCGCGCGCCGTTCGCGCTGGCGAGCGCCACGGTCGCGCCCGGTTCGAGCACGGCCATCGTCGCGGGGGCGAGCGGCGTGCCGTCGATCGCGAGATCGCCATCGACGAGGTACACGCCGCGTTCGTCGTGCTCGGCGTCGAGCGCGAGCCGGCCGCCCGGCGCGAATTCCGCATACGCATAGAGGGTCGGCGAGAACACGGCGACCGGCGACGCGAGCCCGAACGCGGCGCCCGCGATCACGCGCACGCTGGCGCCGTCGCGCGAGAACGACGGCAGCGTGTCGGCCGGATGATGAACGAAGGCGGGCGCGGTGTCTTCGTGCTCGACCGGCAGCGCGACCCAGGTCTGGATGCCGTGAACCGGCTGCGCGCGCGGCCGGTCCTCGTCGGGCGAACGCTCCGAATGCACGATGCCGCGCCCGGCCGTCATCCAGTTCACGTCGCCCGGCACGATCTTCTGCCGGAAGCCGAGGCTGTCGTGATGCATCAGCGAACCGTCGAACAGGTAGGTGACGGTCGCGAGCCCGATGTGCGGATGCGGCAGCACGTCGATACCCTGGCCGGGCGGCAGGACGGCGGGCCCCATCTCGTCGAAGAAGATGAACGGGCCGACGAGGCGCGCGGCGCGCGCGGGCAGCACGCGGCGTACGACGAGGTTGCCGATGTCGCTTTCGCGCGGCGTGAGCAGGGTCTTGATCGAGGCGGACATGGTGGGGATCTCGTGGTCGATGCGGGCGACGTCAGGCGATCGCGGTGTCGATCGCGATCGGATGGGTGAGGATCTTGTGTACCGGGCACGCGTTCGCGATCTGCAGCAGGCGCTCGCGCTGTTCGTCGCTCAGGTCGCCGTCGAGCGTGATGCGGCGCACGATCGTGCTGCCCGCGCTGCCCGGTTCGTGCGCGAGCTTCACGTGCACTTCGGCGAGCGGCCAGCCCTTGCGTTGCGCATACATCTTCAGCGTGATCGCGGTGCACGCGCCGAGGCTCGACAGCAGGAGCGCGACGGGCGTCGGCGCCGTATCGCCGCCGCCGAGCGACGCGGGTTCGTCGGCGCGCCACTGGTGGACGCCATCGTTGAAGTGGACGAGGTAGTCGACCGGGCCGATGCTCGCTTCGACGGACAGTTCGCTCATTGCAGTTCCATGGGAAAAAGGGGGAGGGCCGGCGGCATCGCCGGGCGTTACGGTTCGAGCAGGCGCTGCAGGCGCAGCTCCTCGAAATCGAGTTCGGATTCGATCCGGTGCAGCGCCGTATCGTCGACCTTGCCGTCGCGATGCAGGTCGAGCAGCGCGCGGCGCGATACGCCGACGAGTTCGAGTTCGACGCGCAGCATTCGCGCACGCACGCCGGCCGGTTCGGCGCCGTCGCGGTGCGCGCGTTCGTTGAACGCGACGCGATTGCGGTACTCGGCGAGCAGGCGGTCGAGCGACTGGCGTTCGAGGTCCGATCCGCGCCGTTCGAGCGCGTCGAGTTCGGCGAGCGCCGCGCCGAACGTCTGCGCGCGTACCGCGTGTTCGGACATCGTGTGCCGCGCGGCCGGGCCGAGCTTCAGCATGCGGATCAGCGGCGCGAGCGTGCCGCCCTGCACGACCAGCGTCGCGATGATCAGCAGGAAGGTGCTGAACAGGATCAGGTCGCGGCCGGGAAAGTTGCCCGGCAGCGCGATCGCGGCCGCGAGGCTCACGACGCCGCGCATGCCCGACCAGCCGAGCACGACGGCCTCGCGCCACGACCAGGGCGGGCGGCCCGCGCGCGGCGCGCGCAGGCGGCCCGGCAGCCACATCGCGACGAACACCCACACGACGCGCGCGCCGATCGCGGCGGCCGTCGCGGGCAGCGCGACGCGCAGGCCGGCGATCAGCAGCGCGCCTTCGTGGTTCACGCGGGCGAGGATCGCGTGCAGCGCGAGACCGATCAGGATGAACACGAGGGCGTCGAGCACGAACACGATCGCCTCCCATGTCGCCTTCGCCTTGATCCGCATGTCGGCGTCGAATACGCGATGCTGGCGCACGCCGAGCACGAGGCCGCAGGTCACGACCGACAGCACGCCCGAGCCGTCGACGGCTTCCGCGATCCCGTAACTGCCCCATGCCATCGCGAAGGTCACGACGATGCCGAGCATCGGGTCGCGCAGCCGCGGCAGCACCCAGCACATCGCATGGCCGCACGCGAGGCCGACCGCGATGCCGATCAGCGTCAGCGAGAAGAACAGGCCGGTGGCGCTTGCCGCCGTGATCGACACGGCGAGTGCGGCCGAGACGGCCATCTGGTACAGCAGCAGGCCCGACGCGTCGTTGACGAGGCTTTCGCCTTCGAGCACCGCGACGAGCCGCGCGGGCAGCGGGTGGCGTTGCAGGATCGCTTTCGCCGCGACCGCGTCGGGCGGCGATACGATCGCGCCTAGCGTGAAGCAGGCGGCCCACGGCAGCGCGGGGTTCGCGGCATGCACGGCCAGCGCGACCGCGACGGTCGTGAACACCACCGCGCCGAGCGCGAGCGATGCGATCGACGCGAGCTCCTGGCGGAATTCCTTCCACGCGGTATAGAACCCGCTCGACATCAGCAGCGGCGGCAGCACGGCCGCGAGCAGCAGCGCCGGGTCCATGTCGGGCACGCGCCTGCCGGCGACGGCGACCGCGCAACCGCCGAGCAGCAGCACGACGGCCGGCGGGATCGAGATCCGTTCGGCGAGCCAGGTGAGCGCGCCCGCGCCGCAGATCAACAGCAGCAGGTAATGAAACAGTTCGACGTTGGTCATGAGCCTTGCGTCACGACGGCTTGCGGTCGTTCGCGGCCGCGCCCGGCAGCGCGCCGAACAGGTGCTGGCCGCATTGTGCATCGCGCCATGCGGCCGGCAGCCGGTGGCCGGACAGCAGCCGGCGCGCGAGCGGCAGGATCTGTTCGCCGGCCAGCATGCCGAGCAGGCCGAGGAGCGCGACGACCGGCGGCGCCGGCGCGTTCACGCCGAGCGCGCCATAGATGACGCCGGCGAGGATGCCGGCGAGCAGCGACAGAAAATACGGCTTCATGATGAAAACCTCTCGTGACGGTCGGGGGGCGAACGGCGGGCCTCCAATGTGCAGGAAGCGTATCGGGTTTCCGTGCCGAACAAAAGGGCGGACCGCCTCGGAGAGACCCCGCTTTCGGAATTCGATCGATTCCGTTTCTTGGATGTCCGGACCGCGACTTTTCCGATTAAATGGCTGCAACCGGATGACGCAGTTCCGGAGCAACGCACAGCCGGCTCCTCGCCGTTTCCAGGTCGAGGCAAGCCTCAAACGTTCCCTGTCCAGAAGGATGATTCGCGCCATGAGCAACCCGAAGCTTGAAGTCCTCACCCCCGAGAACAGCCAGTTGATCTTCATCGACCAGCAACCGCAGATGGCGTTCGGCGTGCAGTCGATCGACCGGCAAACGCTGAAGAACAACGTCGTCGGGCTCGCGAAGGCCGCGAAGGCGTTCGACATCCCGACCACGATCACGACGGTCGAAAGCGACAGCTTCTCGGGTTACACCTACCCCGAGCTGCTCGACGTGTTTCCCGGCCAGAAGACGCTCGAACGCACGTCGATGAATTCGTGGGACGACCAGAAGGTGCGCGACGCGCTGGCCGCGAACGGCCGCAGGAAGGTCGTCGTGTCGGGCCTGTGGACCGAAGTCTGCAACACGACGTTCGCGCTCAGCGCGATGCTCGAAGGCGACTACGAGATCTACATGGTGGCGGATGCATCGGGCGGTACGTCGAAGGATGCGCACGACTTCGCGATGCAGCGGATGATCCAGGCCGGCGTCGTGCCCGTCACCTGGCAGCAGGTCGTGCTCGAGTGGCAGCGCGACTGGGCGCGCCGCGACACCTACGACGCGGTGATGGCGGTCGCGAAGGAGCACTCGGGCGCGTACGGGATGGGCGTCGACTACGCGTACACGATGGTCCACAAGGCGGCGCAGCGCACCGCGACGCCGCACGAGTCGATTCCGGCCGTACCGGCGAAGTAACGGGCCGCCGGCGGTCGCGGGCTCAGACGGGCGGCAGCGCCCACGGCGCGTGGGACAGATGTTCGACGAGGAAGTCGAGCAGGGCCGTCACGCGTGCGGCGCGCAGCATGCCCGGCGGTGTCACGAGGTTGACGTTGATATCGGCGATTTTCCAGTCGTGCATCACTTCCTCGAGCTCGCCGCGTTGCAGCGCATCCCAGACCAGGAACGTCGGCTGCAGGGCGAGACCGTGGCCCGCGACCAGCGCGGGGGCGATGACGTCCGCGTTGTTGGTGCGGATGCGGCCGCGCACGGGTACGCCGAATTCGTCGTTCGACGTGACGTGGCGAAAGCGCCAGTAGTCGGGTGTGGGGATGTTCGTGTAGGTCAGGCACACGTGCTGGTCGAGCTCGCCCGGATGGGTCGGCCGGCCGTGCCGGTCGAGATACGCGGGCGATGCGACGAGCGGCCGGCGTACCGAGCAGAGGCGTCGCGCACGCAGCGACGAGTCGTTCAGCTCGGCGATCCGGATCGCGACGTCGAAGCCGCCCGACACGATGTCGACGAAGTGGTCGGTCAGCACGAGGTCGATGTCGACGCGCGGATAGCGTTCGAGAAACGCGGGCAGCACCGGCGACAGGTGGCGCAGCCCGAACGACATCGGCGCGTTCACGCGCACGAGGCCATGCGGTTCGAGTGCGTGCGCGGATGCTTCGTCCTCGATCAGCTCGGCGTCGGCGAGCAGCCGGATCGCGCGGTCGCGCAGCAGCTCGCCGGTGGGCGTGAGCGACAGCTTGCGCGACGTGCGGTACAGCAGCATCGAGCCGAGGCGCTTTTCGAGGCGCGCGATCGCTTTCGACACGGTCGGTTGCGACACGCCGAGCAGGTCGGCGGCCTTGGCGAACGAACCGGTCTCCGCGACGCGCGCGAAGATGGCCCAGGCTTCGAGATCGGGAAGATGTTGCATGGCAGGAAAGCGTGGCAGGAAAGCGAAGCCGACGGGGCGGCGGCGGATCGCGCCGCCCGCGCACGGCGCCCGGGCGACATTGCGGGTCATTCTAATCGAGTCGGGAGGGGCGGATGGAATCGTATCTAGTTTCATTGGGTGCCGGCGCGTTGGTCGGCGTCGTCTACAGCGTGGTCAAGGTGCGCTCGCCCGCACCGCCGCTGATCGCCCTGGTCGGGCTGGCCGGCATGCTGATTGGCGTCGCGGCCGTCGCACCGGTCCGCCACTGGCTCGGCTTCTGATTGCATCGAGGACACTTCATGAGCGCTACTGACAATCAACCCGATCTGATCCTGCACAACGGCCGCATCACGACGCTTGACCGCGCGAACCCCGTCGCGACGGCCGTCGCGATCAGGGACGGCCGCTTCGTGGCGGTCGGCCGCGACGCGGACGTGATGCCGCTCGCCGGCGATGCGACGCGGGTCGTCGACCTCGGCGGCCGCAGCGCGCTGCCGGGCCTGATCGACAACCACTGCCACGTGATCCGCGGCGGCCTGAACTACAACATGGAGCTGCGCTGGGACGGCGTGCGCTCGCTCGCGGTCGCGATGGACATGCTGAAGCGGCAGGTCGCGATCACGCCGGCGCCGCAGTGGGTGCGCGTGGTCGGCGGCTTCACCGAACACCAGTTCGCCGAGAAGCGCCTGCCGACGATCGACGAACTCAACGCGGCCGCCCCCGATACGCCGGTGTTCATCCTGCACCTGTACGACCGCGCGCTGCTGAACGCGGCCGCGCTGCGCGTGGTCGGCTACACGAAGGACACGCCCGAGCCGCCGGGCGGCACGATCCTGCGCGACGCGGCGGGCAACCCGACCGGGCTGCTGCTCGCGAACCCGAACGCGACGATCCTCTACGCGACGCTCGCGAAGGGGCCGAAGCTGCCGTTCGAGTACCAGTACAACTCGACGCGCCACTTCATGCGCGAGCTGAACCGGCTCGGCGTGACCGGCGTGATCGACGCGGGCGGCGGGTCGCAGAATTACCCCGACGATTACGAGGTGATCCGCAAGCTGCACGACGCGGGCGAGATGACGATCCGGATCGCGTACAACCTGTTCACGCAGAAGCCGAATGCGGAGAAGGAAGACTTCGTGAACTGGACGAAGAGCACGAAGTATCACGACGGCACCGACTACTTCCGCCACAACGGCGCGGGCGAGATGCTGGTGTTCTCGGCGGCCGATTTCGAGGACTTCCGCGTGGCGCGCCCGGATCTGCCGGCGCAGATGGAGGACGACCTCGAAGGCGTCGTGCGCGTGCTCGCGCAGAACCGCTGGCCGTGGCGCCTGCATGCGACTTACGACGAGACGATCAGCCGCGCGCTCGACGTATTCGAGAAGGTCGACCGGGACATCCCGCTCGCGGGCCTGAACTGGTTCTTCGATCACGCGGAAACGATCTCGGAGCGCTCGATGGACCGCATCGCCGCGCTGGGCGGCGGCATCGCGGTGCAGCACCGGATGGCGTACCAGGGCGAATACTTCGTCGAGCGCTACGGCGCACAGGCGGCCGAGGCGACGCCGCCGGTCGCGAAGATGCTGTCGAAGGGCCTCAAGGTGTCGGCCGGCACCGACGCGACGCGGGTGGCGTCGTACAACCCGTGGGTGTCGCTCGCGTGGCTCGTGACGGGCCGGACGGTCGGCGGGCTGCGCCTGTACCCGCAGCGCAACCTGCTGGACCGCGAGACGGCGCTGCGCATGTGGACCGAGTACGTGACGTGGTTCTCGAACGAGGAGGGGCGGAAGGGGCGCATCGCGGTGGGGCAGCTTGCCGACCTGGTGGTCCCGGATCGCGATTTCTTCAGTTGCGCGGAGGACGAGATCGTCGACACGACCGCGTTGCTGACGGTGGTCGGCGGCAGGATCGTGTGGGGCGCGGGGCCGTTCGCGTCGCACGATGCGCCGGTTCCGCCGGCGATGCCGGACTGGTCGCCGGTGCGCCAGTACGGCGGCTACGGCGGCTGGGGCGCGACGCAGCGCGCCGGCGCACCGCTGCAGCGGGCGGCGGCCGCCGCGATGTGCGGCTGCGCGAACGCGTGCAACGTGCATCAGCATGCGCATGCGGGCGCGTGGGGCAGTGCGTTGCCGACCTCGGACGCGAAGGGGTTCTGGGGCGCGTTCGGCTGCTCGTGCTGGGCGGTCTGACATGGCGGCTCCGACCAACCCCGGCGGCACCGGCAACCCGGCGTGGGTCCACGCGCTGCTGGCGCAGCCGTGGGTCCTGCCGCTCGCGCGTCTCGCGCTGGTGTCCGCGTACCTGATCGGCGGCGTCGCGAAGGCGCTGGATTTCGACGGCGCGGTGGCGGAGCAGGCGCATTTCGGCCTGCATCCGCCCGCACTGTGGGCGGCGTTCGCGATCGCGGTCGAGATTGCCGGTTCGCTGTGCATCCTGCTGGGCCGCTTCACGTGGCTCGGCGCTGGCGGCCTCGGCGTGCTGACGCTGGTCGCGATGGCAGTGGCGAACGACTTCTGGAACCGCACGGGCCCCGCGCATTTCACGGCGCTCAACAGCTTTTTCGAACATCTCGGGCTGATCGCGGCACTCGTGCTCGCGACCCTGCTCGCCGATGCGAAGCATCCGGCCGGCGACGGCCGCACCACCCGATGACGATGAAACAACCAGGAAAACCTGTCATGAAAACCATTCGATCCGTGTTGCTCGCCGTGATGATCGCGGGAGGGCTTGCCGTCGCGCCCGTCGCCTTCGCGAAGACTTCGGCCGCGAAGGCCGTCGCGACGCCGGCCGTGGCGGTTGGCCCGCAGTACGACACGACCCACGTGTGCGTGCCGCCCGACGATTTCGACCGCTTCACCGACAGCTTCGTCGCGACGTTCGGCGGCAAGAAATCGAAGCAGGGCGTGTTCCAGGTCACGCCCACGCCGAGCCAGACGATGTCGCAACTGGTGCTCACGCCGGCCGGCACGATCTCGGTGTTCGGCTTCAAGACGCCGATTCCGTATCCGTTCTGTTCGGAGCGCACCGGCTATCTCGTCACCGATCTCGATGTCGCGATGAAGTCGGCGCGTGCGCACGGCGCGGACGTGGTCGTCGACACGTTCCCCGATCCGATCGGCCGCGACGCGATCATCCGCTGGCCGGGCGGCGTGAACATGCAGCTCTACTGGCACACCGAGGCGCCGCATTACGACGCGCTGGAGACCGTGCCCGAGAACCGCGTGTACGTGTCGCCGGAAAGCGCCGACACGCTGGTGCGCGACTTCGTCGCGTTCTCGCACGGCAAGGTCGTGTCGGACGTTCGCAACGCCCCGGGCGTCGAGATCGGCCGGCCGGGCGACACGTATCGCCGCATCCGCATCGAATCCGGCTTCGGCAGGATGACCGTGCTCGCGACGGACGGCCATCTGCCGTACCCGTTCGGCCGCGAGATGACCGGCTACGAGGTGCCTGATCTCGCCGCGACGCTGAAGCGCGCGCAGGCCGCGGGCGTGAGCGTGCTCGTGCCGCAGTACACGTCGGACGGCCGCGACGCGGCGCTGGTCCGGTTCCCGGGCGGCTATATCGCCGAGATCCACGCGGGCGCGGCGCGATGAAGCACGAGGACACGATCCTTGCCGCGGTGGCCGGCTTCGTCGACACGCTGAGCTTCGTCGCGCTGTTCGGCCTTTTCACCGCGCACGTGACCGGCAACTTCGTGCTGATCGGCGCGGGCGCCGCGGGGTTCGGGCAGGGCGTCCTGCTGAAGCTCAGCGTGTTTCCGGCGTTCGTGTGCGGGGTGGTCGCGAGCAGCCTGATCGCACGCGCGTTTGCCGGGCGGCCGGCCTGGCAGGGCGCGCGTGCGCTGCATGCGGTCCAGGGCTTGCTGCTGCTCGGCTTCTGCGCGGCCGGCGTGTGGGCGTCGCCCGTCATCCAGTCCGACAGCCTGCCGGTGCTGCTGACCGGCATCGTCGGCACGTTCGCGATGGGCGTGCAGAACGCGCATCCGCGCGTGATCGCGCGCACCGGCGTGCCGAACACGGTGATGACCGGCAACGTCACGCAGGCGATTCTCGACGTCGTCGACCTGCTGTCCGCCGGCACGCCCGACAGCGTGCGCGCCGCGGCGCGTGCGCGCTTCGCGAAGATGTGGCCGGCGATCGTCGCGTTCGCACTCGGCGCGGCGGCCGGTGCGCTGGGTTATCGCCAGGCCGGGTTCTGGGCGCTGCTCGCGCCGGCCGGCGCACTCGTGGCGCTGGCGGCATGCACGGGCATGTCCGCCCGGCCGGCCGCGCCGGAGCGTGCATGATTGCGCGGCGGGGCGGGGCGCGTCTCGACCGCGTTGCGCGCGCGTCGGTGGTGGCCGGGCTGCTGTTCGCGAGCGTCGATGCGGCGCGGGCGGAATCGGCGCCGGCCGCCGCCGGCGGCGCGAGCGCGTCGGCGTGCCCGGCCGCGCGGCCGGCCGTGCTGTTCAACCGCTGGCAGGAAGACTGGTCGGCGCTCGCGAATCCATGCGTGCCGCGCGCGCCGCTCGACGGCCTGAAGTACATCCCGCTCGGCAACGATCCGGCGTCGTACCTGTCGCTCGGCGTGAACCTGCGCGAGCGCCTGGAAACCAACGACGCGCCGCTGTTCGGCATCGGTTCCGCGCAATCGGATACGTACCTGATCCAGCGCGTCGAAGTGCACGCCGATGCGCATCTCGGTTCGCACTGGCAGTTCTTCGTGCAGTTGCAGGATGATCGCGCGTTCGGCAAGAACACGATCGCGCCGGTCGACAGGAATCCGCTCGATCTCGAACAGGCGTTCGCGACCTACACGGGCGCGCTCGGCGGCGGCACGTTCAAGTTCCGCGTCGGCCGGCAGGAGATGGCGTTCGACCTGCAGCGCTTCATCGCCGTGCGCGACGGCCCGAACGTGCGGCAGGCGTTCGACGCGGTGTGGGCCGACTACGAATACCGGAAATGGCGCTTCATTGCGTATGCGACGCAGCCGGTGCAGAACCGCAGCGTGTCCGCGTTCGACGACGTGTCGAACCGCGACCTGACGTTCAGCGGCGTGCGCTTCGAGCGGCAGTCGGTCGGGCCCGGCGACCTGTCGGGCTACTGGTCGCGCTACAACCGCGGCAACGCGCGGTTTCTCGATGCGAGCGGCGCCGAGCGGCGCGACGTGTGGGACCTGCGCTACACCGGCACGCAGGGCCGCTTCGACTGGGATCTCGAGACGATGCTGCAGACGGGCACGGTCGGCGGCAGCACGATCCGCGCATGGGCGTTGGGCTCGATTGCCGGCTACCGGCTCGATGCGCCGTGGTCGCCGCGCGTCGCGCTCCAGGTCGACGCGGCGTCGGGCGATCGCCATCCGCACGACGGCCGCGTCGAAACCTTCAATCCGCTGTTCCCGAACGGCTATTACTTCACGCTCGCGGGCTTCACCGGCTACGCGAACCTGATCCACGTGAAGCCGTCGGTGACGCTGAAGCCGTCGCCGGCGCTGTCGCTGCTCGGCGCGCTCGGGTTCCAGTGGCGCGAGACGACCGGCGACGCGGTCTACCAGCAGGGCAACGCGGTGGTGCCGGGCACGGCCGGCAAGGGCGGCTTGTGGACGGGGATGTACGTGCAGCTGCGCGCGGACTGGACGATCGCCGCGAACCTGATCGGCGCGATCGAGGCCGTGCACTTCCAGGTCGGCGATGCGATCCGGCAGGCGGGCGGGCACAACGCCGATTACATTGGCGTCGAGATGAAGTACGGGTGGTAGCGCGCGTCTCGCGGCGCGCGGTTCGCATGCGACGGCTCCGGGCAGCGCGCCCACCGGGGCCGGCGTCCGGCACGCGTGCATCCGTGAAACGACGAAGGGCGACCCGGGTCGCCCTTCGTCAGGTGCGGCCGGCATCGATGCCGGCCGGTGCCGCGTCGTGCCGTTACAGGTTCGGCGACAGCTGCAGCGCGTTCGTCAGGTCGCCCATCGGCTGCGCGCCGTTGGCCTTCAGCGCGTCGTCGCGCTGTTGCAGGCCCGCGAGGCGCGGCAGCGAGAAGCGGCGCGTGATGAAGCGCAGGATTGACGCGGTGTCGTACTGCGTGTGATCCACGAAGCCCTTCTTCGAGAACGGCGACACGATGAGCGCCGGAATCCGCGTGCCGGGGCCCCAGCGGTCGCCCTTCGGCGGCGACACGTGATCCCAGAAGCCGCCGTTTTCGTCGTACGTGACGACCACGACCATGTTCTTCCACTGCGGGCTCGCCTGCAGGTGCGCGAGCAGGTTCGCGATGTGCTGGTCGCCGGTCGAGACGTCCGTGTAGCCCGCGTGTTCGTTCAGGTTGCCCTGCGGCTTGTAGAACGAGACCTGCGGCAGCGTGCCCGCGTCGATCGCCTTGATGAACGCGCTGCCGTCGGTGCCGCCGTCGAGCAGATGCTGCGCGCGGCTCGTGCTGCCGGGCGCCTGGTTCGCGTAGTAGTTGAACGGCTGGTGGTGCGGCTGGAAGTTCGGGGCCGTCATGTTCGGGCCGTAGATCACGTTCGCCGTGCCGCTCTGTGCGGCCTGCAGCGCCTGGCTCCACGCGCCGCCGTACCATGCCCACGACACGCCCGCGTTGGTCAGCAGGTCGCCGATGTTCTGCTGCGTCTGCGGCGGCAGCGTCGATGCGGCCGACGGATCGGCGAGGTTCGGGTCGCCGCCCGTGGCGGCCTTGTTGCCGCTCGGCTGATACGGCGGCTGCATCGTGTTGATCGCGTAGAAGTCCGGCGTCAGGTTGCCCGAATTCACGAACTTCGGAATGCCGTCGAGCGCGGAAGCCGGGGAGTTGCTCGCGAGCTGCAGCGACTTGCCGTCCGCCGCGACGGCCGAGATCGAGCCGGCGGCCGGGCTCTTGTCCGCGTTCGCGTAGAACGGCGCGCACGCACAGATCAGGTACTGGTGGTTCAGGAACGAGCCGCCGAACGCGCCCATGAAGAAGTTGTCGGCGAGCGTGAACTGCTGCGCGATCTTCCACAGCGGCAGCTTCGTCGCGTCGGGCGTGTAGTGGCCCATCACGAGGCCGCCCGAGTCGGCCCACGCGGCGAACATGTCGTTCTTGCCGCCGTTGATCTGCATCTGGTTCTCGTAGAAACGGTGATACAGGTCGCGCGTCGTCACGCTCATCGACGTGTTGAAGCCGTTCGGATCGTCGATCGCGAACGGCGCGTTCGGCAGGTTGGCCGTCATCGCCTCGGTCACGGCGGGCGTCACGCCCTTGGCGGTCAGGCCGCCCCAGACCTTCGGCAGCGTCGCGAGCGCCTGGCCGTTGCGGTCCTTCTGCTGCGCGCTGGCCGCGGTCACGTTCTGCAGGCCGTTCGCGCCGGGGAAGTTGCCGTACAGGTTGTCGAAGCTGCGGTTTTCGGCGTAGATCACGACGACGTTCTTCACCGTCGACAGGCCTTGCTGCTGCACGTCGTCGCCGCCGCAGGCGGTGAGGGCGGCGGCCGCGGCAACGGCGATCGGTGTAAAGCGAATCCAGGCGTGGTTTTTCATCCGTTGTACTCTCTATCTCTCTCTTGTCGCGTGGGGAACCGGAGCATCCGTGTACCGCCGGTTCGCGAGGGTAACCGTGGCATGTCCGGCTGTAAGCATTTTGAGGGCTCGATTTGACAGCCGGGTGTAGGCGTCCTTTCGATTAGCTGTCGATCGACCGTCATGTAACGGTCATGCGGCTGACATAAACTCCGGCCGCTCATGAACCCACTTTCCGACGACTCGATGAAGCCTCGCCAACCGACAGCCGGCGCGTTCGCGCGTTCGTGGCTGCACCTGACCGGCGCGCTCGCGCTGGCCACCACGCTTGCAACCCTTGCCGGCTGTGACGGGCAGCCGGGCGCGGGGGCGCCATCCGGGCAGGCCGCGAGTGCGGCGAGTGCACCGGGCGCCGCGAATCTGGTTGCGTCCGCAACGGCTTCCGCCACGGGGGCGGTGGTCGCGACGAACCAGCCGCAGACGCGTGCACAAGTTTACGAAGGCGTGCGCCGGATGACGGCGCTCGGCAAGCAACTTTTCTTTGACCCTACGCTGTCAGGTTCCGGCAAGCTTGCCTGCGCGTCGTGCCACAGCCCCGATCACGCGTTCGGGCCGTCCAACGCGCTGGCCGTGCAGTTCGGCGGCGACGACATGAAGCGCTCGGGCTTTCGCGCGGTGCCGTCGCTCAAGTACCTGCAGGGCGTGCCCCAGTTCACCGAGCACTTCCACGATTCCGACGACGAAGGCGACGAGAGCGTCGACGCGGGCCCGACGGGCGGCCTCACGTGGGACGGCCGCGTCGATACGGGCGCCGAGCAGGCGCGCATTCCGCTCACGTCGCCGTTCGAGATGAACAGTTCGCCCGCGAAGGTCGCGCAGGCCGTGAAGGCCGCCCCGTACGCGGACGAATTCCGCGCGGTGTTCGGCGTGAAGGTGCTGGACGACGACGCGGCGACGTTCAAGGCCGTGCTGCGCGCGCTCGAGACCTTCGAGCAGACGCCCGAGCTGTTCTCGCCGTACACGAGCAAGTACGACGCGTATCTCGCCGGTCATGCGCAGCTCACGCCGGCCGAAATGCGCGGGCTGCAGTTGTTCAACGACGAGAAGAAGGGCAATTGCGCGAGCTGCCACATCAGCCAGCGCGCGCTCGACGGCACGCCGCCGCAGTTCAGCGATTTCGGGCTGATCGCGATCGCGGTGCCGCGCAACCGCGCGTTGCCCGTCAACCGCGACCCGCGCTTCCACGATCTCGGCGCGTGCGGCCCGGAGCGCACCGACCTGAAGGGCCGCGACGAATTCTGCGGGCTGTTCCGCACGCCGTCGCTGCGCAACGTCGCGCTGCGCAAGACGTTCTTCCACAATGGCGTGTATCACACGCTCGAGGACGTCATGCGCTTCTACGTCGAACGCGACATCCATCCGGAGAAGTTCTACCCGGTCGTGCACGGCAAGGTGCAGATCTACGACGACCTGCCGAAGCGCTACTGGCCGAACATCAACCGCGAAGCGCCGTTCGACCGCAAGCGCGGCGAGGCGCCGGCGCTGGACGCGGCCGAGATCAAGGACGTGATCGCGTTCCTGGGCACGCTGACCGACGGGTATCCGCAAACGGCCGCGCCGGCCACGCACTAGGCGGCGCCGACGGCACGCATGCTATGCTCGCTCGCTGACGGGCGCGGTGCGTGCCGGTTCGCCGGCCTGCACCGCGTCGTTCGATCGAACATCCAAGGAGAACAACATGTCGATGCGTGCATCCCTTTCCATCGTCACGCGCGTGCTGGCCGGCGCCGCGTGCGCAGCTGCGATGCTGCCCGCCCATGCGCAGAACAACCTGAACTTCCTGAACGACACGCCGATCAGCTATTTCACCAAGGCCGACCGCGCGTCGCTCGCCCAGGCCGCCGCGCAGGTGCGTGACGAAGGCAAGGACGGCGAGACCACGACGTGGCAGAGCAGCGGCCGGGGCACGCAGATCGATGCGAAGCTGACGCCGTCCACGTCCGAGAGCGACGGCAAGACCTGCCGCGAAATCGCCACCGAAATCACCGCGAAGGGCCAGACGATGACGCTCAAGCCCGTCTACTGCAAGACGGCCGCGGGCAAGTGGCAGTTGCAGAAGCGCTGAGCACACGCGCGATGAGGCGGAGCGGCGCGCCGCGCACGGTGTCGTGCGGCGTCGTGATTCTCGATGCGGCCGGCCGCGTGTTCCTCGCGCATGCGACGGACACCACGCACTGGGACATCCCGAAGGGGCAGGGCGAACCGGGCGAGACGCCGGTCGATGCCGCGCTGCGCGAGCTGCTCGAGGAAACCGGCATCGTCTTCGCGCCGGCGCGGCTCGTCGATCTCGGCTGCTTCGCGTATCGGCACGACAAGGACCTGCACCTGTTCGCGGTGCAGGTGGCCGACGGCGAGATCGATCCCGCGCGCTGCACGTGCACGTCGTTGTTCCCGAGCCGCCGGGACGGTTCGATGATTCCCGAGATGGATGCGTACCGCTGGACCGTGCCGGGCGACGTCGACGCGTATGTAAGCCGCAGCCTCGCGCGGCTGTTCCGCACGAAGCTGTCGCTGGCGGCGCTGCATCGGCGCCTGTCGGGCGCGTGACCGCGCGCGGCGGCGCTCGCTGCCGCGTTCCGCTTCGATGCGTGCAATAAAAAAACCGGCCTGAGGCCGGTTTTTTTCTGGTCGCGCGACGACGGCTGTCGACGCCGTGCGCGGCAGGCCGTCAGGCCGGCTTGCCCCAGCTGTCGCGCAGCCCGACGATCCGGTTGAACACGGGCTTGCCCGGCTTCGAATCGACACGATCGGCAACAAAGTAGCCGTGGCGCTCGAACTGCAGGCGCGTTTCCGGCGCGATATCGGCGTTGCCCGGCTCGAGGTAGGCCTGCACGATCTTCTTCGAATCGGGATTCAGCGCCTCGAGGAAGTTCGCGCCGCCCGCGTCCGGATGCGGCACCTTGAACAGGCGGTCGTAGATCCGCACTTCGGCCGGCTGCGCATGCTTCGCGCTGACCCAGTGGATGTTGCCCTTGACCTTGTAGTTGTTCGCGCCTTCGGTGCCCGACTTGCTGTCCGGGAAGTAGTTGCAGTGCACGGCCGTGACGTTGCCGTCGGCGTCCTTGTCGAAGCCCGTGCATTCGATCACGTAGCCGTAGCGCAGGCGCACCTTGTTGCCCGGGAACAGGCGGAAATACCCCTTCGGCGGGTTCTCGGCGAAATCCTCGCGCTCGATCCACAGCTCGCGCGAGATCGGGAACGTGCGCACGCCGCGCTCCGGGTGGTGCGGGTGCACCGGCGCCGTGCAGGCTTCCTCGAGGTCTTCCGGGTAGTTGTCGATCACGAGCTTCAGCGGATCGAGCACCGCGACCGTGCGCGGCGCCTTGTCGTCGAGGTCGTCGCGCAGCGCGCCTTCGAAGATGCTCATGTCGATCCACGAGTCGATCTTCGTCACGCCGATCCGGTCGCAGAACAGGTGGATGCTCTCCGGCGTGAAGCCGCGGCGGCGCACGCCGACGATCGTCGGCATCCGCGGGTCGTCCCAGCCGTCGACGTGGCCTTCGGTGACGAGCTGCAGCAGCTTGCGCTTGCTGGTGATCGCGTACGTGAGGTTCAGCCGCGAGAATTCGATCTGTTGCGGCAGCGGGCGCGAGAAGATGCCGGCCTCCGCGAGTTCGTTCAGCACCCAGTCGTACAGCGGGCGGTGATCCTCGAATTCGAGCGTGCACAGCGAATGCGTGATGCCTTCGAGCGCATCCGAGATGCAGTGCGTGTAGTCGTACATCGGGTACACGCACCACGCGTCGCCGGTGCGGTAGTGGTGCGCGTAGCGGATCCGGTAGATCACCGGGTCGCGCATGTTCATGTTCGGCGAAGCCATGTCGATCTTCGCGCGCAGCACGTGCTCGCCTTCCTTGAACTCGCCGGCCTTCATGCGGCGGAACAGGTCGAGGTTTTCTTCCGGCGTACGGTCGCGGAACGGCGACGGCTTGCCGCCTTCCGTCAGCGAGCCGCGGTTCGCGCGCATCTCGTCGGCGCTCTGGCTGTCGACATAGGCCTTGCCGCGCTTGATCAGCAGCTCGGCGAACTCGTACAGCCTGTCGTAGTAGTCGCTCGCGAAATACTGATGATCGACCGCGTCCTTGCGCCAGTCGAAGCCGAGCCAGCGTACCGCGTCGACGATCGAGTCGACGTACTCGACGCTTTCCTTTTCCGGGTTCGTGTCGTCGAAGCGCAGGTGGCACACGCCGCCGTAGTCGCGCGCGACGCTGAAGTTCAGACAGATGCTCTTGGCGTGCCCGATGTGCAGATAGCCGTTCGGCTCGGGCGGGAAGCGCGTTTCGACGCGGCCGCCCCATTTGCCGGTGCGGTTGTCGTCGTCGATGATGTTGCGGATGAAATTGGAAGCCGCGGGGGCGTCGTTGCGTTCGGTGCTCATGCGGTGGCGTCAGGTTGTGTCTGTGTCGGCGCGTCGCGCCGGTTTAATCCCGTGATTCTACCTGACCGGGGTGCGTCCCGCGCGGCTCGCAGCACGGCGGAAGGCGGTTTCGCCGGTTTATCTCGATATTGTGTCGGCTGTAACACGACGTAAATCGGATTGCCCGCGCTGTTTGGCCTTCCCTATGATGGCGGCACCGAATCGAATGCCGTCGTGCGGATGGGCGCAGGGCGGGGAATACCTGGAACCATGATGAAGAAGACCACTTTTGTCGTTCGTACCGCCGTGATCGTCGCGGTCCTGTCTCAGCTCGGCGCATGCGCGATGACGCATGCCCAGCGCAACGCCGGCATCGGCGCGGCCGCGGGCGGCGCGCTCGGCTACCTGATCACGGGCGGCCCGATCGGCACGGTCGCCGGCGCCGCGGCAGGCGGCATCGTCGGCGCGAACGTACGCTGACCGACGACGCGGGCCGCCGGCACGGCGGCTCGCCACCGGTCGCGACGCCGCACCCGGCGCGTCCCGACCCGACCCCACGCACATCCTTCCGGTTTCGTTCAGACAGGCAGCATCAGGGAGGAACGGGTGTGCGACACTGCGTCGACGCCACATAACGATTTCACGCGTCGACGCACCTTCCATGAGCCATTTCCCCGTTCTCGTCCTGCCGGGTTACGCCAACTCGGGACCGCTCCACTGGCAGAGCCGCTGGGAGCGCGCCGATGCACGCTTCTCGCGCGTCGCGATGCCCGACTGGGAGCATGCATTCCGCAACGGCTGGTGTCTCGCGCTCGACCGCGCGGTCGAGGCCGCGCCCGGCCCCGTGCTGATCGCCGCGCACAGCCTCGGCACGCTGACGGCCGCGTGGTGGGCGACGCGCTATGCCCGCCCGGCCGCGCTCGCGAAAGTACGCGGCGCGCTGCTCGTCGCGCTGCCCGATCCGGCCGGCCCCGCGTTTCCGGACGATGCGCACGGCTTCGGGCCCGTGCCGCACGAGCGCCTGCCGTTTCCGACCGCCGTCGTGGCGAGCCGCGACGATCCGTACGGGTCGCCCGCGTTCGCGCGCGCGTGCTCGAACGCATGGGGCAGCGCCTTCCACGACATCGGCCCGCGCGGCCACATCAATGCGGACAGCGGCCTCGGCGACTGGCCCGCGGCGCGCGGCTGGCTCGACGCACTGGCGCGCGCCTGACGGCGCGCGGCGCGGCGCCCGCAGCATGCCGGCGCGCACCCGGGCCGGCAACCGCGCTCAGATCGCCTGTTTCGCCCGCAGCGCCGCGATTTTCGCGTCGTCGTAACCGAGCATGTCGCGCAGCACGTCGTCGGTATGCGCGCCGAGCAGCGGCGGGGCCGTGCGCGCGTCGGGCGGCGTCGCGCTCATCCGGATCGGGTTGCGCACGAGCTTCGCGTCCGCGCCGCACGGATGCGGCAGCGACACCTGCATCCCGCGTGCGATCACCTGCTCGTTGTCGAACACTTCGTCCAGATCGTTGATCGGCCCGCACGGCACGCCGGCCGCTTCGAGCGCGTCGATCCAGTCGGCCTTGTCGCGCACCCTGACCATCTCCGCGAGGATCGGCACCAGCGTGTCGCGGTGGCGCACGCGCGACGGGTTCGTCGCGAAGCGCTCGTCGTCGGCCAGCCCGGGCCGGCCGCCGGCCTCGACGAACTTGCGGAACTGGCCGTCGTTGCCGACCGCGACGATGATCCAGCCGTCGCGCGTCTGGAACGTCTGGTAGGGCACGATGTTCGGATGCGCGTTGCCCCAGCGCACCGGCGGCTTGCCGCTCGCGAGGAAATTGGTGTTCATGTTCGCGAGCAGCGCGACCTGCACGTCGAGCAGCGCCATGTCGATGTACTGGCCCTCGCCGGTGCGGTCGCGGTGCGCGAGCGCGGCGAGCACCGCGATCGTCGAGTAGAGGCCGGTCGAGAGGTCGGCGATCGCGACGCCGGCCTTCTGCGGGCCGCCGCCCGGCTCGCCGTCGCGCTCGCCGGTGATGCTCATGAAGCCGCCGATGCCCTGGACGATGAAGTCGTAGCCCGCGCGGTGCGCGTACGGGCCTGTCTGGCCGAAGCCGGTGACCGAGCAGTAGACGAGATCGGGCTTCACCGCGCGCAGGGATGGGTAGTCGAGCCCGTATTTCTTCAACTGGCCGACCTTGTAGTTCTCGAGCACGACGTCGCTCTGCGCGGCGAGCTCGCGCACGATCCGCTGGCCTTCGGGCGTCGCGATGTCGATCGTCACCGAGCGCTTGTTGCGGTTCGCCGCGAGGTAGTACGCGGCTTCGGCCGTGTCGGCGCCGTCCGCGTCCTGCAGGTACGGCGGCCCCCAGTGGCGCGTGTCGTCGCCGGCGCCCGGGCGCTCGACCTTGATCACGTCCGCGCCGAAATCGGCGAGCGTCTGCGCGCACCACGGGCCCGCGAGCACGCGGGTGAGGTCCAGCACGCGGATATGGCTCAGGGCACCCATCGTCGAATCGTCTCCTTTCATGGCTGGCCTGCCTTGCCGGGGCACGGCCGATTGGCATGCCGAGCATCTTAAGGCGAATCGGCCGCGCAGGGGGCCGGGCGCCCGCTCGCGCCGGTCGCGGGCCGGCGCCGGACCCGGGAAGGGCCCGGCCGCTTTGCCCGCGCTTTGCCCGGAAGCCGGCCCCGATCCCGTATAATCGATCGTTTCCAAATCCATGCCGCCGCGCCCCGCCCAGGGCGCCGGCGTTTGAAGCCGTCTTTGCCAGACTGTCCCCGCACGCCATGAAAGCTGCCGAAATCCGCGAGAAATTCCTCAAATTCTTCGAATCGAAGGGCCACACGATCGTCCGCTCGTCGAGCCTCGTGCCCGGTAACGACCCCACGCTGATGTTCACGAACTCGGGCATGGTCCAGTTCAAGGACGTCTTCCTCGGCACGGATCCGCGCCCGTACTCGCGCGCGACCACCGCGCAGCGCAGCGTGCGCGCGGGCGGCAAGCACAACGACCTCGAGAACGTCGGCTACACGGCGCGTCACCACACGTTCTTCGAGATGCTCGGCAACTTCTCGTTCGGCGACTACTTCAAGCACGACGCGATCCGCTTCGCGTGGGAGCTGCTGACCACGGTCTACCAGTTGCCGAAGGACAAGCTGTGGGTCACCGTCTACCAGGAAGACGACGAGGCGTACGACATCTGGGCGAAGGAAGTCGGCGTGCCGACCGAGCGCATCATCCGCATCGGCGACAACAAGGGCGCGCGCTACGCGTCGGACAACTTCTGGACGATGGGCGACACGGGCCCGTGCGGCCCGTGCACGGAAATCTTCTACGACCACGGCCCGGACGTGTGGGGCGGCCCGCCGGGATCGCCCGAAGAAGACGGCGACCGCTACATCGAGATCTGGAACCTCGTGTTCATGCAGTTCAACCGCGACGCGCAGGGCAACATGACGCGCCTGCCGAAGCAGTCGGTCGACACCGGCATGGGCCTCGAGCGTCTCGCCGCGGTGCTGCAGCACGTGCACAGCAACTACGAGATCGACCTGTTCCAGAACCTGATCAAGGCCGCCGCGCGCGTGACCGAGATCAGCGACCTCACGAACAACTCGCTGAAGGTGATCGCCGATCACATCCGCGCGTGCTCGTTCCTGATCGTCGACGGCGTGATCCCCGGCAACGAAGGCCGCGGCTACGTGCTGCGCCGGATCGTGCGCCGCGCGATCCGCCACGGCTACAAGCTCGGCCGCAAGGGCGCGTTCTTCCACAAGCTGGTGGCCGACCTCGTCGCCGAGATGGGCGTCGCGTATCCGGAGCTGAAGGAAGCCGAGCAGCGCGTGACCGACGTGCTGCGCCAGGAGGAAGAGCGTTTCTTCGAGACGATCGAGCACGGCATGTCGATCCTCGAGGCCGCGCTGGCCGACGTCGAGGCGAAGGGCGGCAAGGTGCTCGACGGCGAGCTCGCGTTCAAGCTGCACGACACCTACGGCTTCCCGCTCGACCTCACGGCCGACGTGTGCCGCGAGCGCGGGATGACGGTCGACGAGCCGGCGTTCGACGACGCGATGGCGCGCCAGCGCGAGCAGGCGCGCGCGGCCGGCAAGTTCAAGGCCACGCAGGGCCTCGAATACACGGGCGCGAAAACCACGTTCCACGGCTACGAGGAAATCGCGTTCGACGACGCGAAGGTCGTCGCGCTGTACGTCGACGGTTCGTCGGTGAACGAAGTGAAAACCGGCCAGGACGCGGTCGTCGTGCTCGACCACACGCCGTTCTACGCGGAATCGGGCGGCCAGGTCGGCGACCAGGGCGTGCTCGCGAATGCGTCGACGCGCTTCGCGGTGGCTGACACGCTGAAGGTGCAGGCCGACGTGATCGGCCACCACGGCACGCTGGAGCAGGGCGCGCTGAAGGTCGGCGACGTGCTGCGCGCGGAGATCGACGCGCATCGCCGCGCGCGCACGCAGCGCAACCACTCGGCCACCCACCTGATGCACAAGGCGCTGCGCGAAGTGCTCGGCGCGCACGTGCAGCAGAAGGGGTCGCTGGTCGATGCGGAAAAGACCCGCTTCGACTTCGCGCACAACGCGCCGATGACGGACGACGAAATCCGTCGCGTCGAGCAGATCGTCAATGCCGAAATCCTCGCGAACGCACCGGGCATCGTGCGCGTGATGCCGTACGACGAAGCGGTCAAGGGCGGCGCGATGGCGCTGTTCGGCGAGAAGTACGGCGACGAAGTGCGCGTGCTCGACCTCGGTTTCTCGCGCGAGCTGTGCGGCGGTACGCACGTGAGCCGCAGCGGCGACATCGGCTTCTTCAAGATCGTCGTCGAAGGCGGCGTCGCGGCCGGCATCCGCCGCGTCGAGGCGATCACCGGCGACAACGCGCTGCGTTACGTGCAGGCGCTCGACACCCGTGTGAACGAAGCCGCGGCCGCGCTGAAGGTGCAGCCGTCGGAGCTCACGCAGCGCATCGCGCAGGTGCAGGACCAGGTGAAGTCGCTCGAGAAGGAGCTGGGCGCGCTGAAGTCGAAGCTCGCATCGAGCCAGGGCGACGAGCTCGCGCAGCAGGCCGTCGAAATCGGCGGCGTGTACGTGCTGGCCGCGACGCTCGACGGCGCCGACGCGAAGACGCTGCGCGAAACGGTCGACAAGCTGAAGGACAAGCTGAAGAGCGCGGCGATCGTGCTGGCGGCCGTCGAAGGCGGCAAGGTCAGCCTGATCGCGGGCGTCACGGCCGACGCGAGCAAGAAGGTCAAGGCCGGCGAGCTCGTGAACTTCGTCGCGCAGCAGGTGGGCGGCAAGGGCGGCGGCCGTCCGGACATGGCGCAGGCGGGCGGCACCGAGCCTGACAACCTGCCGGGCGCGCTGGCCGGCGTGAAGGGCTGGGTCGAGGAACGCCTCTGATCGTCGCAGCCGATACGATGCCGTCCGGTTGACGGCGGCATCGCGTGACAAATACGAAGGCCCGACCGGTTGATGCCGGTCGGGCCTTCGTGTTTGCGGGGCCGGCCGGCGCGGGCGCGGCTGCGGCTGCCCGGCGCTTCAGGCCGGCACGGCCACCGGCGGCTTCGCCGCACCGCCGGGTTGCCGGGCGGCGTCGACGAGCGCATCGCGCAGCGCGGCGAGCGCCGCCGACGCATACCCTTGCCGCCACCCGAGCAGCGTATCGATGCCTTCGAGTGCGGGAATCGTGTGCGCGGCGATGTTGCCGGTCTCGGGCTGCAGGTCGAGCACCGAACGCGGCGCGACCGCGATGCCCGCGCCGGCCGCGACGCAGGCGACGATCGCGTGATACGAGCCGAGTTCGAGCACGCGCGCCGGTTTCACCTCGTGCGCGGCATACCATTGCTCGACGTATTTCCGGTAGGTACAGCCGCGCTCGAACGCGATCAGCGTCGGCAGGATCACGTCGCGCGGCGTGCGCACCGGCGGATGGCCGCGCGGCGTCAGCAGCACCAGGTCCTCGCGGAAGATCGGCACCGTCTCGAACGTGTCGGGCAGCGTCTCCGGCGCGGGCGGGCGCGCGAACAGCGCGGCGTCGATCTCGAAGTCGCGCACGCGGTCGATCAGCCAGCCGGTCGTGCCCGTCACCAGTTCGAGCGACACGTCGGGCCAGGCATGGTGATAGCGCGCGAGCACGGCCGGCAGGCGGCTCGCCGCCGTGCTTTCCATCGTGCCGAGCCGCAGCCGCCCGCGCGGCGTGTCCTCGCGCACCGCGTCGCGCGCCTCGTCGGCGAGCGCGAGCAGACGCTCCGCGTAGGGCAGCAGCGTATGCCCGGCCGGCGTCAGCACGAGCCGGCGGCCGTCGCGCACGAACAGCGCCGCGCCGAGTTCCTCCTCGAGCTGCTTGATCCGCGTCGTGACGTTCGACTGCACGCGATTGAGCTTGACCGCCGCGCGTGTCACGCCGTTCTCGCGCACGACCGCCCGGAAAATCGCCAGTGCCGCCAGATCCATGATTCTCTCCGAGGGATGGATGTGTTCTGGATTATTCATTTTTCGAGAATGTCAGGTCAAGCTAGGATGAGGTCGTCCCGATTTCCGTTCCGGCCGGCGCATCGCATGCGGCGGCCCGTGCCGCCGCCATGTCCCGTCCCGATGCACCGTCCGCCGTCCACGCGCTTTCGTCAGACGAAGCCGACCGCCAAGCCCGCGTGGTCGCGCTGGCCTGCATGACCGGCCTCGCGATCGTGCTCGGCGTCGGTCGCTTCGCGTTCACGCCGCTGCTGCCGCTGATGCTTGCCGACGGCTCGATCGGTCTGAAGGCCGGCAGCTGGCTCGCGTCGGCGAACTACGCGGGCTATTTCGCCGGCGCGGTCAGTTGCGCGGCGCTGCGCGTCGCGCCCGCGCGGATGGTCCGCTTCGGTCTCGCGGCCACCGTGCTGCTCACCGCCGCGATGGGCGTCGGCCATCCGCTGCCCCTGTGGCTCGCGGTGCGTTTCGTCGCGGGCGTCGTCAGTGCGTGGACGTTCGTGTTCATGTCGCAATGGGGGCTGAAGCGGCTGGCCGAACTGTACGCGCCGGAGTGGAGCGGGGTGATCTACGCGGGGCCCGGCGTCGGCATCGTGGCGACGGGGCTGATCGGCAGTGTGCTGGCCGGCCATCGCGCGGCGACCGGCTGGCTGGGTTTCGCGGCGCTGTCGGCCGTGTTGTCGGTCGCGATCTGGCGCACGTTTGCGGTCGTGCCCGCCGTCGGAGCGGCCGTGAACGCGGCTGTCGCTACCCCGGCAGCTTCCGCGGCGCCGGCCGGCGCACGTCGCCACCGCGCGGACGCCGCGTGGCTCGTCGTGCTGTACGGCATGCCGGGCTTCGGCTACATCATCACCGCGACATTCCTGCCCGTGATCGCGCGCGGCGCGCTGCCGGCCGCTTCGCCGTGGCCCGACCTGTTCTGGCCGATGTTCGGCGCGGCGCTGATCGTCGGCGCGATCGCCGCTTCGCGGTTGCCCGGCCACTGGGACAACCGGTTGCTGCTCTCGGCCGGCTGCGCGTTGCAGGCGCTCGGCATCGCGGCCGGAATCGTATGGCCGAATGCGGCCGGCTTTTCGGTCGGCAGTGCGTTGCTCGGCCTGCCGTTCACCGCGATCACGTTGTTCGCGATGCGCGAGGCGCGGCGTCTGCACGGCGAGCGCGCGGCCGGGCTGATGGGCTATGCGACCGCGTCGTACGGCGTCGGGCAGATCGCGGGGCCGCTCGTGGCGGCGCCGCTGGTTGCCCGATACGGATCGTTCACGCCGGCGCTGTGGGTCGCGGCCGCGGCGCTGCTCGCCGGGGCGGCGGGGTTCGCGGCACTCGCGGCGGCGACCGCCGCGCATCGGCGCGCGTGAAGCCGGCGGTGGTCGCCGTCGCGGCGCATGTCGTGTCGAGAGGGGGCCGGCTGGTGCGGCCGACGCGTCGATCACGCACGAACGATGCCTGTCCGGTCGGGACAGATCAATAGGATTGCTATCTTTGAAGAAAGTGACTTAGTACGCGACTGCATTTGAACGAGAATTACCGCGTAAATTTCGTACCTGATCTACATACATCCCGATTGTCTGTCTGTAGCATCCGCCGAATAAATTGATCGCCGGAGCGTTCCGGCGACTGCACTTCGGATGCTGTGGCGCATGTGGGTAGATCAACGAAGAATCGTCGTCCGTTGCCGGAATGACATCGGCAGTGTTGTCGTCGCGGGGGTGTGTGCAGCCGGTGCGCCGGCCGTATCCATCGACGGTCGCGGTGTTCCGCGCGCGCTTCGAAGCGCTGGCGGCATGCTGTGCCTGTCGCTGTTGTGGGGCGCAGGCGTCGCGAGCGCGCCCGGGCAGGCGCACGCGCAAGTGCCGACTGCCGGGGCGACGATGCGCGACGTCGAAACGTCGCGGCCGGCGCTGCCGCCGGAAGCCGCCCCCGATCTCGAGATCGTCCCCTCCGAAAGCGCCGCGCAGCCGCAACCGGACGCCGGGCCGCGCATCGCCGTGCGCGCGTTCGACGTCAGCGGCAACACCGTATTCGACACTGCCACGCTGCAGGCGCTCGTCGCCGGGCTGGCAGGCGATTCGCTCACGTTTGCCGACCTGCAAAGCGCGGCAGAGCGGATCACTGCCTACTATCGCGAGCGCGGCTATGTGCTCGCGCGCGCCTATCTGCCGAAGCAGGACATCGAGAACGGTGTCGTGCGCATCGAAGTCGCCGAGGGGCGCTACGGCAAGATCGAGATCCAGAACCAGTCCCGCGTGATCGCTGCCGTGTTGCGGCAGCCGCTGGCCGCGCTGCATCCGGGCGACGTCGTCCGCGGCTCCAGCCTCGAACGCAGCCTGTTGCTGCTCGACGATCTGGCGGGCGTCGGCGCGCGCGGCACGCTGCGCCCCGGCGAAGCACCGGGCACCACCGATCTCGTCGTCGACGCCGAACGCGGGCCGCCGGCCTCCGGATCGCTGGAATTCGACAACTACGGGGGCGTGTCGACGGGGCGCTATCGCGTCACCGGCAGCATCGACGTCAATGCGCCGCTGCGGCTCGGCGATCGCCTGAGCCTGCGCGGGCTCGTCAGCGACGAGCGGCAACGCTATTCCCGCGCCGCCTATCAGGTGCCGGTGGGGCCGGCATCCACGCGGGTCGGCGTCGCGTATTCGTCGCTGAACTACCGGGTGGCGGGGCGCTTTGCGGATGTCGAGCTGAGCGGGCGCGCCAGCGTGCAGACCGTCTACGTCGCCCAACCGCTCGTGCGGGCGCGCGATCTCAGCGTCACGGCGCAGGTGCAATACGAAAACAAGAACCTGCACGACACCTACGGCATGGTCTCGCTGGTGAACGACAAGAATGTCGGCCTGTGGACCTTCGGGCTCAGCGGAAACGGCCAGGACGGCTGGCTGGGCGGCGGCCGCACCGGTTTCTCGGTGATGTTCGGCGTGGGGCGCTTGCGCAGCACCGACCTGCTTCAGGCGAATCCGCTGACGAACACGATCGGCAGCTTCAAGAAGCTCAATCTGGACCTGCAGCGGATTCAGGCATTGGGCGGCCGGTTCCAGCTATACGGGCAGGTCGGCGCACAGCTCGCGTCGCGCAATCTCGACTCTTCCGAACAATTCAGCCTGGGCGGCCCGTACGGCGTGCGTGCGTACGCGCTCGGCGAAGGGAGCGGCGACCAGGGCTGGCAGGCCAGCGCGGAATTGCGTTATCTCGCCGCGCCGGGGTGGCAGGTCAGCATGTTCGTCGACGCGGGCGCCGTGCAGATCAGCCGGCGTCCATGGACGAACGAACGGAATACGAAACACATGCAGGCGGCGGGTATCGGTGCGAGCTGGTTCGGTACCAAGCGGCAGGTCTCGCTGACGGCAGCGCTGCCGCTCGGCCGGGGCGGCGATTCGCCGACCCGCGCGCCGAGCGTATGGGTTCAGGCTGCTCAGTATTTCTGAGCAGGCGTGATCGGCGGTTTTATTTCGCACGAACATTTGTCAATCGAATAAAAAGGAGTCCAAATGAACAAGGCTTATTCACTGGTATGGAACGACGCGCAGGGCGGCTGGTGCGCGGTGAGCGAAACGGCGCGCCGTCGGGGCAAGGCGGGCGGCGGCAAGCGCCTGCTGGCGGTGGGCGTATCGCTGCTGGGTCTGGCGGCGACGAGCGCGTATGCGTTGCCGACGGGCGGCGCGGTTGCGTCGGGGCAGGCGGACATCGCGACGTCGGCGGACGGCAAGACGATGTCGATCAACCAGCACACGGACAAGCTGATCACGAACTGGCAGGACTTCAGCGTGGG